>NZ_JBHSBQ010000031.1:0-123640 GCF_042650665.1 Microvirga sp. GCM10011540 | reverse complement strand
CGTCCTTGTCGCCATTGTCCGGCTGGATGAAGCCGAAGCCCTTTTGGTCGTTGTAGAATTTCACGGTGCCCGTGTTCATGGGATATTCCTCAGTCATGTGTCAGTGCACGTGGGCGCAAGGGCGTGGCAACGCACGGCCTCGAACCCGGTTCGTCGATGTTTGGAAGAGTGTCTGAACGTGCGCCTGGCATGCCAAGGCGTAACAGCCCGATTGTCCGGCCAAATGTCGATAAAGAACATCTAGTGCCCATTCACGGCGAAAACAAGGCTCAGGGCCAAGAAAAATCCCGATCATGCGATATTTCATCTTAACGGAAGCCTGATTTTTCCGGGAAAAATCTCCGGAAATTCTGGGTTTATTCGTTGTCGCCGGCATGAAAAACGATCTTTCTGCTTGAAAATATCGGCGGGACGATCTATGTTGGGTTCATCTAAACGATCTGTTCGGCCTGCTCTCCGAAGCTCGTGATCGAGCACCGGGCCCGCTTTCCGCACTTTTGAAGTTTGGTCGCCGCGCATAATGCCGCGGCGCGCACATCGTTTTGCTCCGCAATCGATTTCAGTCACAATGAACAACGGCGGCACGGCCCTGGCCGAAGCCGCTCGAGGAAGAACCATGCAAACCCTTTCGTATTCCAAGCCCGCACCGGCCCTGTCGCGTCCCCTGACGAAGAAGAAGCTGCGCAAGCCCGTCTCCACGTGGCAGCCGCAGCAGACCATTCTCACCCGCGACGAGATCCGGGCGATCATCATCGACCAGATCGGCTGATCCGCCGGTCCGGCAGCCGGGGCTTCCCGCCCCGGCATGGGCCGCTCCCGCGGTCCCGAGACCTCCGCCTTCTCGACCCGGCGGCATGGGCGCTCGAAACCCTCAGGCGCCTTTCATCTGGATCAGCTGAACGAGGTTGCTGCAGGTGTCGTCGAGCACCGCCATCCGGACCGGCCCGGCATTCATCGGTTCCCGGGCGAAGGAGACGCCGAGGGACACAAGCCTGTCGTATTCGGAATCGATGTCGTCGACCTGGAAGGACGTTGCCGGGATGCCGTCCTCGACCAGCGCGGCCTTGTAGGGCTTGACGGCGGGATGGTCGCTCGGCTCGAGAAGCAGCTCCGTCCCGTCGGGATCTTCCGGCGAGACCACGGTCAGCCAGCGATGCTCCCCCACGGGCACGTCGTTCTTCACCCTGAAGCCCAGCAGGCGCGTGTAGAAATCCAGGGCCTTCGACTGGTCGTCCACGAAGACGCTGGAAACATAGATCCTCATCGGGCTCTCCTTTCTAGAGGTGGTTGCGGAGCCATAGGCCGAACGCCTCCCGCAACGGGCCGGGATCGAGCGTGTGGAGCTTGGTTCGGCCCAACCACTCGACCCGGACGAGCCCGGCCTTCTGCAGCATGTCGAGATGCTGCGTGACCGCCTGGCGCGAGAGGGGCGCTCCATCGTCCGCAATCGACAGGGCGCAGATTTCGAACAGCGATTGCTTCGGACGCTCGCGCAGACGGTCGATGATCCTGCGACGGGTCGGGTCGCCGAGGGCCTTGAAGACGCGGTCCAGTTCATCATCGTTCACGCGGTTCAATATGCAATGAAATCATTGCATGTCAAGGCGCGTCGCGCGCCGCTGCGGATCGACAGGTCGCGCAGCCCGGCGCGGGCGTGCCCGGCGAAGCGGGATCGGGCCAATGGGGATGGGGCGGGGTGGGGGGGCGGGCATCGCTCCACCGGCGGCATCCGCCGCGAGGCCGGCCGAGCCGCCGGGGAGAACCGCATCCCCGGCTTGAAAAAACCCTGTCCGCTGGGGACAGGGTTTCGAGTTTTCTCCTCGCCTTCGGGATGACAATCCGAAAAGCCTCCGCAGTAGGACATGCGGCCCCTGGCCTGTCAATATTGGATCTTGATTTTCAGTTAATCATGAGATCATAATCATAAAATTTATTATCATTCCTTGTGAATACAAATAGTAGTACCACTTTCGATACTTTCAAAAATACTACGTTTACTTATGACGTGTTGCCGATTTGCTATAGGGGCTGCGGCCGAAATCGCCGTAAGCTGCGCCGGTTCCTCCTTGCACAAGGGTGACTCTCATGAGGAAGTGTTCTTCGAGTCTTCTCGCGGCCACGGCGATCTCGGCCCTGGCCATCTCGGCGGCCTCGGCGGCGGACCTGCCGGTCACGACGGCTCCTCCTCCGGCTCCGGTCATCGCCCCCGTTCCCATCTTTACCTGGTCGGGCTTCTACGTGGGCGCGAATGCGGGCTGGGGCTGGCGCGAGGACGACCGGGAGCCCGTGTTCCTGGCGCCCGGTCCCGGCGTTCCGGCGGGGCTCTCCGGCACGCTGGTCTTCTCGAACAACAACGACGGCGGTTTCACCGGCGGCGGGCAGGTCGGCTACAACTATCAGCTCGGCTCGTTCGTGGTCGGTCTCGAGGCCGACATCCAGTGGGCCGACACGGACCAGGACCAGAACGTCCTCTTCGTGCCGGGCAACGGCTTCGCCGGAACCTTCGTGCCGGGCGTGTTCAACAGCAACGCGCCGGAATGGTGGGGCTCCGTGCGCGCCCGGCTGGGCGTCGCGTTCGACCGGGTGCTGGTCTACGGCACCGGCGGCTTCGCCTATACGGACGACAACACCGGCTGGGCGCTGGGCGGCGGCGTCGAATGGGCGCTGCCCGTGAACTGGTTCGGCTCCTCCGCCGTCACCTTCGGCCTTGAGGGCCTGTGGCTCACCTTCGAGGACGACGACAACAACTTCAACGGCCCCATCGGGACCTTCACGCCCGTCGGCGGGGAGCCCGTGGCCGTCGCCGTGCCGGCGACGAACAACAACGACAGCGACTTCTTCGTGGCGCGCGCCAAGCTGAACTTCAAGTTCGGCACCTACTGAGCTTCCGTCTCCTCCCACGATGGACTGGGCCCGGGGCGACCCGGGCTTTTTTTCGCGGCGCCGGAGCCGCGATGCCGCGAGCCGCCGATCGCCCTAGCCACCCGCACGCGCCTGCCTGTAAGAGAGGCGGCGAACGAAAGCGGGAGACGCGGATGAAACCTGAGAGAAGCGAACGGCCGGAGCCGTCCGACGCCGAGGCGCGGCGGAAGCTGGCGCCCGTGATCTGCTATCCCGTGGACAGCCTGGTGCCGCCCGACCTGCCGGCCTATCGCGCCGCGCGGGAGGGCTGGGAGAAGGTGGACGAGGTGGTTGTGCCGCCGCGCGACGCGCGCTGCTTCACGGTGCCCGCCGGCTGCTTCTTCCGCATCGTCTCCATGGAGGGGCCGCAGGTCGGGGACCTGAACCTCTGGGCGGCGGACGACATCGACGAGCGCTTCTTCTCCGGCAAGACCCGGGCGCTGCACGGCACGCATCTCTCCACCGGCGACCGGCTCTGGTCGAACCTGCCGCATCTGCGGCCGATGGCGACGATCACGCAGGATACCCTCGACTGGTACGGCTTCGACGAATACGGCGGCTCCGTGCACGACGTGATCGGCACGCGCTGCGATCCCTACACGCACCGGCTCCTCTCCGGCGGCGACTATCATCATTGCTGCCACTCCAACCTCACGCGAGCCCTGGCCCATCGCCTGGGCCGCCCCCTCGCGGCGGTGGAGCCCGCGGTGCACGACGTGCTCAACGTGTTCATGTGCACCGGCTTCACCCGCGACACGGGGCAGTACTTCATGAAGGCGAGCCCGGTCCGGCCGGGGGACTTCCTGGAATTCTTCGCCGAGATCGATCTGCTGGGCGCCCTGTCCGCCTGTCCCGGCGGCGATTGCAGCACCGAGCATTCCAGCGACACGGCGGCCTGCCACCCGCTGCTCGTCGAGATCTACCGCCCGAAGGCGCCGCCAGAGGGCTGGGTTCCGCCCGCCCGCAACGGCTACGGCGGGAGCCACGGCGAAAGCGCGCCCGGCGGCGCATAGCCAGGCGCGGGGTTCACCCCGGGTTTTTTCGCGGTGCCGGAACGACGACGTTCGGAACTCAGCCGGCTTTCTTTGCCTTTGGGTTCGTCGGCCCGGCTTTCCGAGCCTCTTTCATGTAGGCCCGCAACACCGCATTCATGCGGCGCTGATACCCTGTCCCTTGCTGCTTGAAGAAATTCAGCACATCCTCGTCCACCCGGATGGAGATGGGAAGCTTGCGGGGAGGGGAGGCGACTTCAGCCTTCGACCAGTCGATCTGCTGGAAACCTGTTTCATCCGGATCGTCAGTCGCAGCGGCCTCGATCTCCTCGTCCGACAGGGCATCGATGCGCGCCCAATCGGTGCGGGAGGTCAGCCGCTCCAGACGCCCATCCTCATGCTCGACAATGCTCGTCCCATCGTCCAGCGATGCGACGTGACGGACAATTCTTTCACGGTCCATATCGTTGTCGCTCCTCTCTTCGCGCCATCCTGGCCGAGATGACGTGGACGGTTTCGCCCCGCCACGTGTAGATCACGGCGATCACCCGGCCTTTGCAGCGGCCGATGATCAGATAACGGTCTTCCTCATGTTCGGCCCTTGATCGGAAGGATAACGCATCAGGGTCTCCAAAGACCTCGATGGCATCCAGGAAATCGATGCCGTGTTTTTCGATGTTCGAGAGTCGCTTGCGCTCGTCCCAGTCGAATTCAGCTTTCCTCTGCTCACGAAAAATTCCTTGAGGACAATAGTCCTCTGACCACGATGATCCTTCGTGGTACCCCGGCCCATCTTTCGTTCGACGCCCTGCACCCGTTCTTTGAAGGCCGCTTATGCAACATGTCCAAGTCGGGCCTGAAGGGCCGTCCTGGATCAGCAAAATTGTATATACAACGATATGTACAAAATGCAACTCCGGTACGTGGAGGCCAGCGACGAGGCGTAACCCAGACCTTTGGGCGGCAAGGAAATGGGCCCTGTGGATTGCGGGCACAGCCGCGCCTTTCATTCTTTGCTAAGCCCGCCCTAGTTTATGGAACAGGTTTGGAGAAACCGCCTCGTGCGCTACCCGCCTCACGTTCTCGAAGAGATCCGCGCCCGGCTGCCGGTTTCGGCCGTCGTGGGCAAGCGCGTGCGCCTGAAGAAGGCGGGGCGGGAATGGAAGGGGCTCTCGCCCTTCAACGCCGAGAAGACGCCGTCCTTCTACGTGAACGACCAGAAGCAGTTCTATCATTGCTTCTCCTCCGGCAAGCACGGGGACATCTTCACCTTTCTCATGGAGACGGAGGGGCTGTCCTTTCCCGAGGCCGTGGAGCGGCTGGCCGGTGAGGCGGGCGTGCCGCTGCCCAAGCTCTCCCGGGAGGACCGGGCCGAGGAGGTCAGGCGCAAGAGCCTCTACGACGTGATGGAGCTGGCGGCGGAGTTCTTCGAGCACTCTCTCCAGGGCAGGTTCGGCGCCAAGGCGCGGGACTACCTCGCCGGGCGCGCCCTGAGCCGCGAAACCCAGGCGCGCTTCCGCATCGGCTACGCGCCGCCCGAGCGCTTCGCGCTGCGCGACCACCTCGCCGCCAAGGACGTCTCCATCGAGATGATGGTGGAGGCGGGGCTCCTCTATTCCGGCGAGGACGTGAAGGTGCCCTACGACCGCTTCCGCGACCGGGTCATGTTCCCGATCTGCGACATGCGCGGCCGGGTGATCGCCTTCGGCGGCAGGGCCATGAGCGCGGACGTCTCGGCCAAGTACCTCAACTCGCCCGATACGCCGCTCTTCAACAAGGGCAGGCTCCTCTACAACTACCATCTCGCCCGCCAGCCCGCCCACGACAAGGGCACCGTGATCGCGGTGGAGGGCTATGTGGACGTGATCTCCCTGAGCGTGGCGGGTTTTCCCAACGCGGTGGCGCCCCTGGGCACGGCCCTCACGGAGGACCAGCTCGCCCTGCTGTGGCGCATGGCCGAGGAGCCCATCCTGTGCTTCGACGGCGACAAGGCCGGGCGGCGGGCAGCCTACCGGGCCCTCGACGTCGCCCTGCCGAACCTGACCGCCGGCAAGTCCCTGCGCTTCGCCATCCTGCCCGAGGGGCAGGATCCGGACGACCTCGCCCGGGCGGGCGGCGCGCCCGCCGTGGAGCGGGTGCTGGCCTCGGCGCGGCCGCTGGTCGACGTCCTCTGGGGGCGGGAGATGGAGGCCGGGCCCCTCGACACCCCCGAGCGGCGGGCCGGGCTGGAGCAGCGCATCCGCGAATCACTCGGGGTGATTCGCGACGAGACCCTCAAGCGTTACTACCGGGAGGAGATGGAAAACCGCCTCTCGGCCCTCAATCCCGACCCGCGCGGCGGGCGTTTCAACCGCCAGGGCGGGGGGCAGCGGCGCGACCGCCGCGGGCCTGCTCCGGCGACGCCCGGCGCCCGGCTGAGCATCTCGCCGCTCCTGGCGCGCAGCCCGCTCTTCAACGGCACCACGGTGGAAACGCCCCGCGAGGCGATGATCCTGGGCACCTTCCTGGTGCATCCCGAACTGCTGCAAAATCATGCGGAAACCCTTGCAGAGCTTGAACTTGAGGGCCGGGCTTCCCAACTGATACGGAACCTGCTGCTCGACGGCGCGGCCTCCGGAAACCCCGTGGACCTGTCGGTCATGCGGGCCCGGCTGGAACGGGCGGGCCTGGGGCAGGCGGCCGAGCGCCTCCTGGCGCTTGTCCGCCCCGGCGACCGCTGGATGCTGGATCCGCATGCGGATTCCTTGCGGCTTGAGGACGCATTGCGGCAGGCGATCACCTTGCATCGTCGCGCCCGCACGTTACATAGCGAGCTTCGGGCTGCTGAACGCGCACTCGCCGAAGAGGACAACGAGGCCAATCTCGCTTGGCTGCGAGAGGTCCAAAACCAACTGTCCTCCGTCGAGGGTGCCGAGGCCGACCTGGACAACGGAGTTGTCCACCGTGACCACTGACACACGAGGAGTCAGGGCGCGGCAAGGTGGAGCACTGCGGGTTGAGCGGGGGATGGTTAACGGTTAGTCAAGCGACTTACTGTTTTATTATTGGGAATGACGTTCGGGTGGTGAAGCCGTCACGCTTTGCCGCCCATTCGCGCATCGCCGGTCTTTCCAGGGACGCCGGTGGGGCGCCGGAGTAGAGCAAAAGCATGGCAACCAAGGCAACCGAACGGGACGAAGGCGAGACGACGGCTCCGGAGCAACAGACCGACGGGCCTCTTCTCGACCTGACCGATGCCGCTGTTCGGCGGATGATCAAGCTCGCGAAGAAGCGGGGCTATGTCACCTACGACGAGCTGAACGAGGTTCTGCCCTCCGAGGAGTTCTCCTCGGAGCAGATCGAGGACGTGCTTGGCCAGCTCTCCGAGATGGGCATCAACGTGGTCGAGGCCGAGGAGGCCGAGGAAGGCCAGCCTGCGGAAGCGGAGGAGGAGGAAGCCGAAGGCGGCGACCTCGTCGAGGCTTCCCAGTCGCGCGCCGTCGCCGTGCGCGAGACGACGGCCAAGGAGCCGACGGACCGCACGGACGATCCGGTGCGCATGTATCTGCGCGAGATGGGCTCGGTGGAGCTTCTCTCCCGCGAGGGCGAGATCGCCATCGCCAAGCGCATCGAGGCCGGCCGCGAGGCCATGATCGCGGGTCTCTGCGAGAGCCCGCTGACCTTCCAGGCCATCATCATCTGGCGCGACGAGCTCGTCGAGGGCCGGGTGCTCCTGCGCGACATCATCGACCTGGAGGCGACCTATGCGGGTCCCGACGGGAAGGGTGCGCCGCGCGAGGACATGCCCGACGGCGGCGACGAGGAGCAGGCCGTTGCCGGCGAGGGCGACGAGGCCGCCCCGCCCGAGGGCGAGCTCGACGAAGACGACATGGAGAACAACGTGTCGCTCTCGGCCATGGAGGCCGAGCTGAAGCCGCGCGTGCTCGAAACCTTCGACTCCATCGCCGACAACTACAAGAAGCTGCGCCGCCTGCAGGTCGAGCATGTGGAACAGCGCATGCAGAACAAGCAGCTGACGCCGGCTCAGGAGCGCAAGTACAAGTCGCTCAAGAGCGACATCGTCACGTCGGTCAAGTCGCTGTCGCTGAACAACAACCGCATCGAGGCCCTGGTCGAGCAGCTCTACGACATCAACAAGCGGCTCATCTCCCATGAGGGCCGCCTGATGCGCCTGGCCGAAAGCCACGGCGTCGCCCGCGAGGAGTTCCTCAAGCACTACCAGGGCTGGGAGCTGGACCCGAAATGGGTGCTGCGCGTCTCCAAGCTCGGCGGCCGCGGCTGGCGGGACTTCGTCGCCAACGCCAAGGACCAGATCCACGACCTGCGCGAGAACATCCACAATCTGGCGAGCGAGACCGGCCTGGAGATCCAGGAATTCCGCCGCATCGTCATGATGGTGCAGAAGGGCGAGCGCGAGGCCCGTCAGGCGAAGAAGGAAATGATCGAGGCCAACCTGCGCCTCGTGATCTCCATCGCCAAGAAGTACACGAACCGCGGCCTGCAGTTCCTGGACCTGATCCAGGAGGGCAATATCGGCCTCATGAAGGCGGTCGACAAGTTCGAGTACCGGCGCGGCTACAAGTTCTCGACCTACGCCACCTGGTGGATCCGGCAGGCGATCACCCGCTCGATCGCCGACCAGGCCCGGACCATCCGCATTCCGGTGCACATGATCGAGACGATCAACAAGATCGTCCGCACCTCGCGCCAGATGCTGCACGAGATCGGCCGTGAGCCGACCCCGGAGGAACTGGCCGAGAAGCTGGCCATGCCGCTGGAGAAGGTGCGCAAGGTCCTGAAGATCGCCAAGGAGCCGATCTCCCTCGAAACGCCCATCGGCGACGAGGAGGATTCGCATCTCGGCGACTTCATCGAGGACAAGAACGCGATCCTGCCCATCGACGCGGCGATCCAGTCGAACCTGCGCGAGACCACGACCCGCGTGCTGGCGTCCCTCACGCCGCGCGAGGAGCGCGTGCTGCGCATGCGCTTCGGCATCGGCATGAATACCGACCACACCCTCGAGGAGGTCGGCCAGCAGTTCTCGGTCACCCGCGAGCGTATCCGCCAGATCGAGGCCAAGGCCCTGCGCAAGCTGAAGCACCCCTCGCGGAGCCGGAAGCTCAGGAGCTTCCTGGACAACTAGGAACACGAAAGGCGGGCTTCGGGCCCGCCTTTTTCTTTGCCCGTCAACCCAGGAACGCGAAGGCCGCGCCGCCCGCCGCAACTGCCGCCGCGCTCGCGCCCGATACGATCCAGCCTGCTTTCGGCGCCCCGAAGAAGAAGGTCAGGGCGGCTTTCGAGGCCGTGTTGACGGCAACCGCGACGGCGATGGCGAGCGTCGCCGTGACGATGGCGATGCCCTCGTGGGACTGGCGCGCGAGCGAGAGCGTGATCGCGTCCACGTCGGCGATGCCCGAAATGGCGGCGAGCGCCGTGAGACCGCTGCCGCCCAGGGTGTCGCCGATCCATTTCGTGAGCATGTTGATCGCGCCGATCAGGGCGGCGAGCTTCAGGGCCATGCCGAGATCGAACGGGTTGCGGATGTTCAGGACCGGGTGCTCCCGGCCGTCGCCCCGGTTCGTCAGGAAGAGGATGGCCGCCGCCGCCAGGAGCACGAGGCCCGCCGCCCCCAGGGGCCATGCGAGGGGAAGGAGGAGGGCGCCGTTGAGGGCGCTCGCCACGATCAGCACCCGTGCGACCATGACGGTGCCCGCGAGCAGGATGCCGGCGGCGAGAAGCGGGCTCGCGGCCGGGTGCTCGCGCGCCATGCGCGCCAGCGTCACCGTCGTCGCGGTCGAGGAGGCCAGGCCGCCCGCGGCCGCGGCCAGGGCGACGCCGGCCTGACTGCCCATGATGCGCACCGCGACGTAGCCCGCGAACGAGATCGCCGCGATGAGGATGGCCAGCAGCCAGATCTCGGCCGGGTTGATGGCGCCCCAGGGATCGACGGTCCTGTTGGGCAGGAGCGGCAGCGCCAGGAAGGTCATCGCCAGGAGGATCAGGACGGAGCGGACCTCCAGCCAGGTGATCCGCCTCAGCCAGCTGTGCAGCGGTTTCTTCAGCGCCAGGATGAGCATCACGGTCACGCCCGCCGCGACCGCCACGGTGAGATCGCCGAGGATCGCATAGGCGCCGAGCGTGAAGGTGAGGAGCCCCGCGACGACGCCGGTCACGCTGAAATTCTGCTCCGCCTTGGCTTCGAGCCACGAGAAGGCGCTGAAGCCGATGGCGAAGCCGAAGAAGGCCAGGCCGAGGAAGACGGGGCTGGTATGGGTGGCGAGGATGGCGCAAAGCCCGCCCAGCAGGGCCGTCAGCGTATAGGTGCGCAGGCCCGCGGTGCGTTCGCCCTCCGCCTCCTCGCGCTGCTTCCACCCGCGCTCCAGGCCGATGATCAGGCCGATCGCCAGCGCCACGGCAAGGCGGAAGAGAAGGGGGGAGTCGGTCATGCAGGGTCCGGCCATCACCGGCCCGGTTCCGGCGAAAGTCCGGCCCGGGCGTGTCGCCGCTTCCTAGCACGACCTTGGCCGTGCCGGCACTCCGCAATCCTCCGGAGGCCTACTGCGCCGCCGGAACCTCCACGGACGCTCCCCCGGTCGAGCCGGTGGTCGCTGGGCCCTCCTGCGGCGGCGGTTCGACCGCCGGGACGATTCCGTCCGCCAGAAGCGCATGCAGGGCCTGCATGTGCCCGTCCTGCCGCGACGGTTCGGTGGGATCGGAGGTCATGACCACGGTCAGCGCCAGGCTCGGCACCACGAAGAGCATCTGCCCGCCATAGCCCCAGGCGTAATGGACCGGATGACCGCGCACCTCGCGCATGAACCAGCCGTAGCCGTAGCTGTCGCCGGTGAAGGGCGAGGCGGTCCGCGGCGTCCAGGATTCCCTGATCCAGTCTTCGGACAGGACACGGTTGCCGTCGATCACGCCCCCCAGCCGGTACATCTCGCCGAAGCGCAGGAGGGCGCGGGGCGAGAGCGCCATCTCGTTGCCGCCGAGATAGATGCCCTGCGGGTCGCGCGTCCAAGGCGCGATGTTGATGTCCAGCGGATCGCCCAGCCAGTCGCGGGCGAGATCGAGGGTGCTGCGCTTCGAGGCCCGCGTGAGCATGGCCGAGAGCAGATGGGTGTTGCCGGTGGAATAAAGCATCCGGCCACCGGGCTCGTCGACCATCGGGCGCGACAGGGCGTAGCGCACCCAGTTGCCGCTGCTGACCCAGGCGCCATAGTTGCGGCCGGAGGTGCGCTCCAGCCCCGAGCGCATCGAGAGAAGATGGCCGACGGTGATTTCGTCCACGCGGTCGTCCGCGTCCTCCGGAATGCTCGATTCGAGGACCGACGCGACCGTCTGATCGACGCCCTTCAGGACGCCCTTGTCGATGGCGATGCCGACCAGGGCCGAGAGCACCGTCTTCGAGGCCGACTTGATGTTCACCGGGCGGTCGAGGGCGGGGCCGCGAAAGACCTGCTCGGCCACGACGGAGCCGTCATGGGAAACGATCATGGAATGCAGGTTTGGCAGCTCCTTGGCCCGCTCCACCGTCTGTTCGAGCAGGGCCGTATCGGGCTTGCGGGGAGGGGCGGGCGTCTCTGCGGAAGGCGGCGCGGCAGGCTGGGCCGTCGCGCCGGGCGCTACTGCCGATAAGGCAAGGACGACGATGCCGATCTTCGGCACCTGAAGGCTGCTGAGGCGGATCATGCGGCTCCTCGGTTCGCGGATGTCATCCCCCGACATGGGGAGGCAACCGTGCAGGACAATCGCGTGCACAGGATCGTGAGGTCCCCGGCGGGGTGTCGCTCCCCCGCGACGGTCCGGCCATCGTCTATTGAAAGATGCCCCCGCGCCTCCATGATACACAGGACGGGTCGAGAGGAGTGCGTATGGCCGAACGGGTAATCAAGGACGATCAGCCACGCGTCTATTTCGACTGCAACAAATGCCCCGCTTTCTGCTGCTCGATCTACGAGCGCGTCGGCGTGACCAAGCGCGACATCAACAGACTCGCCAAGCATTTCGGCGTCACGCCGGCCGAGGCCGAGCGGCGCTATACCGCGGACTACGACGGCGAGCGCGTGCTGAAGCGGGTGAGGGACGTCATCTTCGAGCGCACCTGTACCTTCCTCGACCAGAAGACCCGTGGCTGCACGATCTACCACGCGCGCCCCGAGGTCTGCCGCTCCTATCCCAACCGGTCGCGCTGCGCCTATTACGACCTGCTGCGCTTCGAGCGCATCCAGCAGGGCGACGAGAGCGTCGTGCCCCAGATCAAGATCACCTTCCACAACGTGGAGGAGGAAGTCGTGGACAACGCCGAGGGGCCCGAGCGGATCTACGAGTGGGACGAGAAGGAGGAGTGACGCGTCACGCTGCTCTCCTCCCCACGGGCCTCGGGCCCCGTCGGAAGCACGCCCGGCTCTCCTCCCCCTTGTGGGGAGGGAAGAAGGTCGCGCCATCACAGCCACATCCACGACAGCCTCTCACCAACTCCCAACCTCATCCTGAGGAGCCGCGCCAGCGGCGTCTCGAAGGAGGGGCCAGTGCACTCCGGAGACGCCCTCGTCCTTCGAGACGGACCTGACGGTCCTCCTCCGGATGAGGCTTCAAAACGCCGCTCCCGGGACCGGAATGTCCGGTCCGCAGGCCAGACCTGCACGATCAGGTGAAGATCCGGCGGCCGTTCTGGTTTATAGCCAACTTGGAAACGCCTACGCTCGGCGAAGGCCGGGCTCATACGAAGAACGCCAAGATGGACACGAAGTCGCCTGTTCTGCCTGCCGCGCCCACTCGCTTGGCGGAGGGCGTGGCCGTTCCCGTCCTCGCGGCGATCAGCGTCTCCCACCTGCTCAACGACCTGATCCAGTCGCTCCTGCCGGCGATCTACCCGATCCTGAAGGAGACCTTTCGGCTCGACTTCGCGCAGATCGGCCTGCTGACCCTCACGTTCCAGCTCACGGCCTCCTTGCTGCAGCCCCTGGTCGGCATGGCGACCGACAAGAGGCCCCAGCCCTTCTCCCTCGTGGTCGGCATGGGCTTCACGCTCGTCGGGCTGCTCATCCTTTCCCGCGCCGGTTCCTTCCCGGTGCTCCTGCTGGCGGCGGCGCTGATCGGCATGGGGTCGTCGGTCTTCCACCCGGAATCCTCCCGGGTCGCCCGCATGGCCTCGGGCGGCCGGCACGGCCTGGCGCAATCCGTGTTCCAGGTGGGCGGCAATGCGGGCACGGCCATCGGGCCGCTGCTCGCCGCCTTCATCGTCGTGCCCATGGGCCAGTCGAGCATCGCCTGGTTCTCCGCGGTCGCACTGCTGGCGATGATCATCCTGTTCAATGTGGAGCGCTGGTATCAGGCCCGGCTCGTGGACATGAGAGCCAAGCCGCGGGCCGTGGAGGTCAGGTCGCCCCACACGAGGGCGCGGGTCGCGGTCTCGATCACGATCCTCATGCTGCTCGTGTTCTCGAAGAACTTCTACACCGCCAGCATCACGAGCTACTTCACCTTCTACCTGATCTCGAAATTCCAGGTCTCGGTGCAGGATGCGCAGCTCCACCTCTTCATCTTCCTCGGGGCGATCGCGGCCGGCACCATGCTCGGCGGCCCCATCGGCGACAGGATCGGCCGCAAATACGTGATCTGGATCTCGATCCTCGGCGTCCTGCCCTTCACCCTCGCGCTGCCCTACGCCAACCTGTTCTGGACCGGAATCCTGAGCGTGCTGATCGGCGTGATCCTGGCCTCCGCCTTCTCGGCGATCCTGGTCTATGCGACCGAGCTGGTGCCGGGGCGCGTCGGCATGGTGGCGGGCCTGTTCTTCGGGCTGTCCTTCGGCATGGGGGGCCTGGGCGCGGCGGTGCTGGGCCAGCTGGCGGACTGGACGAGCATCGAGACGGTCTATTACGTCTGCTCGTTCCTGCCGGCGATCGGTCTGCTGACCTACTTCCTGCCCAACGAGAGGCCGAAGGCGCTCACGGCGTGAGGCGTCGGGAAGCCGGCGCCTACTGCCAGGAATAGTTGAAGCTGACGCTGATGCGTTCGCTCTCCGCCTCGTTCACCGGCACCTCGTGGCGCAGCCAGCTCTCCCAGAGGAGGACGGTGCCGGGGCTCGGCTTCATGTAGGCGAATTGCCGGTTCTCCTGCTTCGCCTTGGCCTTGCGGGGCGGCGCCGCCATCATGAAGCCCAGGCGCGGGTCCTCGAGCTTGAGCGCGCTCGCCCCCTCGGGAATCGTCACGTAATAGGTGCCGCTCACCACCGAATGCGGGTGGATGTGCGAGGTGTGGACCCCGCCGGGCGTCAGGATGTTGATCCACAGGCTGTCGAGCACGAGCTTGCGGCCCTTCAGGTCGAATTCGAGTTCCTTGGCGAAGGCGGACACATGGGTGTCCAGCGCCTTGAGGAGCTGCCCGAAGACCGGGATGCGCCAGGGCAGGTCGTTCAGCGAGGCATAGGACGTGTAGCCGGGATAGCCGTTCTTCGCGCACCAGCGCTGCCCGGCCTCGTCGTCCTCGGCGATCGACAGGCAGGCGGCTTCGAGCTCCTCGTTGAGGCGCTCGGATTTCGGGCCGGTGAGTTCGGCGCGGTAGACCTTGGTGACGAAAAGCGTATCGATGGTTGCCATAGTTTGGCTCTAGTCGGCAGGACAGCTTCTGTCAAAGCTATCGGGCGCGCAAAAAGCCGGCCAGCTTTTATCATCGGCGAACTCTCCATTGGCTTGCAGGAATCATGGACGCCACCCACCTTGGCCGTATGACGCCACCATCCGACCCGCCGCCCTTGTCCCAGGACCTGCTCGCCCTGGCCCGGACCCTCGATTCCGACACGCTTTCCCGCGTCATCGCCCTTCGGGACTGGCTGGTGACGGCGGCGGTGCGCATGGAGGACCCGAACCTGGTGCTCACCGGCTTCGTCGAGCGCCTGATCGCCCTCGGCCTTCCCATCCACCGCGCGGCCTCCGCCATCGAGACGCTCCATTCCGAATATGCGGGCATCGGCCGGTTCTGGACGCCGGAGGAGGGGACCGTGATGCGCTATCTCCCGCACGGGGAGCGCCGCGACCAGGTCTACCGCAGTAGCCCCTTTGCCCATGTGAACCGCACGGGAGAATGGCTCCTCCTTGATCTCCGGGAGGCGCCGGACGATCTCTTCCCCATCATCCCGGAACTGAAGGCGGCGGGCCTGCGCCACTACGTGACGGTTCCGATCCGCTTCATCAATGGGGCCGAGAACGCCCTGTCCCTGGCCACGCGGGCGCCGGAGGGTTTCGGCGAACGGGGGCTGACGATCCTGCGTCTCGTCATGCCGTCCTTCGCCCTCGTCACCGAGCTGCGCGCCACGAGCAACCGTCTCGACGAGGTCCTGCGCATCTATGTGGGCGACGATCCGCACCGGGCCATTCTCTCCGGCGCGATCCTGCGCGGACAGGTCACGCGGATCCGCTCGGCGATTCTGTTCGCCGACATGCGCGAGTACACGCGCATCTCCTCCAACCTGAGCCCGGAGAGCGCCGTCGAGCTTCTGAACGACTATTTCGACTGCCTCGTGCCGCCCATCGAGGACGAGGGCGGGGAGGTGCTGAAATATCTCGGCGACGGCTTGCTCGCCATCGTCCGCGACAAGGGCGACGATACGGGCGGCGCCGCGCAGGCGGCCCTGTCGGCCGCCACCAAGGCGCTCCGGCGCGTCCACACGGCCAACAACGAGGGCCGCTTCCCGGTGCCCATCGGCATCGGCATCGCCCTGCACCACGGCGACGCGGCCTACGGCAATGTGGGTTCGGGGCGGCGGCTGGATTTCACCGTGATCGGGCGCGACGTGAATCTCGCGAGCCGCATCGCGGAGCTGAACAAGCAGCTCGGCGAACCCCTGCTCATGTCCAAGTCCTTCGTCGAGCACCTCTGGGGCAACCCGTCGCCCCTGGGCGCACACGCGGTGGACGGGTTCGAGGAGAAGATCGAGGTGTTCAAGCCCTGAGGCGGGTGCCGGCGCCCCGCCTGCTCAGAGCAGGCCCCCATTCGAGACGGCACGCCACAGGATCTCGCCCCCGAGAACGCCGAGCCCGATGAAGAACCAGCGCCGGAACGCCGCCGGGCTGACCCGGTGGCGCAGCCATGCGCCGGCCGCCATTCCCAGGAGGGCCGGCGCGATGGCGCCCAGCGAGGCGCCCATGGCGGAGGCGGGCAGGGCTCCGTTCCAGCCGAGGCCCAGGCCCAGCGCGACCGTCGACACGGTGAAGGACAGGCCCAGCGCCTGCACCAGCACGTCGCGCTGGAGCCCCAGCCCGGCGAGATAGGGGACGGCCGGTATCACGAACACGCCCGTCGCGCCGGTCATGAGGCCGGTCGTCGCGCCGACCACCGGACCTGCCCATCTCTCGGATGCCTGCGGCACCTGAAGCGAAACCTTCGTGATCCCGAAGAGCGCGTAGACGATGAGCGCGGCACCGAGGCCCGCCCGGATGAGCGCGGAATCGCCGCCGGCGACGATGCCGGACGCCGCGACGGTGCCGATGAAGATCGCAGCCATCATGCCCCGGAGCCGCCGCAGGAGCTCGCCGAAGCGGGGGCCCTGGAAGAGCTGCCAGAGATTCGTCGCCAGCGAAGGCAGGATCAGGAGCGCGGCGGCTTCCGCCGGCTTCATGAGGAGCCCGAGCAGGCCCATGGTGACGGTGGGAAGGCCGAGGCCGATGACCCCTTTGACGAGCCCCGCGAGGAGGAAGACGGCTGCCACGGGCAGCAACTGGGCGACGGGATCCGACATGGCCGCCAGTCTGAGCCGAAACCGGAGCCGGTCACAATGCGGAATTGCCGGAGCCAGCCTTCAGCAGCCGCGAAGGGAGGGCTCCGGCATGCCGCTCATTTCTCCAGCACCGTGACGTCCACGAGGGGCACGGCGTCGTACTTCGCCGCGAGGACCTGCTTCACCGCGGCGGACAGTTCCTGGCGCACCCTCGCGGCATCGCCGTTGTCGGTCTGCACGTAGAGCGTGACCAGCATCGTGTTCTGGCCCGGGATGTCGGCCCGGGTGAACTGCGCGCTGGCCTGCACCAGCTGGGCCAGGCCGCTCTCCTGCACCACCTGGCGCACGTCGGCCGTGGCGCGCTGGGCCTGGGAGGAGCGGAGCAGGTTCGGCTCCTCGGAAAACTGCCACGTTACCAGGGCGACGGTTGCCACCAGGGCGCCGGCCCAGGCCAGAATTCCGAACCAGCTCCTGCCGCGCTTGTAGCGGACGCCTTGAGGCGAGATGCCGTAGAGACGAAAGACGATGGCGCCGGAAACGTTGATGCCGACGATCTGCAGGAGGAGCACGAACGCGGCGGATCCGACGATGTCCCATTCGCCGATGGCCGCGCCCATGCCGACGAGCCCTGCCGGAGGCGCGAGCGAGGCCGCCACGAGCATTCCCGTCGCCGCGCCGCTGACGAGGCTGCTGCGCTCCGACTGGCACAGGTTGAGGGCGCCAGCGGCACCGGCTGAGAGCGGAAGCAGCACCGCCACGGACGACAGGAAGCTTCGCTCGATCATCAGTCCGGTGGCGATCTGCTGCTGCATGATCATGCTCAGGATGAAGGTGATCGCGATGGTGGTGACGAGCGCGGCGAAGTAGCGGCCGAGGGACCGGCCGAAGAGCTTGACGTCGCCGCGCGCCGTCGCGAGAGCCGCGTTCATGGCGGGACCCGCGAAGGGCGCGATGAGCATCGCGGCGGTCAGCAGATAGATGGTCTCCGTGAACAGGCCGATCCAGACCACGATGCCCGCGGCTGCGGCGTAGCTGAGAAACCCCTTCCACGAGCCGACGCTCTGGAGGCCGCTCAGCACCACCTCGATCGGGCTGCGGGGCTCGATGTCGGTGGCCTGGTCGGGCGCTTCGCTCGCGGGCGGCTTGAGCGTGATGACTCCCTGGGGAGCAAGGGTGATGTACAGGTCCGGGATGCCCTCGAGTTCCCCGAGCAGGCCTTCCACCTTGGCGTTGGAGGTGTGGACGATCACCAGATCGACGGGCCGTCCCTCCGCCTCGGCCGCCATCGCCGCCACGTTGGTTCCGCCGTGCCTGCCGGCGATGGAGAGCACGCGCGATCCGCAGCCGCGCGGAACCGTGACGATCATCTGGCGCATCGTTTCCGTCTTCCATCCGTCTGTTGTCGGCCTGACCCATGAAGGGCCGGGCCTCGGGTCATGGTCCGGAGCCGATGCGCGGCGCTCCGGGAACGGCAAGGTCTCGAGACTCCCTGCCACCCGAAGAGCACCGCGGCACCCGCGGGTGACCTCTGACACCCTGCTCCACCTCTGGAGAAACGACCGGTGCCGGGCTTCGTTCACGCCGGATCGAGGATAGGGGCCGGCTGGCCCTGCTCGCCGCAACCTATGCTGTGGTCGTATTCACAATCGCGGTTCGGGGTCTTAGCCTGCGCGCCGTGGTGGAGCGGGCGGCGCGAAGCCCGCGAGGGAGAACGGAATGTCACAGCTGATCCTGGAGCCTCTGAATTCGTACCGCTCCTACCCGCCGGAGGAAATGATCGCCCGGGCGCAGGCCTTCTACGAGGACATCAGGCGGCGCAGGACGGTGCGGGACTTCTCCGACCGGCCGGTGCCCCGGGAGGTGATCGAATACGCTCTCCTGGCCGCCGGCACCGCGCCATCGGGCGCCAATCTCCAGCCCTGGCACTTCACCGTCATCACCGATCAGGACACCAAGCGGCGCATCCGGGAGGGGGCGGAGATCGAGGAGCGCGACTTCTACAACGGCCGTGCCCCGCAGGAGTGGCTCGACGCCCTGGCGCCGCTTGGCACGGACGAGCACAAGGGGTTCCTGGAGACGGCTCCCGTGCTGATCGCCATCTTCGGCCAGCGGTCGAGCGAGGGGCCTGACGGACGCAGGATCAAGAACTACTACGTGCCGGAATCGGTGGGGATCGCGACCGGCTTCCTGATCGCCTCCCTGCATGCAGCGGGCCTGGTCACGCTCACCCACACTCCCAGCCCGATGGGCTTCCTCAACGAGGTCTGTCACCGTCCCGAGACGGAAAAGCCCTATATCCTCCTGGTCGTCGGCTACCCGGCGGAGGACTGCACGGTGCCGCGGCACGGCGGGATCAAGAAGCCTCTCGAGAGGATCGCCTCCTGGCTGTGACGGGGCTGACGAGCCTCTGGCGTGTCCTACTCTTCCGGCTCGGGAAGAGGCTGTGCGAGACCGCCCGTGTTGCCGACGCCCGTGTGCAGCTGATCGATCTTGATGCCGCCTGGGAGGACCGGAGAGCCATGCTCCGGGGCGGAGGAGTTCTGCGGCGGAGCGGTGCGGGATCGCTCCGCCGGGCCCAGCAGCTCGCGCACCATCTCGATCAGGGCCGACGGTGGATAGGGCTTGGGGAGAAACCGCATTCCCTTCGGCAGATCTCCTAAGTCCGGTCTCCTGTACCCTGACGTGACGATCACCCGGATGCCGGGCCGCCTCATATCGACAATGCGTGCCAGGGCGAAGCCGTTCAGCGGACCGGGCATATCCACGTCCGTGCAGACCAGGCGAACGTCGTGCCTGGCTTCGAGGATGGAGAGCGCCTCGTCCGCGTTCACGGCCTCGATGATCCTGTATCCGCCCTCTTCGGCGAGGATCTCAGAAGCGACCATCCGCACCAATGCTTCATCCTCGACGAGGAGGATGATGGTGGGTCTGTTCTCGGACGTCATGGGCAGCCCTCTCGCGCGCGATGCACTCAGTCGGGAGTGCTGGGGCGCTCATGGCTGGGTGGTATGAAACCAAAGCCTGCCGGACGGGGCCGACGGCGAGGGACTCTATACCCCCGATTCCACAGGCTCGATAGTGTGGCGACATCGCACGCGGCAAAAGAAGTGCGGGCTCGATCCGGCAGGCGAGGGCGGCCGGATCACCCTTGGACGTCCGTTTCGGGCCGATCCTGTCCGCGGGAAACCTCGTCATGCCAGCGGCCGTCTTCGTCCTGGTATGCGATGGTCTCGGTTTCACCGGGGACCTGCTGTTCGGCAGCGGCGCGCTCAGCGGCCCGCCTTGCGTCATCGTGCGTCCGGAACGTTTCCGAGTAGACGTCCCCGACCTTGTAGGCCCAGCCGCCGTCGTGCTCGACGATCTCATAGTGAACAAGCGCCATGGCTGCTCTCCGAACATCTTCCTGGACTGAACAGCCTGTCGGGCGGGCAGTTCCCAAAATCGCCGCCGCAGCTTGTGTTGCGCCGGGCGGCCGCTCACGAACGGCCAAGGCCGGTCATCAGGCGGGCAATCTCGTCCAGAAGACGCTGGCGCTCACTCTCGCCGATCTTTCCGGACATGCTGGCCTCGACGCAGGCCTGAAGGTGATCGCGCAGCATGTCCACCTGCACACGCCGAAGCGCGGCGATGACCGCGTTGATCTGATCCGCCACGTCGCCGCAGTAGCGCTCGTCCCGGATCATCTGCTGAAGGCCCCGCACCTGGCCTTCGACGCGGCGCAGGCGCGGAAGCTGACGTGCATGATCGACGGCGACGCCGCCGTGCTCTTCCTCCGAACCAGCCATGGCGTTCCAACCACCTCCTCCGCATCAACGCGTGAGCCGCCGATTGGTCCGGAACTATACCCCCTGCTGGTATGTTGGTCCGGCAACGGCAAGACCGCGGCGCGACGCGACGCGCCTGGAGGCGGTGATGACGCCGGTGGGGACGCCTTCTCGATTTTCGACCCGCCGCACCACTGTTCTCCTTCCTGACGTGGAGGCGACCGGAAAGATGGCGGACGAGAAGAAGACGGGCGCGGCCCGGCACAGGAAGGGCACTGGCCTCGGCATTGCTGCCGGTGCCCTGGGCGTCCTTGCGTTGCTCGGGGTCGCCGGCCTGGTGGTCGTCTATACGGGCGCCTACAACGTGGCCGCGACGGAGGAGCATGCCTCGTTCACGCGCTGGGCCTTCGACACCACGTTCCACAATTCCGTCGAGCGCCGGGCGGACGACGTCGTCGCGCCCGCCAACTTCACGCCGGACATGATCGCGGCGGGAGCGACAGCCTACAAGTCGATGTGCCAGCACTGCCATGCCGGACCGGGCGTCGAGCGCTCCGAATGGGCGAGCGGGATGCGTCCGAGACCGCCGCACCTGACCGAGGCGGCGGCCGAGTGGGAGCCGCAGGAGGTGTTCTGGATCGTCAGGCACGGGGTCAAGATGTCGGGAATGCCGGCTTTCGGCCCGACCCATGACGATCGGGCGATCTGGAACATCGCCGCCTTCGTCAAGCAACTGCCGGCCATGACGCCCGAGCGCTACGCGCAGCTCGGCAGCGCGCAGCATGGCGGCGGGCATGGCGGCGGAGCGCAAACGACCGGAGCGACTGGCGGTGCGGCGCAGGGCGGCGGGATGCAGAGCCCGGCGCCCGGTGGTGCGCACGGCGCGCATCCGCACTGACTTGGAGCAGGCTTCTCATGGGTATGTCCTACTGGCGCTTCGCTACGATGATCGCGACCTCGACCGTCGTGATGTACGGGTTGATGTACCTGAACACCTACGCCGCCGAGCACGTGTTCTGGAGCGAGACGCGCGCCTGGATGGCACTCGTCATGGGGGCGACCATGTCCGTGATCATGCTCGCCTTCATGATCGACATGTACAAGAAGATGGCGCTCAACCTCGCCATCTTCGGAGGCTCCATCGTGGTGTTCGCCTTGAGCCTCTGGCTCGTCCGCAGTCAGGCCACGGTGGACGACGTCGAGTACATGAAGGCGATGATCCCGCACCATTCCATCGCCATCATGACGAGCACGCGCGCGCAGATCTCCGATCCGCGCGTCCGCAAGCTCGCGGACGAGATCATCGAGGCGCAGGAGCGGGAGATCGCCGAGATGAGATACCTGGTCGACGATCTGGAGGCGCGGGATTGATGCGGGCGCTTTCCTCACAAGCCCGTCAGGCGCGGCTGGCCCTGGCCGCCGCAATCGGCCTGCTCGCGGGATGCGGCGAAAGCGCCGCGCCGGACGATGTGGTCGATCCTGTCAGGGCGCCCGGGATCGCCCGGATCGTGCCGGCTGGCGAAGCCCTGTCCGGGGCGCACATTCCGACCATTGATCCCGCCACGATGGTCGATGCGGAAATCCAGAAGGCGCTGGGCGCCGGTCCCCGTTGCGATTTCCGATATACGGGCGGAGGGAAACCTGTCCTGGCGATGAACATGCAGCCGGATGGGACGGCCTCGGGCGGGGTCGTGAAGCTGAACGGAAACCTGGTTCCCCTCAGCCCGGCACCGGCCGACGCCACCGGGCCCGAGGGTCGCCTTCTGCTGACGGCCGACCCGGTCCGGGTGGTCGTGGCGCCCGCGGCCGACAACGAGGCCGAGGATCGCGAGGGCATGAGGCGCCGGGAGGCGACCATGATGTTCGAGATCGGGCAGAACCTCAGGGTCGGGTATCGCGGCTACATGGATTGCGGGGCCGCGCCGCCGGTGAGATCGTCCCGCCAATAGGTCGGGATGCCGCATCGGCCCTTTCGCTACGCCCGGATCGGCGAAGGGCTTTCTTCGCGGCCCGAGCCGTGAAACAGGTAATCCGCAGTGAACTCGCCCGCCTCCTGAAGGCGGGCCCGGTCCAGAACCCTGATCTCGGCACCCCGCGTGACGATCAGCCCCTCGCCGCGCAGCCCATCGGCAGGCCGCCGAGGTCGCACAGGTCGCCCGCGATCTGGAAGCCGATGATCTGGCGCTTGCCCTCGCGCAGGAGCTCGTAGCGGCCCTCCCTCGCGCCGCCCCGGCGCGAGGGTGCTGATCCTGCCCTTCGCCGGAGGCGGGACCGAGGGCTGATTCCACCAGCAGAGTGATGGTACGCCTGCGCGCCGAGACGCTTCGTCCGTGCTCCTGCCGGGCGGCAACTTCCCCGCACCGCCTGCGTTGACGAGAACTCTTCAGGTCCGGTCGGACCTTGAGCGTTTCGAGAGCTCGACCCGAACAGTAACAGGTGCCATGAGCCGCCCCAGGTCTTCACATGCGACGAAGCCCATCCTGAATGCAGGACGGAACTGCTGGCGCATCGAGACCGCCCGCCGAGCCGCCTGTCTGGTCGACGGCGAGGAGTACTTTGCCATGGTCAAGCAGGTCCTGCTGGAAGCACGGCATTCCGTTCTGCTCCTCGCCTGGGACTTTGCCGAGCGCGCTCGCCTGGAGCCTGGCAATCCTGATGCGAGCCGGCCGGACCGGATCGGCGATCTGCTCCGGACGCTTGTCGAAAGCAGGAAGGATTTGCAGGTTCGGATCCTGGTCTGGGACAAGGCGATGTGGCTGGCTCTTCAGCGCCGGCGCGTGCCCGGCGCACAGGCCCGCCACCTCGATGGCGAGCGCCTGCGGTATGTTCTGGACGACCGGCACCCGGCCTTGGCCTGCCATCACCAGAAGGTGCTGGTCGTCGACGATGCCGTTGCCTTCTGCGGCGGGTTCGACCTTGCCGCCAACCGCTGGGACACACGCGCGCACCCGAGAGCCGATCAGCGGCGCCACAAGCCCTCCGGCCAATCGTACAAGCCGCATCACGACGTGATGTTGGCCGTCGACGGCCCAGCCGCCAGAGCGCTCGGGGACTTGGCGCGAGAACGGCTCTGTCGTGCGACGGGCGAGCGTCTCGAGCCGGTTCCGCCTGGACATGATCCCTGGCCCGACAGCCTCGAACCCGACTTCCGGGACGTTCCTGTCGGGATCGCGCGAACTGTGCCGGCATGGCACGGACGTACCGAAACCCGGGAAGTGGAGCGGCTCTATCTCGATGCCATCGAGGCAGCGCGTCGGACGATCTACATGGAAAACCAGTACCTCGCCTCGAGGCGCATCGGCGACGCTCTGGCGAAGCGGCTGGCCCAGCCGGATGGGCCCGAGATCGTCGTGGTCAATCCAAGGAACGCGCCAAGCGCGATCGAGAAGATGGCGATGGATCACGTCCGGACGGTGATCGTGCAGCGCCTGCGGGAGGCCGACCGCTTCGATCGCTTCCGCTGTTATGCGGCTCTGACGGAGGATGCCGAGATCGTCATCCATTCCAAGGTCATGGTCGTGGACGATCGTTTGCTGCGGGTCGGCTCGGCGAACCTGAACGAAAGGTCGATGGGCACCGACATCGAATGCGACCTCGCGATCGAGGCGGTGTCCGGACGGGAAGACGAAGCGAGGATCCGCGGGACGATAGCGCAAATACGGGACGGGCTCATCGCCGAGCATGTTGGCACCTCCGCTCGCGATTTCGCGAATGCCGCCGATGAAGCCTCCTCCCTCATCGGCGCCATCGAACGGTCGAACGGTCGCAGTTCCCGGAGGCTTGCGGAGTTTCCGGATGCACGGCCTGCTCATGCCTCCACCTTCGCGCACGACCGCCTCACCGATCCGGGACGGCCGCCCATCGGCAGCACGGGACTGCAGCATGGCTTCGGCAGGAAGTCGCCCGGCGCCAAGCTTGCCCTGTATGGGCTGATCTCGCTTGCGGGCTGCGCCACCTTATGGAGGATGCGCGGCCTCTTCGTGAACGGAGCGGGGAACGGCCGCTGATGCGGGATGTGCCGAACGGGAGGGCAGGCGCTGCAAGACGTGCTGAACGCCGGCGCCTCCCGCATTCGGGCGAGCTTGGCCGTCAATCCATTAACAGGTATCATCCGCGTCGATTCCAACCATGCGAGGACGGTGAATGACGCGTAAGGATTCGATGGCGACGTATTGGCGGATCGGGCTCACCGTAGCGGCCTTCGCCCTCATAGCCGGCATTATCGCCGCACCCATCTTTCCGAAGCTTGGATCACCGGACGTCGTCGCCTCCACGCCGCACCAGGGACCGGCCCCGCGCCTGCCGGTCTCGCCAGCGAGCCTCCAGACCGACTAGCGATGCGGTTCGCTTGAGCCGTCTTCGGCCCCGCGCATTCCGGCGACATGGGAGGCATGGCCCTTTCCGTCCGGCATACCAGGCGGCAACCGGGCGAGGGAGGTCCGGGCTCGGCCGTGGATGAGGTCTTTGGCACCAATGGGAGCGAGGCCGGGACCGTCCGACCTTGCCTCGAACGCAGGATGCGATATGAAGGGCTCGGACCTCCTCCGGGCCATTCCCTTCCGATGGGATGAACCGGTTGCGGGGCCCGTTCAGGGTCCGAACGACCGTGAACGGCGCATGACGAGGGGTGACGAACGGGACCCCTTCGATTATGCGATAGCCTTACATCCCTTCGGGGCCTGTAGCTCAATGGTTAGAGCCGGCCGCTCATAACGGTCTGGTTGCAGGTTCGAGTCCTGCCGGGCCCACCAATGCAAACCCTTGCATAGCAAGGGTTTCTGAAGCCCTCCGGCATCACCCGCCGGAGGGCTTTTTGCGTACAGGGACCGAAATGGGGACCGATACACGTGAAAAGGTCCCGGAAAGCGGTGCTCGCCAGGAGGACGGCGACCGGGGGACCGTCTATTCAGTAGGCGGTCCGGCATGTCGCGAATCCCAGGCTGCATCGCGGGGCGTGACCGGAAACAGGCCACGTCAAAGAAAAGGGCCGGCACCCGAAGGCCCGGCCCGTGACGTCGCTTTGGCGGTGTGCAGTCGAACGCAGTGACCCATTCCGCAGCGCGTGGACACCATTCTATGCAGCGCGCCGGATTCGGCTAGTCGCCTGGCGATCTCCGTAGCGCCTCACCATGCGGTCACACCCCGCCTCATCGGCGACGGGGAACACCGCGACCATGCCGTTCCCGTTCGGGTTGTCGCGAACGATTTCCAGCTCGACCGCCATGCGGCCGCCGACCATGACGGGCCATAGGGCGATGACCCTGCTGGCGTTCCCGATCAGCCACCGCTTGGCCTGCTTGCGGTTCGGCTTCGAGGCGATGAACTCCTCGGTGCGCCTCATGGTGTCGAGCAGAGCGGTCAGGTCCTTGGCGAGCTCCGCCTTCGGCACGATGTCGTTGAGCACTACGGCCACGTGTCTCTCCTTGTTCGGTTGCTGCAGACACCATGCCGGAATCCTGCTGCGCGTCCAGCATCCCGAACACGCTTGGTTAGCTCCGGCTTACCTGCGAGGACTCCGCTGGCCGGTTGACGGCGTTCTCATTCCGTTCGCATTCTGCGGCATGGAAGAATCGGACCGGCTATCCAGCTATCCCTTCGTTGTCGTGCGCGTGGGCTGCGCGCTGTGCGGGCGCAGCGGCCAGTACCGGCTCGCCCGCCTGGCGGCGAAGTTCGGCCCGGAGATCGCGATGCCGGACTTGCTGGAGCGCCTGGCGCTGGATTGCCCGTGGCGGCGTGAGCCTGGCCGCCGCCCGCCCGGCAAGTACGACGCCAGATGCGGCGCCCGCTTCATCGACCTGGACGGTCCGCCGAGGCCTCCGGACGTTCCCCCGCCCATGCGCAGGCTGACGGTGATCCCGGGCGGCAAGGGATAGCCGGGCAGCACAGCCCACCACCAGGTCACCGCAGGCCCGCCGTCAACCGTCTCCCGGGCGGACGGGAGACGCACGCCGACCTCTCTCTTTGGCGGGTCATCGCCTACCGGTCCCTGTCCTCCGCAACAGCAAGCTGTCCTCCACTTCGTTCCGGCCTCCGGTGCGGATCGGTCCCGTGCGGCGCCCAGACCGCCACGACGTCGCGCGGTGCGACCCCAACCGAAGGAGACGACAATGACGACGACGAACCTGGGTTCTTTCCGCAAGGTGGGCACCGGCTGGACCGGCCACATCCAGACCCTGGCCTTCAAGGCTCCCCTCGACATCATCCCCGCCACGGATACCGGGTCCGACAAGGCCCCCGACTTCCGCGTCCTGCACGACATGCGCGAGGTCGGCGCCGGCTGGAGCCGCACCAGCAAGAAGGGCGGCGAGTACGTCAGCCTCAAGCTCACGGATCCCGCTCTCGGCGGCCTCCCGATCTACCCCGTCCTCGTCGAGGGCCGGGACGGATTCTCCCTCCTCCTCAACGGCCGCGAGCAGGCCTGAGCAACCGGGCCCGCCTCCAGCGGGCCCCGCCACTTCACCCGGAGGACAGCATCATGACCGGCACATTCGACATCCACGCCACCGTCACCCAGCACATCCTGGACGCCCTCGAAACCGCAGACGTCAGCAACTGGCAGTGCCCCTGGCACCGCACCCGCGGTGGACTCCCCCGCAACGCCCTGACCGGCAAGAGCTACCGCGGCATCAACACGGTGTCCCTGTGGGTAGCCAACCAGGTCCACGGCTACGGCGACCCGCGGTGGGCCACGTACCGCCAGTGGCAGGAGCTCGGGGCCCAGGTCCGCAAGGGCGAGAAGAGCTCCCTCGTGGTCTTCTACAAGGACTTCCAAGTCGACCCCTCCGAGGAGGGCGACGACGGCCGCCGGATGGTGGCCCGGGCGTCCTACGCCTTCAACGCGGCCCAGGTCGACGGCGCCGAGCCCCTCGACACCATCCCAGCCGGCGGGTTCGACCCGATCCAGCACGCGGAGGACTTCTCGATCAGCAGCGGGATCCGCATCGAGCACGGCGGTGAGGCAGCCTGCTACATCCCGGCCCAGGACCTGGTGCGGATGCCATCACGCGACCGATTCGTCGGCGCCGACGGCTACTACGGCACCCTGTTCCACGAGTTGGTCCACGCGACCGGCCACGAGAGCCGGCTCAACCGGGACCTGACGGGCCGGTTCAAGACCCGCCAGTACGCCGCTGAGGAGCTCGTCGCCGAGTTGGGCGCCGCGTTCCTGATGGCGGAGCTCGGCCTGGAGGCCTCGGAGCCCCACCCGCAGCACGCCATCTACATCAAGAGCTGGATCAGCCTCCTGCAGGACGATTCGCGCGCCGTCTTCACCGCGGCTTCCCTGGCGTCAAAGGCCGTCGACTACCTCAAGGGGGCCGGGGCGCCGTGAGCGCCCCGCAACCCTTTGTCAAAGCAGGCGATTTTAGAGCGTGCGCCTTTCGTCAGGCGCACGTCGGCCCGACGTCGGCCTGACCGAGGGGGAAGGCAACAAAAACGGCGAAAGACGCCCGCGGCCATTGTGGCTTGCAGCGGCGGGGATTCCTCTCATGGCGGTAATACAGGAGGCCCTTTTGCTCCACGCCCTCATCAGATTCTTCGGGTTCGACCGACCCGCGCGACCGGACCTGTTCACGGGCGCGCTTGCCCAGAAGTACCCGCCGCCGCCCCGCGCGGGCACGGCCGGTCGGCCTCTGCGGCAGATGCCCCCGACGCCGACGTTCGCGTTGAGCTGCACGTGGATCGCCAAGGCCCTGGACGGCAACAGCCTGCGCCCGTCCTCCGACAAGATCCGCGCCGCGAAGATCAAGTTGGGCGGGATCGTCTACCAGTACCTCAGAGCGATCTACTTCGCAGGCGGGCGGATCCCGATGATGGGCAACACCGGCCTCGCCAACAAGCGCATGTGCGCGGCCTTCGAGCGCGACCTGCGCGAGCGTGCCGTCACCGACATCAACACCTGGGAGCGCGGCCGCGAGGAGCTCACCAAGATCCAGGTCCGGGCCCACCGGCTTGCCCGCAGGGCGCCGCCCGACCTGATCATCCCGTCCGAGGTCCGCATCGCCCTTGCGGCGCTGGCGGAGGAGCGCGCCAAGCGTGCCGCCGAGCGTGGCCGCCGCGGCCAGGCAGGGGCTCCGGCCAGACCCGCAGGGACGCCCGGGCAGGTTCCCGGCCAGGGCACCACGGGCGTCATGGAGGCCATCGCGGAATAGGCCGCAGCGCGCATGCCGGCCCTGACCCCGACCACCACCGGCGACGATTGAGGAGGCCTGTATGACCGACTTGTATGACACCGCGGAAACGGAAACGGCAGAAAAGGGAGTTAAGCCAGCCATGGAGGTAATACAGCCGTCCCGGCTTCCTCACCTCCAGACGCCTCCGGCTGACTGGGCAGGGGCTCCGCCCCGTGCACCCCGGGTAGACCACCGCAAGCTCGGTGGCGTCATGACCATGCGCCTGTCGGGCGACCTGCGCTGCGGCCTGCAAGCGGCCGCCAAGGCCGAGGGCATCACCGAGTCCGCGCTGGTGCGCCGGCTCATCCTCGACAGGCTCGGCCTGGAGAGCGACGCCGACCGGGCCTCGGGCCGCCGCCCGCGCATTCCGGACCAGGACCTGCAGGTGCTGGCCGGCCTCGTCAGGGAAGTCGGCAGCCTCTACGGGCCGGCCCGGTCGCAGCCGCCGAAGATCGACAAGATCATCGGGGGCCTGGACCGCCTGCGGGCGGCGCTGGTGCCCATGGTGGCCCGGGCCGGGAGGGATGTGTGATGGCGCGCCACCTCACCCCCGATCAGGTCGCCGAGATGCGCCGACGCGTGGCGGCCGGCGACTTCCTCGAAGACGTGGCGCGCGACCTCGGCGTCACCGTGCCGTGCGTCAGCAAGCGGACCCGTGGCCTGTCGCCGCTGTCGCCGGTGGCCAAGCGGTCCCGGGCCCAGGCTGCCCGCAAGGGCGTCGCGCTCGCCGTCGACCAGGTCGCGGCCTACCTCGCCCTGAGGAAGGCGATGCCGGACCTGACGACGGAAGAAGCCGCCAACTCGATCCGGAGGGCGGCATGAGAGGCGGTCGCACCCCCAAGCAGTTCCTGCGCGACTTCTGGCCGGCCATGGTCGGCCTGTCACTGTCGTTCGGGACGATCCTGTCCGTCATCATCGGAGGTGGCCGATGATCTCCGGTGCAGTCCGCGGCAAGGGCGGGAAGGCTTTGAGCGCTCACTTGCTGAAGGCCGAGAACGAGTCCGTGCACGTCGTCGAGCCGCGCGGCCTGGGCAGCCCGGACCTGCATGGGCAGCTCGCCGAGCTAGTGGCCGGCGCGCTCGGCGGGCGGACCGACAAGGTGTGCTACCACGTCCACGCCGATCCGGATCCGGGGATCACGGATTCGCAGGCCGCCCTGGACCGGTTCTGGTCCCTGTTCGAGGCCGAGTTCGGGCTCACCGAGCAGCCCTACTGCGGGGCGCGGCACGTCAAACATTCGAGGCACCATGAGCACCGCGTCTACAGCCTCGTGCGCCCGGACGGCGGTGTCATCGACCTGTCCTGGGACTACCTGCGCAGGGAGATGTGCTCGCGCATCGTCGAATGCGAATTCGGCATGCATCCGGTGCCCAGCAAGCACGCCCGCGCCATCGAACGGCGGCTGCGCGAGGACAACCGGCACGACGTGGCCGACTGGCTCATTTTGAGCGGGCAGACCATGACCGAGCGACCGGTCGCTGACCTGTCGCCCGAGGAGCGGCTCATTCAGGAGCGCACCGGGATCCCGCTCGACGAGATCCAGCGCAAGGCCCTGGACGCCTGGAAGGCCTCGGCCGACGGCGCCGGGTTCGTGACCGCGCTGCGCGAGCGCGGCCTGGACCTCAGGCAGGGGCGCAGCGGGGCCGTCATCGTCGACGCGACGGGGACAGCGCACCTGGCGACGCGCGTCCTCGGCGCCGCGTCACGCCGGATTGACGGCGACAGAATTCCGGCAGCCGCCGTCAAGGCGCGGCTCGCCGGCATGACACTCATTGATCACGTTCCAGGAGAAGCCAATGTCTTCACACTCATTCAATCCCAATGCCCAACAGGACCTGGCCCGGGACGTCAGGACGCTCTCGACCGTCGTGCAGGCGCTGCTGTCGGCGCTGCAGCCGCCGGAGAACGAGCCGGACCCGGCGGGCGACCTGCTGACGGTGCTGGGCGAATTGGTGGCGGCGGTGGACGACCAAGCGGCAGCCCTGGAGCTGCTGCGCTCCGACGTCTCCAGGCTCTCCCGCGAGCTAGCCGCGTTGCGCTCGCTGCCCGCGTGAGGGCGGAGGCGCGCTGGATCCGCGAGGCGGAGCACCTGGCGGACAGGCTGGAGGGCATGCGGAAGAGATACGCCGGCCCGGACGATTGGGTCTGGACCGGCGAGGTTTCGATTTGGGGCGTTCCCATCGACCGCGCATGGGAGCGCAAGAACGGGCGCTGATCCAGGGCGTTGCGTTGGGGACAATCCCTCGTAACGCCTTGAGCGCCGGCGCATTTTCCTGGACTCTCTGAGGTCAACAGAGGAGGCCGACGTGAGAGCGGCAGCACTGATACTCGTCGCGACGGCCGGCCCGGCGCTGGCGCAGCCGGACCTCGACGCGCCGATGTGGAGCGCCGAGACACGTCAGGTCCGCGGGCACGTGTCGCATGACACGGTCGCCCTGTTCGAGCGCACGGGCCCGGGCGCGTGGAACGTGCAATTCGACTGCCAGGTCACCGACACCCGGAGCAAGAGGTGGACCTCCCACAAGAGCGTCGGCCAGGGCCGCCTCCACCAGGGCTTCATCGTTGGCGTCGCTGGCCCGCTCGGCCGGTTCATCCTGGCGGGCGACCGCCTGTCCGTCGACAGCGACCGCTGCGCCTCGGACGTCGTCACCTTCGGAACGGGAGACTGATCATGCTGGATTTCCACCGCATCGGGATGGCGCTCGGCTACCGTCATTCCGTCGAGGCCGTGCGCGACGTGTTCAGCGCCCGTCTCGACAACGCCAACGCCGAGATCGGCAGGGCCAACGCGGTCATCGCCGATCTGCGGGGCCGGCTCGCCGCGCAGGATGCCGGCCGGCGGGCGCAGCTCGCCGTGCTCCGGGCGGCGCTGCCCGCCGGCCACGAGCTGCTCCAGCCGACCGGATGCGTGTACGCCGACGGGCAGCCCGAGGTCGCCTACGAGCAGGCCTACCATGAGGCCCATGACCAGGTCGCCGGGCAGTACGGGATCCCGTCCAGCGTGCGGGCACGGACGCCGGCCGAGTGGCGGGCGGAGCAGGCCGAGCGGGAGGTCCTGGCGGAGGGGGTCCAGGCCTCACGCTTCCTGTGGTGGGGGCGCTACCATTGGAAGGGCCAGGATTACCGGACGCGGACCGGGGCGGAACGGGCGCGCCTCGACGCGGCCCAGGCTGCCCGGCAGGCAGCGCTGGCAACCGCGGCTTAACCAAGCGGCCTCGCCATCGTTGCCGAATCCGGGCGGCCAGGGGTAGTGTGGGTCATCCGCTCCCAAGGAGCGGGCAGACCACACGTCTGGACTGTGGTCCTCCTGGACGACGACATCCGCTCCCTGAGAGCGGGCAACCCTTTGATCGCTAGCGCCTGCCGCTGGCGTGTCCCATCCGCTCCCTGTGAGCGGGAAATCAAAAGCCCCGGCCTTGCGGTCGGGGCTTTGTTATTCAAGGGCTTGGGCGGCACGTGCGTAGCGCAGGCCGGTTTACTTCCGATTACTTGGGGCGGAATGGAATGATCGTGCCGTCGACCACGGAGACGACGACGCCGGGCTCCAGCGGCTCGTCCGCCGGCAGGTCCTCGTGCACGCCGTCGGCCGTCTCGGGCCAGGGGTCGGCCGTCGCGGCGTAGAGGACGAGGAGGACAGCGTAGACCGCCACCGCGTGGCCCAGGGCGACCAGGGGCAGCACCCAGGTCCAGCCGACCACCGCCAGGCCCAGGGCGCAGCCGAGCACGAGGGACGCCCAGCGCAGGAAGCCCCGGTGCGCGTCGGCCCACATCTCCATCTGCAGGGCGGGGATCCGGCCCATCAGCGCCCCCCGGTCCGCTTGTGGATCTCGCGCTCGATCCGGCGGAGGCGGAGCACCGCGAGCACGAGGGCGACCAGGTAGATCGCGGCGACGATCCAGATCGGCGACAGGACCCAGAGCCAGCTCCAGGCGATGTAGCCCATGAGCTTGAGGGCGATGAAGAGGATAGCGAGGGCAGGCACAAACGGCATGGCGAGGAGGCCTTCAGATCGCGCTGTCGCCCTGCGCTTGTTGTGTGGCTTCAGGCGCCTGCGCTCGGCCGACGGGGACCAGGGCGCAGGCCACCAGGATGGCGACGAATCCTAAGACGATGTTCAGGGCTCACGTTGCGAGCCTCCAGCGCGCCGACGGCCTCGGCAGCGCCCACACCAGGACGACGGCGAGGACGAGCAGCCGGATGACCAGGTCGGCGATCACTTGGCGGATTCCTGCGCGTCCGCCGCAGCGTTGACCACGTCGGCCGCGGGGGCGCCGGCCGGGAGCCGCGGGCGCCGGGCCCACGCGTTCCCGAGGCTGATGACGCCCTCGGCGAGCGACATCCCGATCAGGCCCAGACCAAAGGCGATGGCGTTTTGCGTCGCCATGTCGGCATCGGCAAGCCCGAGCCAGGTCTTGACGACGGGCGTCGCGTAGGCCGCGCAGAGCACGCCGACGACGGCGGTGGAGACGTTCGCGGCCAGGGTCTGCCCGGGCCGGGTGAGCGCCCGGACGACGCCCCCGGCGATGCCGGCGACGATGTGGCCGACCTCGACCCCGAAGAGGTTGTTCATGTCGGCCATCACTCGGTTCCTTCCAGCTTGAGGATTCCGCGCACGCTCCCGAGCTTGGTGCGGCAGTCGCGGCCGGCCTTGGCCAGGTCGACCTGCCAGTGCGCCACCGCCTTCGGGTCGCGGGGCTTGCCGGGCCGGGGCGAGCGGGCGGGGCCGGCTCGTCCTGGCAGGTCAGCAGGTGCTCGGGGACGTCCGGGCCGGTGGCCTGGACGGTGATCTGCGGGCGCTCGCCGCAGCCGCCCAGGGCCATCGCGAGCACGATCACGGCGACACCGAAGGGCCAGAGCGGGATGAATGGGATTCGGTTGATCAGGTTCACGGCTTGCTCCCGAGGATGTCCAGGGCCTCGTCGATGACGGCGGGCGTCCCCGGGCAGGCCGGGTCGACGGGCACGCGCTCCAGCCGGGCGTGCGCGTCGGCCATGGCGCGCTCGCGCTCGTCGGCCTGCAGGCGCTCGCGGGCGACGGCGTCGAGCACGGCCTTGTGCTGGCTGTCCTGCAGGATCAGCAGGGCCTCGGCCCCGGCCAGCTTACCCTCCGCGACGATGGCCGCGGCCTGCGCTTCGACCAGGGACCGGCGCAGGCCGGCGACGTAGAGCCAGGCAGCCGCCGCGGCGACAACCAGGAGGCCGGCGCCGAGCAGCCGGCGGGCGAGCGGAGAGGCGAGCAGCGCGGTCATGCGAAGGCGCTCCCGGCGAGCTCGGCCTCGAAGGCGACCTGGACCTCGTCAGCCATGTTGTCCTCGAAGGTGACGCGCAGGCCGTAGACCGGCTCGCCCGAATCCTTCCTGCCGTCGAAGTCGAGGTCCCGGATCCCGAGGTAGGCCAGGCGCTCGGAGTTGCGGCGCCGGGTCAGGCCGGCCAGGGGCGTGAGCACGCCCTTCACCCGGGCCTTGTTCCAGGCGAGGAACGCGTCGGCCGCGCCCTGGGTGTCGCCCGCGTTGTGCTTGCGCAGCACGGTGCTGCCCGAGAGGTTGCCGAGTCCAATGTTGAACGCGAGGGATGTCAAAGCATCGAATTCGCAATCCTTCGCCGGCCGCTTGAGCAGACGCTCGACCCCGGCCTCGAACTTGTCCAGGTCGGCCCGGAGGATGGCCATGGCCTGGTCACGGGTGATGACCATGCCGGCCGTCACGACCGGGGATCCGGCGGCGCTGGTGTGGCCAACGCCGATGGTGAGGACGCCCGCGCTGCAGCGGTAGGCCTTGAGGACACAGCCCTCGAAATTGGTGATCAGGTTCTCGCCCCAGGGGGTGACGTTTCTCATGCGCGGTGCCTCTTCGCTTTGACCGTCACCACCCGGTCCTCCATCAGGACGAGCCCGATCCCGTCGATGACGAGGCCGTCGGCGCCGAACTGCAGGAGGACGCCGCCGAAGTAGGCGAGCCGGTCGCGGATCGCGCCGACGGGGAAGCCCATGCCTTTGAAGGCCTCGACGGCGTCCCTGTCGGAGACGCCGTCCATCAGGTCCTCGCCCACGCGCAGCGCGCGCTCGACGTAGCGGCGGACGGCATGGTGCGTGACGCGGGCGCGCAGGCCGCCGGAGCGGTCGACGCGGACGTCGCAGGGGACTGGAGAGATCGACTGCACGGGCTGCCTCACGGTGACAGCACCAGGGTCAGCCACGGACGGGACCGGTCACGGAAAGGCACCGAATCGACGGCCTGGATTCGCGCCCGCGGATTGACGATTCGGCGCCCTTTCACATGGATTCGGCACCGGATTCAGGCCCCGGCGGGCCCGGAAAGCCCGCTTGGACCTGAGCGACCAACTTTATTTCAGGGGGGTTTTAGGCCTCTGGAGGCACCTTCTGGCGGCCTGTTTTTGGGAATCGCCGGACAAGGGTCGGCGCGGACTCGACCCCCTGGCGGGCGTCCTGGCGGCTTATCGGCGGGGTCGCGCCGCCGCCGCGGCGACGGGTTAACCGGCGGGTAAGGTTAAGCAATTCGGCATTTTGACCTGGCTAGGCGTCATGGCAGCCTGGGCTTGCGACGGGGCAGAGGTGCCCCCGGTTCGCGAGCGACACACCATCCCCGAGGCCCCTATGATCCCCCAGATCGCCTACTACCCCGATGCCCCGATCCCGCTGCCGGTCGAGCCGGCCGAGCGCGCCTTCGAGTACACCGGCTTCACGGCCGACCCGGACGAGGTCGACGAAGACGACGCCGAGGCCTGCGCCCGCGCGTTGATCGCGTCGTTCGCCCGCACCGCCCCGGCCGTTTCCGCCCCCGTCGCCGAGACGGTCCCCGTCCAGATCGAGCAGCCCGCACCGGCCGCCACCGGCGACTACCTGCCGGTCGACGTGGTCGCGGCCGAGACCGCCGCCGAGCACGCCGACGACGCCATCCGCTTCGACCGCCTCGTCCCCGCGGAGGTCGTCGAGCGGATCCTGGCCGAGGCCGGGGTCGAGCTGCCCGCGCCCTCCACCCGCAAGGACCGGAAGGGCCGCCGCGGCGAGGTCCTGACTGCCTTCGGCGCGATCTTCGGTTCCGCCCTGATGGCCGCCGACGCCGGCCGCCGGTGCTCCGTGTCGTTCCACCGCCCGCACTACACCCGTCGGGCCCAGTACGAGGGCAAGAGCTACACCCACGCCAACATCGCCGATGGTGTCCGCAAGCTGGCAACCGCCGGCCTCCTCGGCCTGCGCGTCGCCGGCGGCGGCAAGAAGCGGGTGCCCGGCACCCAGTCGACGTTCTGGGCCACGGACCGCCTGCTGGAGCTCCTCGACGGCGTCGAGCTGCAGCACAACCCCGAGCTCAAGGCGCCGCTGCGCCTGAAAGACGAGAACGGCAACCTTTTGCCCTTCAAGCACAGCGCGGTGACCAGGGCGCTGATGCAGGATTTGAATGCCCTGAACATGTGGATGCGCTCCTTCACGGTCACCCTGCCGGGGGTCGAGCCGACCGAGCGCGGCCAGTGGCGCTTCCCGAAGGAGATCATCCACGACGACGGCACTAGGGAGACCGTCGAGAGCGTCGTCTGCCCGACCCTCTACCCGCAGGTCTACCAGGTGTTCTCCCGCGGCCGCTGGGACCTGCACGGCCGCCTATATGGCTACTGGCAATCGATCCCGTCCGACTGGCGCCCAGGCCTCATGCTCAACGGCATGCGGACGGTCGAGTTGGACTTCTCGGCCATGCACCCGACCATCCTCTACGCCGAGCGGGGCCATGACATCGTCGCCGAGGGATTCGACCCCTACAAGGTGTCGGGCTTCGAGGACCTCCGCGCGGCCTGCAAGCTGGCCCTGAACATAGCCATCAACGCGGCCAGCCTGGAAGAGGCCGTCGGCGCCCTCATGGCCCGTCGCAAGGCCAAGGACCCGAAGAAGCGGTGGCGCCTGAGCCGCAAGCGCACCGTGGCCCTGCTGGAGGCCGCCATCGCCCACAACGCCAGCATCGCCGACGCCATCTGCTCCGACGCCGGCATCCGCCTGATGCGGGTCGACAGCAGGGTGATGAGGGAGGTCCTGTTCGACTGCATGGCCGCCGCGATCCCGGCCCTGCCGGTCCATGACAGCGTGGTCGTCCCCGCCCGTTACATGGAGCAGGTCAAGGCCATCATGCAGGCCGCCTACCTCCGGATCGTGAATGTCCTAACCCCTTGCGTCATCAAGGATTCTTCCAAAAAAGTGACACAAGTGGTAGCTGGGGGCCTGCCCGCCCCGGTGGCCCTGCCGGTCCCGGCACCCCGGACCTCCGTCCCGGTGACCCTGGTGCGCCGGCCCGCCGTCACCCAGGTGCCTGTCGCCGGTGCCCTGGAGGGGGGATCGCGTGGTCCCGTGTCCCTGGTCGCCTCCCTGCGCCGCCCTGTCCCTGCCGTCTCCTCCGTGACCTCCTCGGACCTGTCCAAGGGCGTAGCCTCCGCCCCGTCCTCTGACCGTCAGGCCCCCGTTTCGACGGTCCAGGCCCTGGGAGGCTCCGTGGAGACCCTTGAGGCGTCGGACGTCTCTTCACCCGTCCCGTCGCAGAAACCCTGCCCCTTGGCCGCCCTGGGGCTTCGGGTTATCGACCATGACGACCGCGACGAGGCCCAGCGCCTGGCCGACGACGCGGCTGATGCCCTGTTCGAGGCCGCCCTGCACGCCCCGCTGCCCCCGGCCCCCGTGGCCGTGCGGGACGAGGCGGCGGAGGCGCGTGCCGCCGAGGCGAAGCGCAAGGAGGCCGCCCGGCGCCGGGCGAAGCGCAAGGACGCGGCCGACCGGGTGCTGTGCCGGGGCAAGTACCGCCGCGTGGCCGGGCGGGACGCCGACATCGTCCTCCCGAACGACCCGTGGGGGATTGTCCCTCGCAACGGCACGCACTAGATTCGGAACTGCCAGGGATGGCGCTCAGTTTGCACCTCACTCTGAGAGAAACCCGTCTTCCGTAACCCGGAGGGCGGGTTTCGTCGTTCTGGCACCCGTGCGCGGTCCCGGCCCTGGCCCCATCCTCCCGGCATGAGCATGGACATGGGCGTCACCGTCGACCTCAAGGCCTGGGAGGCATACCTGGGGAGCTATGCCTCCTTCATCCTCCCGGAGGCGACCGCGTACGCCCTAAACGGGTCGATGTACGCCGCCAGGGACGCCCTGAGGGCCCACGTCAAGGACGTGCTCGACCGCCCCACCTCGTTCACCGTTCGGCAGGCGTTCGGGGTCAAGGCGGTCTCGAAGCAGTCCGTGCTGCACGGCAACCCGACCGCCCGCGTGTTCGTCATGAAACGGCAGTCGGCCTACCTGTGGTTCCAGGTCCAGGGGGGCGGCGGTGGCGTCCGCCGGCCGGGCAACATCGGCCCCGGCGCCGAGTGGTTGTTCATGCCCGTCGCCAAGGAGCTCATCGACAACCGGCACGGCGGCATGAAGCGGGGCATCCTGCGCGGGTTCACCCGCCGGGCCGGCCTGACGGGGCAGGACAAGCCCGTCTCGGCCCGGACGCAGCAGCGCGACCAGGCCCGGCGCCCCGTGTTCTTCGCCCGGCTGTACGGGGTGGACGGCATCTGGGAGCGCCCGGACCGCAGCACCATGATGATCCCCCGCCAGCGCGGGTTGCGTCAGGTCATCAACATGTCGACGCCCCGGCTGCTCGTGGCCGCCTACCGGCAGGAGACCTACGACAAGCCCCAGTTCGACTTCGCCGGGGTGGCCGCCAAGGCCCATGACGACTTCGCCTTCCGGTTCTCCGAGGCGGTCGACCTCATGCTCACGATGGAGCAGGCGAGGACGGGCCTGGACTAGGCCGGCGCGCGATAGGGGCCGGTGGAGGGTTGTTTCGCTATTGCACACCCCCGCTGTCCAATACCCCATCCAGGTCCTCGTCAGCATCAGCATTCGTGCGCAAGTCAAAAGGACTGGCTTTCTCCCATAACACCTGGTTTCATCATGGTTCCAGGCGAAGAAGGACCTCGGAGTAATAATAGAAGCGTCAGGAGGAAACGGTGAAAGGCAAGCATGCATCTCAACCAGCTCTGACAATACACTTTGGTAGCGCGAACAATCTTGGTCCCGCCCACACAGAGTTCCCCTCGGTACGGAAGGCTGTCCTTCGACTGATCAGTGAGGCCCAAAGCAGCAGTAAGATCGCCTATTGGACGCATAACCTGGGGAGGTACATCGAGTACCTGCAGTACTATCGCCCGTGCTGAGGGTAGCAGGCCAGGACACCATCATGATGGTCTATCCGGCGGGCCTGCGCGGCCAGGAGGCGTGACAGCTTCACTCATCTCTCCCGACGCAATCGCGGCGCGACCACGACCAACATGCAAGCCGACGCCAGGGTGTACCCCGCCAGCATCAACAGTTGGCTTGTAACCGACACCCCATAGTCGAGTAAGACACCCATGAGCCCTGGCGCCAGAGCCGAGGCAAAGACACCACCGGCGGATGCGACGGCGCGGATCGACCCCAGGTGTCGGGTTCCGTAGAGCTCCGCCCACATGGCGCCCAGAACCGTGTTGGCGCTGCCCAGGCTGAGGCCGGACAGGACCATGAACACCGGAGCGGCGTAAGGGCTGTCGAACAGCGCGAGAACACCAATGCCGATAATCAGGGGCGCGAGAAAACCCGGGAGGATACGGGACGAGCCGAAGCGGTCGACGGCCCATCCCGTGGCGAACGTGGCACCAATGGTGGCCAGCGCATGCGCAGCGTACCAGCCGACGAACCAGGCCAGATCCCAGCCCTTCGCATGCACGATGGAGACCTGGTGGAAGAAGATCCCCGTGACCACGAACGGTGACGCAAGCACCCCCGGCATCAGGGCGTAGAAGATCGGATCCCGCAGAACCTCGGCCCGCGTCCATTGGCGCCTCGCCGGTGCGGCCCTCGGGCTGGCCTGATCCTCGGAAGCCGCCTCAAACCCTCCAGGCTCCCTTCGGAAGAGATAAATGGTCAGCGGGGCCGCAACACCCAGCAGAGCCGCGGCGCCGAGCAACCAAGTGGTCCGCCAGCCATAGGCGCCGGTGAGTGCGACCGCGACGATAGGGATGACGGCCTGGCTTGCGGGAAATCCCATCGCGGCGATTGAGATCGCGCGGCCCCTGCCGGCGACGAACCATCGGGCCATGGCTGTCATGGATATATGGCCGAGGAGCCCCTGGCCGAAGAGCCTCAGGCCGAACAGCACCGGGATCAGCATCCAGGCCGATGCCGTGGCGGCCATGGCAGCCGAGACGAGCGCCAAGCCGCCGAGCGTCAGCACGGCAACCCATCGCAGGTGGCTGCGGTCCGCCACGCGACCGATGGACATCAAGGTGGCAGCGCTCGCGAGTGTTGCGACCATGTAGAAGGCCCCGAAACCCCCGTCGCTGAGGTCGAATTCCGCTTTGAGGTCGTTGGCGAAGACGGCGATGAAGAAGGTCTGGCCGAACGCGGACGAAAACGTCAGCAGGAACCCGCCGGCCAGCCAGTGCAGCCTTCTGAGGCCGCTGGAGTGAGCGCTCAACACTATTCGATCCAACTGTGATGGGGCGTCAGGACAGCACCTGGGCCGGTGCGGTCAATTAGGTCGCAGCGATGGGCGACCCTGGATTTCTAGCGTGCCCTGCCAGCAAGAGCAACTCAGATGTGACAGTGCATGCGTGGCCTGGCTGGTGTGGCGGAGCAATCTCGGACTGACGTGGAGCGCTCATGGTGGGGCGACAGCGCGCCCTCCGATCCCATCACCCTGTCCTCGGCTGCCCGGGCGTGGGTCTGCTTGGTACCTCTTGCGGCGTGCCCGGCGGGATGCCGAGCGGCACGTCCCGGGCGGGCACCTCGCTTGGCGATCCTGGCGGAATGCCGGCAGGCGCGTCATTGCCTGGCAGCCCAGGAGGTCCGGGAGGCGGCAGGATGGGATCAGGAGTAGGGGCCGGCACACTCGGCTGCGGAGACGGAGCATCGGGCTGTGGCGTGTCGGACATGCGGCGTTCCTCCCATCCGGGTCTCCTCTGGGGAAGCCTTCACACCGGCCGCGGTTCCCTCTCGCCGTGGGATCCCTCGCCGGCCCAAGCTCCCGCCGCGGCGGAGCAGCGCCTTGTCACGAGTTGGTGACAGGGCGAAGGAGCGCGAATTCCCGATACACAGACGCGCGCCCAAGCACTATGTTTGACGGAGCGGCCAGTTGGCCGCTCCCCACCATGATCTGGTGGGCTTCGATGCGCGCAATCGCGGAACAGCTAAGGCGAAATGATCCATGGGATCGTGGATCCTGCCGTCCGTGGTCGCCCAAACAACAAGGGTTGTTCTGGCTAGCGCGGCAGGATCCCGTTCGACGGTGCATAGCTGCGCCCCGTCAACTCGCCGTTGGCTGCCCCGCCACATGACGGAGGCAAGCATGGCGCTGGACAAAGAAGATTTCGCACTGCCGGAACAGGGCGGCCTCGTTCTGGGCTCGTCCGCGGACGAGGTACACGCTGATCCCGACGGAGACCATTCCGGCTCAGGAAAGGCCTCAACCCCCAAGCCGCCCTGGGAGGGAAATGGGCAACCTGTGGGGCGCCGCGACGTCCCGCTGGTCGATGGGGCCATCGCAAGGGTTTATCTGCGACGGGAGATCAGCGTGTCCCAACTGCGCCAGATGCGGGAGCACCTCGACAGCAGGGCGCAGGGGCAGTTTGCCTTCGGATCGGTTCTCAAGTGGACCGTGATCGAGCTGGACCGCGAGGAGGACCTGCTCTCGATCCGGGAGTATTTCCCCCGCCTGATCGACGGCTGGAGGGTGCTCCCTTGACCCCGTCCGTCCTGCGGGTGCCGCTTCACTTTTCTGAGCGGGCTCCTACTTACCGCACCATGACGCCTTTCGCGCCCTCGCATTCCCGCTCTTCAACGCCGCCGTAGGTCCGAGGCGGCTGGTCCGAGGATCAGCCCAGGCCAGGCCCCACTGGGTCCGCCTGTCCCGGCCGTCGTTCACGCGTGTGAACGTCACTCTCATTCCTGACACCCACAGTGGCGAAGTGGATTGCGCGATGCCGCTCCCGCACATCAGGGAGGTCGCATGGACCTCCTAGAGCGTCTGATTTTGGAGAACCCGTCGTTCCAGGCCTGGAGTGACGGCACGCCGGCCAACTGGTCCGTTCATCCCGACGTCCTCCGTTTCATCGTCCGCCACGTCACGCCGGGAATGCGGACCCTGGAGACCGGCTCGGGGCAATCGACGGTGGCCTTCGCCCTCGCCGGGGCCCGGCATACGGCGATCACCCTGGATCCGGGCGAGGCGCAGCGGATTCGCGCCTGGCTCGCGGAACACGGGGCGCCGGCCGACCTGACCTTCATCCATGAGAGCTCGGACGTGGCGTTGACGCGGGACGCCGGAATACCGAGTGAGCTGGACTTCGTGTTCATCGACGGGGCGCATCGCTTCCCGTTTCCCTGCCTGGACTGGCACTACACCGAGCAAAGGCTCAGGGTCGGAGGCCTGATGGCCGTCGACGACTACGCCATGCCCTCGGTCCGTATCCTGCATGACTTCCTCCTCGGCGAGGACGAGTGGGACCTGCTCGAAGTCATCGGCCGCACGTCGTTCTTTCGGCGCGTGCGCGAGACCGTGGTCATCAACGACTGCCAGGGACAACGGATCAACCAGCGCCCTTGGCAAACCATCATGGAACGCGTCGACGAGGAAATCTCATATGGCAACTAAGGATGGGCCGCTGAAGGTCGCGGCAATGGCAGACCTTCACATCAAGGAAACGCAGAAGTCTGCCCATCGGGAGCTCTTTGCGGAGATCTCGGAGAAGGCAGATGTTCTGGTGCTGGCAGGGGACCTGACGGATCTCGGCAAACCGAGCGAGGCGGAGATCTTCGTCGATGATCTGAAATTCTGCTCGATTCCTGTTGTGGCGGTCCTGGGCAACCATGACTACGACTGCGGGCACGTGGAGGAAGTGTCACACATCGTCAGGGATGCCGGTGTCCACCTGCTCGATGGCACGGCGGTTGAGATCGGCGGCGTTGGCTTCGTCGGCGCGAAAGGCTTTGGCGGCGGCTTCGGCCGTCGGATGCTCGGAGCCTTTGGCGAGCCGCTCTACAAGCAATTCGTCTCCGAGACCGTCAACGAGGCGCTGCGTTTGGAAAACGCCATGCGGACGGTGCGGAGCGAGCGCTCTCTCGTCGTCCTCCACTACGCTCCGGTCACCGAGACAATCGAGGGAGAGCCGTTGGAGATCTATCCCTTCCTGGGCTCGTCGCGCTTGGCCGAGACCATCGACCGCTTCAAGGTCAGCGCCATCGTGCATGGACATGCCCACGTGGGCAAGTATGAGGGGCGCACCCCGGGCGGGCAGATCGTGTACAACGTCGCCTCCCATATCGAGAAGCCGACCGGGCGGCCCTATGCGATGCTTGAGCTCTGATCCGCCATACGAGGATGAGCCCGCCCAAGCAGGGTGAGCTCGTTCAGGATCAGTGACCAGCCTGTCACCTCAGGACTGGTCCTGCGGTATCGGCCCCCTCAGGATGGCACCGGCTGGATGTTATTCAATGCGGCGACGAGCTCCGGGCGCAATGTCCACATGATCAGGTGCGGATCAGCAGCCTCAGTGGCCTCGGCAAGGGTCAGAATGGGCTTGAGACGTGCATCCAACCCGGCTGGCCTGAACTTGAGGATGGTCGAGAGGCGGCGCCCAAGCCGCAAGTAGGCTCCGGTGACGTCCTCAGGATGCGATCCGGCGAGCCGGGAGAGGTCGCCGAATGTGGTGCGCTGATCCGGTGCTCGCAGATGCCAGAACAGGAAACCGCGGGCGCCGTTCAAGGCGGAGGCGCCGCGTTCGAGGGCTTCACGATACTCTTCAGCCGAGGGGATGCCCTCGATGCGAGCCTCCGCGTAACGCCGGCGGCGCTCGTCGAGGCTTTCGATGAGGCTAGCGACAGCATCCTCAAGACGGTCGGCGACCACCTGGTCGATCCGGCGTTCCCCGAGATAGGCGATGGCAACATTGAGCCCTTTGCGCTCGCCCGCGATCACACGGTAGTGGCCATGGGTGAACTCGCGCCGTCCCGGCTGCAACATGCCGGCGGACGCGGTCAGCCTCGTCCGTGTCTGGTTGTCGTCGCCGGCACTGCGGCTGTCCCGCTCATCGAGTGGGATCAACACTTCACGATTAGTCACATGATCCATTCAAGGCTCCTTTTCCGATCATGCCGCGGCAAGGCGCGGCCTCGTGGAATGCGAAGCTATCGGGATCACTGACGATGCATCCGGGATGCCGGACCATCGATGCGCCAAGCCCAAACCGGAGCGGGCGCATTCAGCTCATCTTCCCAGGCTGCCTGAACAGGCAAGCTGTGCGACGAGCGATCAACGACCGCGATAGTTCTGAACTTGGCTCAACCAAAATGTGGGGGAACCGAGACGCTCAATAGAATAAGCCGTCCGGTTTGTGAATACCTTTGGGGGTGTGAAGTTCCAGATCTGGCCCAACCGAGGTTGCTGTGCGCAGGCGGTTTCCCAAGCGTTGCCGTGTGGCTTGACTGATCTTCCAGAATGTTGCTGACGCCCAATTGGGTATTCACAAGCGCAATCGGGTCGCCTATATAAACATCTGGTTCCCCGAAAAATTCGGTTGAGCCAAGTTTAGATCGGTGTGGACGCTGTTCCGCTCGTCTGACCGCAAGCGCATCGCGCTTGCGCATCTGACGCAGCAAGCGCGCCACGATTTGAGCTTGGCGCGCATGTTCCCTGGTTTCCAGGGAAATCGGCGTGCGCATGGGTCATTGGTAACAAACCCGTGAGCATTTATTTTGGAATTGCAAACTTTCATCAAACCAGACCGTCACAGTGAGGCCGGGCCTCCAGAGCCGGTCAGCACCGTGTATTTCATGCGGCTGATGCTGGCCCTCGTCGATTTGGCAGGCGAGGAAGGCCTACATCTCACCGCCGACAGCCCCCTAGTCGAGCAGGCAAGATCCCTGCTTGAGAATTCGCCCTCCACGCCACCTTCCACGGCAGCCGCCCTTCGGGATCTGGTGTGGCGCATCGATACGGCGCGGTACCTGTTCGATGATCTGACATCGTTGCAATACGAGCAGCTTTTCGAACTCCTGGACACCACCCATGCACGGAGGTCCTTGGGCCAGGAACCATAGGTCGCCGTCATCCACCCTTTGGCCCAACTGGATGACGGATCATGCTGCACGTTTCACCTCTTTCGCCCACCCCAATCGCCACTGAGGCCCGGCAACGCCGCACCTTTGCCATCATTTCGCACCCGGACGCGGGAAAAACCACGCTCACTGAAAAGCTGCTTCTCTTCGGAGGGGCCATCAAGCTCGCCGGGCACGTGAAGGCCCGCGGTGAACGCCGCCGGACGCGCTCGGACTGGATGGAGATCGAGCAGGCCCGCGGGATCTCGGTCACAAGCTCCGTCATGACCTTCGAGCGGGATGGGATCGTCTTCAACCTCCTCGACACGCCCGGCCACTCCGACTTCAGCGAGGACACGTATCGCACCCTCAGTGCCGTCGATGCCGCCATCATGGTCATCGATGCCGCCAAGGGCATCGAGAGCCAGACCCGCAAGCTGTTCGAGGTCTGCCGCCTGCGCGACATTCCCATCGTCACGTTCATCAACAAGGTCGACCGCGAGGGGCTGGACCCGTTGGCCCTGCTCGACGAGATCGCCTCGGGCCTGGCCCTGGATCTGGTGCCGATGACGTGGCCCATCGGCATGGGATCGGATTTCCGGGGCTGCCTCGACATCAAGGGCAAGCGCGCGCTCCTGCCGGTGGCGGAGCGGACGAGCCCGTTCGGGCACGCCGTCGCCCTCGACCGCCTTGATGATCTGGCGTCCCGCACCGGGATCGAGGAGCGGATCGCAGGCCCCGCTCTGGAGGAGGTGCAGATCGCCCGGGGGGCTCTGCCCGACTTTGACGCGCAGTCCTTCAACGAAGGCCATCTCTCGCCGGTGTTCTTCGGCAGCGCCCTTCGCAATTTCTGTGTCAGTGAACTGCTGGACTGCCTCGCCCGCTGGGTGCCGGGGCCGTCGGCCCGCCAAACCGATGAGCGGACCGTCCAGCCGCACGAGGAGACCGTCACTGGTTTTGTGTTCAAGGTCCAGGCCAACATGGATCCGAACCACCGCGACCGGGTCGCCTTCGTGCGCCTGTGCTCGGGCCGGTTCCGGCGCGGCATGAAGCTGTTCCACGTGCGGGACAAGCGCTTCATCACCGTCTCGTCGCCGATCCTGTTCTTCGCCCAGGAGCGCGAAACGACCGACGAGGCGTATCCCGGCGACATCATCGGCATCCCGAACCACGGCACCCTCAGGGTGGGCGACACCCTGACGGAAGGCGAGGTGCTACGCTTCGGCGGCATCCCGAACTTCGCCCCGGAACTCTTGAGACGGGTGCTGATCGAGGATCCGATGAAGGCCAAGCAGCTCAACCGGGCCCTGCAGGACCTCGCCGAGGAGGGGGTGGTCCAAGTCTTCCATCCGGTGCTTGGCTCGCAGCCCATCCTTGGCGTGGTCGGAGCCCTGCAGCTCGACGTGCTCGTCTCCCGCCTCAAGCAGGAATACGGTGTGCCGATCCGCTACGAAGCCGCGCCGTCCGAGGCCGCGCGGTGGATCACCAGCCCGGATCCTGATGTGGTAGAGCGCTTCTCGGCCCAGCATCGCGCCAACCTGGCGGAGGATCGGGACGGTAATCTCGTCTTCCTCGCGCGCAACGATTGGACGCTGCGCCGGGTCATGGAGGAATGGCCGGCCATTACCTTCGCGACGGTCCGTGAAAGGGGACAGGTATGACCAGGGACCTCGACCGCCTGATCGCCCGCATCCTCGTGGCCCGTCCTGCCTCCAGCGCCTTCGACATCCGCCGTCTTGTGCCGGAGGCCAGGGGCATGAGCGAGAGCGCGCTTGCGCAGAAGATCGACTACCTGCGGCCCCGCGCCCGTCAGCGGGCGCTCGCCCGACCACAGTGATTGATGAAGAAGGAACAGGAAATGCCACCCCTCACCGAACAGGATGTCGAACGCTGCAGTCGCTTCCGCCCCCGGCTACTGGAAGAGCTGAACGAGCTCGACACGCTGTTGCAGGAGAACGCCAGCGCCACGGCTCCGGTCCAATTGGACCAGCAGAGCGTCGGCAGGCTTGCCCGCATGGACGCCATGCAGGTCCAGGCCATGGCCAAGGAGGGCGAGCGCCGGCGCAAGGTCCGACAGCAGAAGATTCTCAGAACGCTGGCTCGGATGGACGAAGGCGAGTTCGGCTACTGCACAGACTGTGGCGAGGAGATCTCGGAGGGCCGCCTCAATGTCGACCCGACGTTTCACCTCTGCGTCGCCTGCGCCGGCAAGGCCCATTGAGCCATGGAGGCCTGAAATGGACGAAGATCTCAACGAAGGGCATTCCACCTCGTCAATTCCGGCCAGGACCATCGGCGTGGTCGGTGCAGGTCAGATGGGCAGCGGCATCGCCCAGGTTTGTGCCGTTGCAGGGTTCGATGTTCGCCTGAACGATCTCACTGAGGAGCGGACCAGCGCCTGCCTGGAGACCATCGACAGCAACCTGGCGCGGCAGGTTTCCAAGGGGGTGATCTCCGAAGAGGCCCGCCAAGCCGCGTTGGGCCGGATCGTTCCAGCGCCCAGCTACGACGACCTGTCCATGTGTGACCTCGTCATCGAGGCCGCAACCGAGAACGAGGAGGTGAAACGCGAGCTCCTCGCCGACCTCTGCCCATCGTTGCACCCCGATGCGATCATCGGGACCAACACGTCGTCGATCCCGATCACCCGCCTGGCGGCCGCCACCGACCGTCCTGAGAGGTTCATCGGCATCCACTTCATGAACCCGGTGCCCGCAATGCAACTCGTCGAGCTGATCCGCGGCATCGCGACCGAGGACTCGACCTACGAAGCGGCGAAGGCGTTCGTCAGCACGCTTGGCAAGATCGCGACCGTGTCCGAGGACTCGCCCGCCTTCATTGTCGACCGCATCCTGCTGTCGATGATCAACGAAGCCATTTATGCCGTCCACGAGCGCGTCGGTTCCGTCGACGCCATCGACACGGCCATGCGGCTTGGGGCGAACCATCCCATGGGACCACTCCAGCTCGCCGACCTCATTGGCCTCGACACCTGCCTGTCCATCATGCAGACGCTGCACGAAGGGTTCGCGGATACGAAGTACCGGCCTTGCCCATTGCTGGTGAAGTATGTCGAGGCCGGGTGGCTGGGCCGAAAGACGAGGCGCGGCTTCTATGACTACCGCGGTGAGAAGCCGGTGCCCTCGCGATGAGAGCTGAGGCCGGGATCGACAGGAGAGGTGATGATGTCTTCGACTGGTTTTCCTGACGCGACGGCCCTTGGCGTCAAGTTCTGGGGGGTGCGGGGATCTTTCTGCGCCTCAGGACCGGACTATTCCGAGTTTGGAGGACACACCGCCTGCGTGGAAATCCGCTGCGGTGAACGTCTGTTTGTCGTGGACGCCGGAACGGGTCTCACGGCCCTCGGGATGGAGCTTGTCGACAAGGCTCCTCCGGAGATCGATCTGCTGCTGAGCCATCTCCACCCGGATCACACCTCGGGCCTGCCCTTCTTCAAGCCCGTTCTCCTCGGGGGGCACCTCCGTATTCACTGCGGCAACCTCGGGGGCGATAGCTCCGAAGCCGCTCTTGAGCGGATGTTTTCGCCGCCGTTGTTTCCTGTGCATCTCGATCAGCTGCCAGGGGACATCGAGCATGTTGGGTTCAGGGCCGGCGAGACGCTCCGCTTTCCTGACGGCCAAGAGGTGCAAACCCTTCCGCTCAACCATCCTCAAGGGGCCACCGGATATCGCTTCGAGCATCGCGGCCGGGCTGTCTGCTACATCAGCGACATTGAACATACCGAGCCCTGGCCCCCGGAGCCGCTCCTTCATTTCGTCCGGGAGGCAGACCTTGTGATTTTTGACGGCATGTTCCTGGAGGCAGAGTACCCCGACCGCAAGGGGTGGGGCCACTCAACGTGGAAAAAGGGTGTGCAGTTGTGCCAGGCGGCGGGAGCGAAGGCCTTGGCCATCGTCCATCTCAACCCAGCCCACGACGATGGCTTCCTGAGGGATCTCGAAAAGCACGTCAAAAGCGAAATGCCAGAGGCCTTCATTGCCCGGGAGGGCCAGAGCCTCGTGTTTCCGGCCGATCCGCTGTCCGCGCCAGGTACACGGTCTGGGTGAAGTCCCGATCCTGAAGCGGATTGTGAAAGGTTACGCGCTCGGAACGAGCCTCCGCGAAAACCGTAGCGAGGCGCGCCGTGAACGCCTCGTCCGGCAACGCGTCGGACCAGAGGCCGAAAACGCCGCCCGGGTTGAGATGGCCTGCGAGCCGGCGCAGCCCCTCAGGCTGATAGAAAGCGGCACTCCGCGGGTCGAGCAAAAAATCCGGGGAGTGGTCGATGTCCACGAGGATCGCGTCGAAGCGCCGGCCGGGCGCATTCGGATCGAACCCCTGCGGTGATGCCGCCATCGCAAAGAAGTCGCCGAGCACGAGCCGGCACCGGGGATCGGCCTTCAGAACGGGGCCGAGCGGCAACATGCCGTTCTCGTGCCAGTCGATCACCGGCTCCAGCATCTCAATGACGATGAGCGATTTCACCACCTCATCCTCCAGCACGGCCTGTGCCGTATAGCCGAGGCCGAGACCGCCGACGACCACATCATGGCCGGAGCCGGCGAGCTCCGCCAAACCAAGGCGAGCCAACGCGATCTCCGATGCGGTGAAGAGGCTGGACATCAGGTGCTCGTCGCCGAGCTTGATCTCGAAGACATCGATGCCCAGAGAGTGTTCCCGGCGGCGGCGCAGGCTCAGCGCCCCAATCGGCGTTGGCCGGTAATCGAGCTCCTCAAAGTACAGGCTCATTCGCTTGCTTCCTCTCCCAACCTGTCCCTGCGTTTCCTGAGCGGCCTTGATGTTGCTGACGACGCGTTTCGCAAGTGCCTTGAGCAGCGGTCCAATCGGATAATCCATGGATGACCACCATCTTCTCGGAGACGTTGTCCTCAATCGCTCCCCTTGCGGATGGCCAAGGCCAGCCTTGGCCAAGAGGGCATAACCTCCATGTCTGCGTTGGACAGTGTCATCACAGCTGTCCGACGGTGGAACGCCGGGGCTAAAGGGCATCGGCGTTCCGCGCTTGGCCGAAGAGCCTTATCGGAAGAGCAGCACCGGGACCTTGCAGCGCTGGATCATGGCCGTGGTCGTGCTGCCGACCATGAGGCTGCGGATCCGGGTGTGGCCGTAGGCGCCCATCACCAGAAGGTCGATCCCATCCTGCTCCACCCTGCTGCCGATCACCTCCTCGGGGCTGCCGGGCAGCAGGTGCGCCTCGACGTTGTAGCCCGCATCCCGCAGCCGCTGGGCCGCAGCGTCAAGTTGGAACCGCGGCTGGCCCTCGCCGGAGCCGACCATCAGGATCTCGCAATCCAGCCCGCGCAGGAGAGGCGAGCGGATCACGTGGTCGACGGCCTTGTTGGCGCTGGCGCCACCGTCATAGGCGATGAGAAAGCGGTTGATCGGCCGGAAGGCCCGGGCCGCCACCAGGATCGGCTTGTGGCTGGAGCGCACGACGCGCTCCAGGTTCGATCCGAGATGCCCCTTGGCGAAGTCCGCCGCCTCGCCCCGCTTGCCGATCATCAGGAGGTCGGCGCCGCCTTCGAATTCCTCGACGGCCTCGACGATGTCGCCGTTGCGGAGCTTGGTGGACACCTCCGCGACGTTCGCTGCCTTCAGACGGGCTTTCGCCTCGTCAAGAAGAAGGCGGCCCCGCTTGAGCGCCAGCTTCGAGCGCTGCTCGTCGAGGGCCGCGAGCTCGCTCAGAAGCTCGTCACGCTCGTCGACCTTCAGGTTGCCGCTCAGGTCGACCGGGGCGCTGGCGACCTGGCGCCGGCCCAGGACGTGCAGGATCTCGACGGAGGCCGGGGCCCGGCTGGCCGCCCAGGCGGCGAGGTCGCAGACGCTCTGCGCGTACTGCGACCCGTCTATGAAGGCGAGTATCTTTGTCATGGCGTTTCCTCCTTAGTGGCCCATCAGGCGCTCAAGGGCGCCGGGCTTGTCGTGGATGGCGAGCTTGTCGACGATGGTCGTGCTCGCCTCGTTGAGGCCGATGATCTCGACCTCGGTGCCTTCCCGGCGGAACTTGAGGACCACCTTATCGAGCGCGGCCACCCCGGACAAATCCCAGATGTGCGAGCGGCTGACGTCGATCCGGACCCGCTCCAGCGCTTCCTTGAAGTCAAAGGCTGCCGCGAAGTCGTCCGCGGAGGCGAAGAACACCTGCCCTTCGACGATGTAGGTGCGCTGGGTCTCGTCTTCCGAGAGTGTGGAGGTGACGCGGAAGATCTGCGCCACCTTCGAGGCGAAGAAGATGCCCGACAGCAGCACGCCGATGAGCACGCCGATGGCCAGGTTGTGGGTGGCCACGACGCCGATGACGGTTGCCAGCATGACGATGCTCGACCGGCGCGGATGGACCACGAGGTCCTTGAGCGAGGTCCAACTGAAGGTGCCGATGGACACCATGATCATGATCGCCACCAGGGCCGCCATGGGGATGATGCTGACCCAGTCACCCAGGACGACGATCAGGAACAGGAGGAACACACCCGCGGCGAAGGCGGACAGGCGCCCGCGCCCGCCGGACTTCACGTTGATCACCGACTGGCCGATCATGGCGCAGCCCGCCATGCCGCCGAGGAACCCTGTCGCGACGTTGGCGATGCCCTGGCCGACGCACTCCCGGTTCTTGTCGCTGGGCGTGTCGGTCAGCTCGTCGACGATGGTCGCGGTCATGAGGGATTCGAGCAGGCCAACCGCCGCCACGGCCGCCGAATAGGGCAGGACGATTAGGAACGTGTCCAGGTTCAGCGGCACGTCCGGCAGCAGGAACACCGGCAGGGTGGAGGGCAGTTCGCCCATGTCGCCGACGGTGCGCAGATCCAGCCCGAGCACCAGCGAGATAGCGGTCAGCACGACGATGCACACCAGTGGCGACGGGATCACCTTCGTGATCCGGGGAAAGCCATAGATGATAGCCAGCCCGCCGGCGACCATGACATAGGTCAGCCACGGAACGTTGGTCAGCTCAGGGAGCTGAGCCATGAAGATCAGGATGGCGAGCGCGTTGACGAAGCCCGTCATGACCGACTTCGACACGAACCGCATGACGTAGCCGAGGCGGAGGATGCCCGCCAGGATCTGGAGGACGCCCGCCAGGATGGTGGCGACCAGCAGGTATTGCAGGCCGTGCTCCTTAACCAGGGTGATCATCAGCACGGCGGTGGCTGCGGTAGCCGCCGAGATCATGCCCGGGCGGCCGCCCACGAAGGCGATGATGACCGCGATGGAGAAGGAGGCGTAGAGACCGACCTTGGGGTCGACCCCCGCGATGATGGAGAAGGCAATCGCCTCGGGAATGAGGGCGAGCGCGACGACGAGGCCGGCGAGGAGGTCGCCGCGGATGTTGCCGAACCACTCGGCACGCAGACGTGCGAAATTCATGGGAAAATGCTCCAGGATGCTCTCGGGCCTAACCAGGCCAGAAGCTGGATGTGAAGAGGTGTGACAGGAAATGGAACGCAGGATGCGTGCAAGCCGAGATAAGGATGTGCTGATCAACACCACGGGTGCCGCGAGCCCCGAGAGGGCGCGACAAGACGTACAAGGGTGGCGGATTAGACTACATCGGCTCGCTTTGTTCTGGGGTTGAAACCGTGCTGCGCTGCAGCAATCAGGTGCAGTCCTCCTAACACAGTCGAACTGTCATTGAAAGAGGAAGCCTTAGTGAAGCCTTAGTGAAGCTTACCCTGAGCCATGATGCGGCTTACCAGTCTCTAGGGGCTAGATTCGCGTTTTTGTGACTACGAGACCGTAGGGTAGTTGGAGCGCAATTTGCTTGGCTGTTCCTGTTTCTGATCCCACTTCGGGCTTGCATCATTCCCAACCGGCCCACAAGCAGCAGGCCTTATAATACTGATCACCCTGCTCGGCGCCGGCGGCATGCTGGCTTTCGAGCCCGCCTCGGAGGTACAGGGGGGCTTCGCCAGCTATTGGGATGCTCTGTGGTGGATCGGGATGCTCCTGACGACCATGGGAAGCGAGTTCTGGCCCAAGAGCCTGGAGGGCCGCATCCTCTGTTTCCTGCTGTCGCTGTATGGCTTTGCCGTGTTCGGCTACATCACCGCAAGCTTCGCCTCCTTCTTCGTTGAACGCGATGCCGCGTCCCCGGAGACGGACACCGCGAGCAGTACCGACTTGGCCGCCCTGCGGGCAGAGATCGCGGCTCTGAGAGCGGACATCGCCGCCCGCATGTGACCCTGCTTGGGATTTGCAGAACTCTTTGCGGCGGTGCCGGCTCCTCCGCACAACAGTGCTCCAAGAGTCCGTTGATCGCGGACGCCGCAACCGATGTGGGCTTTTCCTTTTTGACCGTTCGAACGCCTGAGGTCGGGCTCTCGGCGGAAAGTTTCTGCTTCCCGGCGCGTTGAGCCAGCATGACCATTCTGAAGCTGGACATTGCCAATGATGACCGCCTCGCGCTGGAACAGGCCGTCGCAATCTTGGAGCAACCCAACTGGATCACCCGGCTGGCGGGGCTGGCCGGCAAGCCGGTGGAGATCATCGGCAACCTGACACCTAAGGCGATCTCTGGGCTGGTGGCCCGCACCAGCCAGAAGGCCCTGATGGTAGCTTTGCGGCTGGCGATGACGACCATGACCGCGAAGCCCTTGTGGCGCAGCGAGCTGCTGCACAAGGTGGCTGCCGCCAGTTCAGGCGCTCTTGGCGGCGCCTTTGGTCTCGCCACGCTGCCGGTGGAACTCCCCGTCTCGACCACCTTGATCCTGCGGTCCATCGCCGAGATCGCGCGTCAGGAGGGCGAGGACTTGTCGGATCCGGAGGCGGCGCTGTCCTGCGTCCAAGTCTTCGCTCTGGGCAGTGGCAAGGAGGACGCGAACCCTGCGGAGAGCAGCTACTTCGCCGTGCGGGCGGCGCTGGCGCAGTCCATGGCGGAGGCGGCGCGCTTTATCACTGAGCATGGCTTCGTTGGGCAGGGCGCACCGGTGTTGATCCGGCTGGCCTCGGAGATCGCCACTCGCTTCGGCATCGCGGTCTCGCAGAAGGTCGCGGCGCAGGCTGTCCCCGTCATTGGGGCGCTCGGTGGCGCGGCGGTAAACACGGCCTTCATGGACCACTATCAGGACCTCGCCCGGGCCCACTTCACCGTGCGGCGGCTGGAGCGGACCTATGGCCGGGCGGTAGTACGGGAGGCCTACGACGACATCCAGGACCGGGCGGGCATCGGCCCCGCCTCCGACAAGGAGCCGGCCTCTCTGCCGCGGCCGTAAGGCGCATTCGGAGCCGAGTGCCGCTTGACCAGGTCACCTGGCTCACGGGCCAAGGCTTCGAACGGGACGGCGTCACGGCATTGTTGGCGTGATTGCGTTGACATGACTTCTAGGCCACAGGCCGGGGCTGTGGTGTCCGGCAGAGTTCGTGCTCGCGCGATGCGGATCGCGTACCGGTGAACGGAGGCGATCCGATATTGCGACTCTGCTGTCTCTGGCGGGATGCAGGTGATAAGGGTGCGCCGCGATCAATCCTCCACGGAGGGCTTCCGCCTTGCCGCGGCATCTTTCGCTTGAGGGCCCAAAGGGCCCGGTCAACGTTGTCTCTGACCAAAACCTGCAAAGCGTGTCCATTCTTGGTACCGGGAGCTCATCTCCCCCGGGATTCGCTAGCCTGGTGTGCGCGTGATCTTCTTGATCGGAACGCGGGGGCGGCCAGCTTTCTCGGCAATCGCATTGTCCTGCTCCTCAATGGTTCTCCGGGCGGGCTCATCACCTTCGAGCCCACCCAGAAGAGCGCGCGGGACGCGCCGGTTCGAGCTGCGGGAGCCATCCTCGTAGACAACGTCGAACAGGGCATAGCCGCTCTCAACGGGCTTTGACTTCTTGCGGGCCAATGGTCGTTTTCCTTTCCTTCGACGCGTGGAAATGTTGGATCAGCAAAAACGCAGAGGCCGCCCCATGGTTGGGCGGCCTCTGTCGCAAAACGGATGAAAGGCCTGATCAGGCCGTCTTCAAGTTCCCAGCCGACTCCTTGCCGGTGCGGCGGTCAGACTCGACTTCGTAGGAGATCTTCTGTCCCTCAGCCAGACCGCGCAGGCCGGCACGCTCCAAGGCCGATGCATGGACGAAGACGTCCTTGCCGCCGTTGTCAGGCTGAATGAAGCCATAGCCCTTTGTTTCATTATAACACTTCACAATACCCGTCGCCGTTGAAGATTCCTTCAGTCTAGTAGGTGCGCTTGTGCAGGATTATCCTGCCGCGCCTGCCCAGGAGGTCAAGAGCCTGCCGCCGGCTGGGGTTTGATTTCGGCGTTGTGCCGGATTGTTGAGGACAGCGCGTCCGACCATCCAGCCGCCTCGGACTGTCTCAAGGCTTATGACCAGGCGACTTGGCCCGGGTTTGCTTTATCGCTTGGGCAGCTTCATGAGTGAGCTTGTTGAACGAGCCCTGGCCCTGTTCCAAATGGCTCAAACTGCTCTGGGATTAGTCGGATCGTTGGAAGTAGGCATGACAGGTGACCGCAAAGTGATGGGATGCTCAAACTGTTCTGCTTGGTTCCCCTACAAAGGGGCCAGCAGAAACTAACATAGGTTAATGCCTGCGGTTGACCCGGATGTGACATCTAGTCCTAAGGGATCCTCTAAAGCTTAAACCCAGGCGTCGAGGTATAACAGATTGACACCACCCGCAGGGAAACCTGCACCCTCCGCGCTTTTCCCGCATTATCACCATGACGACACGATCCCCACCCTCATCCCCACCCTCAAAGAAGACGGCCACAGGGGCGGCCAAGAAGGAGGCCGTGGAGGCGGCACTGGAAAGCGCCGACAAGCTCCGCCGCCACATGCGGATCATCGTTGATCTGGGTCGGCTTGCCTCCCAGCAACTCGACCTCAACCGCTTCTTCGATCAGGCTGTTGTCCAGGTCGCACGTGCAGTCGAGATCAAACACGTCAAGATCTTGCAGTACCGCCGTCAGACTGGCGACCTTTTGCAGGTGGCCGGGATCGGCTGGAAGGAAGGCGTTGTCGGCACCGCAACCTTCTCCACCGCTCTCGGATCCCCGGCAGGACGCGCTTACCAGACGGGAGAGGCGGTGGTCGTCACGGACACTGGCACTACGACCGAATTTACGATCTCACCCGTCATGAAGGAGCACGGCATCGTGTCTCTCGCGAACGTCCCGATCCTTGTCGATGGAGCGGCTTGGGGTGTGCTGGAGGTAGACAGCGCCACACCCCGTGAGTTCAGCGCCGACACCCTGAACTTCATGACGGCAGCGGCGGCCACGCTCGGCACCGTCATCCGGCGCTTTCAGGCGGCAGAAAGGGAGGCTGAGGCTATCGCCACGGCCTCCAGAGGGGCGCAGCAGCGGCAGGAGCTCCTGGCCGAGATGCAGCACCGGGTGAAGAACAACTTCCAGATCATCCTCTCGATGATTGCCTTACAGCGCCGGCGCATCGATGAGGAGCCCGCACGACGGGTTCTGGACCACGTTGCGAACCGCATCAACGCGATCTCCCTGGCGCATGACCAGCTCAACCCCTCGCAGGGGCTTGGGTCTGGTACGCGGTTGATCGATCTTTCAGCCTACCTCCGGGCATTATGCTCCAACATCGAGCAGCAGCTTGAGAACATCACCATCGAGGTTCAGGCGGATGAGATCGAGCTTCTGATCGACCGGGCTGTTCCCGTGGGGCTAATCGTGAATGAGACCATCACCAACAGCGCCAAACATGCCTTTGGGGTCGACGGAGGGGCAATCACGGTTCGGCTCGTGACGGGTGTGGGTGTGGGGGAGGCTCGCTTGACTGTCTCCGACAATGGCCGCGGGATTGACCCGTCCCGACCTGAGGGGTCGGGTACGCGGCTGATCGCCTCTCTCGCGGCTCAGGTTGGTGGTCAGGTCGAACAGGACAGCTCGAAGAAGGGCACCACGACCACCGTCCAATTCCCGGTCATCACCTGATCCCTGCGAGTTCGAAAAGGGGATTTTGCGAAATGTGTGGCCTATGTGAGCGATCAGGCGCATGATCGGGTAGCATGCCGGACCAACAGCAAGAACGCGAACACTTGGCCAAGGCTAACCGGGACATCGCTGCGGGTGAGAGGCGTGTGGCCGAGCAGATCATCCTCATCCAGCAAATGACCGAGAGGGGGCAGGATACGACCCAAGCCGAGCGACTGCTTCAGAACTTCGAAGAGGCGCTTGAGCAGTGGCGTATCCACCGGCAGCTCATCCTGGATGCCATCGCGCAAGGATGAACCGCCTGTCAAAGGGGCGTCTTCTTGAAGTTTCTGCCCTCAGGCATGCAATGTATTCAAGACGCCAACCACGTGAGCCATCCTGTAGGGCTTCGAGATGATGATCCCTCCGGGGACAGGCTGCATTTGCTCCGCATACCCTGTCACATACACCACGGGCAGATCGGGAAAGCGCTCGCGGCAGGCCTTGGCGACCTCCCAGCCATTGGCCTCCGGCATGCGAATGTCGGTGAGCAGGGCATCAACGGTAATCCCGGCGTGCAGGAGCCGCAGGGCTTCCCCGCCGCTTGCCGCTTCGACGACCTCGAACCCGGCATCTTCCAGTCCCGCCACAGCCATCTCACGCACGAAGGCATCATCTTCTACGACTAGAATTTTCATACTGCTCACAGGATATGGCGTGCGTGCACGGACAGCCAGATTACTTCATCAACCCTATCCGGCTGCATACGGCTTACCGGAACGACGCGGCTCTATTGTGCAGCCTCAGGGAACGAGATCGTCACCGTCACCCCCGGATCGCTGCGCACGTCGATCTCACCCCGGATCTGTTGAATGAGGGACCGAACGAGGCCGTATCCCAGCGATCCTTCTCGAAGCTGCGATACCCCAATTCCATCATCCCGGACAACCAATTCGACCCATCCCGGCTGGCTGCGGTACCCCTGGACAAGGATCGTCCCTGATCGTGGTGCCGGGAAAGCGTACTTGACGGCGTTAGTGACGAGTTCGGTGAGCACAATCCCAAGCGGCACCGCCGTGTCGGCATCCACCAGGATCCCATTCTCCATAGTCGTCTCAAGGCGGATGCGATTATCGTTTTCCGTGATCGGCCTCAACGCCTGGCACAAGTCTGCCACGTACACGGAAACGTCGACGCGTTGAGCCTTTTCCGACTTGCTGAGGAGGTCGTGTACCCGCGCCATGGCGTTGAGACGTTCCTGAGCCTCCTCAAACTGAGCCCTGACGGCCGGATCGGGCTGCCGCCGTCCCTGGATCGCCAGGAGGGAGGCCGCAATGGCAAGGCTGTTCTTGGCGCGGTGGTTGACCTCCACCAGGAGCATCTCCCGCTCGGCGACCAGAGCCGACAGCCTGGTGTTGGCTGCTTCCAGCTCCCGGGTTCTGGCCGCCACTCGGACTTCCAGTTCCGAAGCAAGGATCCGAAGGTCCTCTTCGGCGTCGTAGCGTCGGGTGATGTCGAGGTAGGAGAGAAAGTGGCTGGTGACGGTACCCTGTCCGTCATCAATAGGACTGGCGAACAGCATGGCCCGAAACGGGGTGCCGTCCTTGCGGTACTGGAGGATCTCCAGCGTCTCGTCCCGTCGCTCCAGAATCGCGGCCTCATAGCGCCGGATGGCCTCCGGGTCGGTACCCTCGCCGTTCATGAAGTGCGGGTCTTGCCCGAGCAGCTCGTCCATGCTGTAGCCCGACAGGTCGACAAACGATTGGTTGGCAAAAACAATGGGGTTGCCCGGCAGGGTGGCGTCGGTTACGAGCATCGGCATGCGGGTCCGCCGAACAGCCTCGACGAACAGCCCGCCTTCCTGCCGAACACCCTCGATGTGGCGTTCAGAGACAGTTCGTTCAGGGGTGCCTGCCTTGTTCTCCTCAAACTCGTTCATGGCCACTCCGGTGTGATGTGGGTGAAGTGACAGGTCGCTAGGTGTTCTGCCGATATCCCGGCTCAGCTCACTTGCGCGCCTTTCGGGCGGCATAGCGGGCATCGCGAGCTGCCTTTTGCTCGGCTTCCAGAGCAATCTGACGCTCGGCTGCCTCTGCTCTCTCTACAATTTCGTTAGCTTCCTGAGCAAGGAGCTGCTCCTGTTCGGCAGTTTGGCGCGCCTCCCGCTCCGCAGTCTCGCGGACCTGCTCGGCGATCTTGGCGGCCTCGCGTTCGGCCAGCCGCGCCTCACGGGCGGTGCTGATCGCCTGCCGTGCTGCTCTGCGCTCAGCCACAGCCGGATCGTCGGCACCTGGCTTTGCCCGGACGCGCTCCAGCATGGCCTTGCGGGCGTTCTGGGCCGTGCTCAGCCGGTCGCTAAAACCCTTGTCCCGGAAGCCGCTCATGCTCTGATCTCATGCTCTCGAACAGCACGCTCCGTCGCACCTGATCGGATCCGGTACGAGACTTCGCCGGTCTCGTCGGCCGGCATGAGGCGGGTCACCTCGTAGACGCCGCTGCCGCTGACACGGCTGTCGGAGATCGGCGCACGTACGAGGCGCACCATCTGTCGGATCTTGTATTTATGAAACATCTTGGTTCTCCAGTGTGGGACTGCGCAGTGGCAGCACCATGAAGGCAAACAAAAAAGCCGCTCCCATGGGGAGCGGCCTTGATGGCTCGGTGCAGGTAAGACTGCACCGAAGAGACGCGCTTTATGCCGCCTCGATGTTGTTGACGGCGATCTTGCCGGAGCGGCGGTCTTCGGCCGTATCGAAGGAGACCTTCTGGCCTTCGACGAGGTTGCGCATGCCGGCGCGCTCAAGCGCGGTGGCATGGACGAACACGTCCTTGCTGCCATTGCTCGGCGCGATGAAGCCGAAGCCCTTCATGTCGTTGTAGAATTTTACGGTGCCCGTATCCATGGGAATATCCTTGAGTATGCGTGAGTGCACGTGAGCAAAGGCGCGCAGAAGCGCGGCCTGAACTCGGTTCGTCGATGTAATGGTGAGAAAGTCCGAACGTGCGCCTGGCAATACCAAAAGCGAAACGACCCGATTGTCCGGCCAAAATCCGATAATACTTATATAGAACGTATCTTAGATATTAACAAGTGCTGTGTGTCTTGCTGTTTGATTTAGACAAATCTTGAATGTGCCCATATGCAAACCAGCGGCAGGAGAACATGCCATGAGCGCCCTCTTCCAGGAACTTGATTACCGTCCCACTCCGATGGGAGTGCTCAGCCTTCGGCCCCGGCGCGATCTCCTGAGTGGACGTGACATCTACGAGATCAAGCTCAGCGACGAGTTCCTGATGTCGAGCCTGTTCGCCGCATTCGAGATCGCCCTCGCACGGCTCGGCCCTCGCAGCGCTGTCCGGAACGTCCCTTGATGTGATCGTTGGCGGCCTCGGCCTCGGTTACACCGCACGCGCCGTGCTGGAGCATGCCCAGGTGGGCTCGCTCCTGGTAGTCGACGCCCTTGCAGAGGTGATCGAGTGGCACCAGCGGGGGCTGCTGCCCCTCCGAGCCGGGCTGACCTTCGATCCGCGCTGCCGGCTGGTTCTTGGCGACTTCTCTGCCGGGGCTGCTTCGGAGGCGGGCTTCGATGCCGACCAACCAGGACGCCGCTACCACGCGATCCTGGTCGATATCGACCACTCGCCAAAGAACGTCCTGCATCCGAGCCATGCAGCGCTCTACACTGTCGATGGTCTGACGCGCCTTGCAGCGCACCTTCATCTTGGCGGCGTCTTTGCCCTGTGGTCGAACGATCCTCCGGATGATGAGTTCCAACAGGCCCTTCGCCAGATGTTTGCCACCAGCGAAGGCCCACATCATCGCCTTTGACAACCTGCGGAACGATGGCGAGGTGACGAACATCGTCATACGTCGCAACGCGCGGTCGCTAACAGCCTTGGCGGAGCTCTCGTTCCTTGGGCCGGCGCCACCCACTGTCCATCCGCTCGCTTAGAGTGGATCACTCGCGGGTGCACAGGTGTTCTCGCTATGCTACGGAGACACGCATGACCCAATTTCCTATCATGAAGACTATCGCCCACGTTGCCGTCACCCATGTTGATGGAGAGTACCGCATCCGGATTGAGGATGAGTCCGGCGACACTGCGGTTTTTCGCGCCTCGTCCGATCAGGTGGTGGATCTTGCTGACATGCTCGACGATCTCCTTTCTGACGAAGACGAGGAGCAGACCGCTGGTTAAGGCTCTCGGAAGCGATCTGTGACCAGGAGGGACACGAACTGTTCCAGCAGGCGTTTACAGAGCGCATCGCTTCCTTGGGGAAGACGCACTCCCTCCTGACCGAAGTACGCTGGCGGGCTCTCACGCTGCGTGAGCTCGTCTGCCCGGAACTGGAGCCGTACGACCATGCTGGCGGGAAGCGTAATCAAATCCTTAGGGCCACAGGTTGAGCTGTCGCCGGATCTGGTCGTGCCGATTGGCATGGTGATCTCGTAAGATGACAACCAACGCGGTGAAGTATGGCGCCCGGTCGGAATTCGGCGGGATGATCACGGTGGTGTGGAGCCTGCTGACCGACGAGGGCCGGCGAATGCTGCAGTTCGAGTGGATCGAACGGAACGGGCCACCGGTTGAGCCCCGGACGCACAGGGCTTCGGCTGACATCTGCCGGAGCGCGTACTCACGTCCCCAGATCCACGCGGACGTGACGACCGATTACAGGCCCGAGGGATTGCACATCCAGGTTACGGTTCCGCTGACGTAGAGAGGCAGGCCAGAGGAGCAGGCCGGTCAATGAAGGGCCGGAGCCCGACGGGGCAGAGACGTCTCCTTGGCCGGGATCGTCGCCTGTGCATCGCTGAGCGACACCAGCATGCGGCAGCCAAGACCCTCGACAGCAAAGTCAAGGTGAGTTTCGCCATCCAGATCCCGGGCAATCCCCTGTTGGAGGAGGCGTGACCCAAATCCCGTGCGGGACGGCTGGCTCACGGCCGGACCGCCCATCTCCTTCCAGGTCAGGTGCAGGCCGCTGCCGCCGCCGTTCGTGGTCACCTCCCAGCGCACCAGGACCCTGCCTTCCGGAACGGATAGGCTGCCGTGCCTGGCCGCATTGGTTGTCAACTCGTGGGCTGCCATGCCGAGCGCAACCGCAACCCGAGGGGCCAATGGAACAGGTGGACCGTCGAACACGACCCTCCGTCCGGAGCCGTCGTCGTAGGGCTCCAGCTCGGTGCGGAAGATGTCGCGCAGGGACACCGTCTCCCATGCGGCCTCTGTCAGAAGGTTGTGAGTTTTAGAAAGCGCCAGGATGCGTGCCTCCAGGCTGGCTTTGTAAGCTTCCGTGCTTGGGGCCGACCGGGCCGTGAGGGCGGCCATGGTCTGCACCGTGGCCAATGTGTTCTTCACCCGGTGGTTCAGCTCGTTGATCAGGAGGGTCTGGCGCCGGTCCCTCTCGGCAAGGTCGCGCGATGCCGCCGTCAGCGCATCAGCGACCCGGCCGACCTCGCTCGGGCCACGCTCCTGCACCCGGATCGGTTCTCCTCGTCCGAGGGCTTCTGCTGAGCTGGCCAGCGCCCGAAGTGGACGGGCCACCAGCTCGGCGGCAAACCAGGCGAGAACGGCCGTGACAAGAGCCACGAGCGCGCCCCAGCCGGCGATCCTTTGTTGCATCTGGCCCACGGGTGCAAACGACGTGGTTGCGTCCTGGCGCACGAGAACCGACCAGCCCAGACCCGGGTAGTCCCGGTAACCTGCAGTCCCTGTGTAGCCGCTCAGGTACTCGCGCCCGTCGGGCCAGGTCTCGACGCCTGATCCGGTAGCGCCAGCCACCGCGCCTTTGGCGCTGTCTATCGAAAGCGTGGTTTTCAGCAAGGTCGTGGGGCCGAGCAGCACGGTGCCATCGCGGGCCAGGATCAGAACCTCGATGTCCGGGTGCCGCCTTGATGCGGCGCTTCGGAGCGCCTGCTCCAGTTCCTGGGCCCATCTCCAGTGGAGATGGGCGCCGATGACTCCCACGAGCGCTCCGTCCGCGGCTCTAACCGGGACGGCGAGATCGACGAACCGAGGCGGGTTGGCCGGGTCGCCGCCGAGGATCTTGGCGAGCAGAAGGGCATCGTGAACATCTCCCACGAACGGAGCCTTGCTGCCCTCGACGAAGAAGTCGCGTTCGGCGATGTTGGCGCCCACCATCTGCGGGATGGTGGCCGTCCTGATCTGCCCGTCAGGGCTCATGAAGGCGATGGCGGCATAATCGGGATAGGTTGAGCGCAAGCGCTCGATCACGGCACTCTTGGCATCGAGGCTGACATTCGGATCGCGCATGGTGTCGAGGGAGGCAGCAACCTGGATGTCGCGCCAGCGCTCAAACATGCCCCGGTCGAGGTTGTCGGCCAGGTGGGTCGCGAGTTCGGTGAGGTTTGCACCGATGTCCTGGCGCAGGCGCTCGCTGGTCTCCCGTGTGGCAAGGATAACCAAGGCAGCGGTTGCAAGCAGCCCGATGGCCGCAATGGTGGTCGCGAACACCAGCCTCAGAGACAGCCTTTGGGCCGAAATCATACCCGACCCTTTCGAGCGCTCAGGCGGATACTTAACGCGCTTGGGCGTTGGCGACAACCCCAGCACTGTTAACGCGACGGCAAGATGCAGGAGGCGGCTCGGGTCCTGCGTCAGGCGACGCAGGAGATGCGGAGGCATCCCGCCTGTTTCGCCCTGAAGCTTGGTGTTTTTGTCTAAAAGGATCGCCCTTACGCTAATGGAACGACCTATGTGCAAGGCTGGGAATGACCGCAGTTGGCGCATCCCGGAAGTCAACAGAATGTCCGCTCAAGGAGGCTACACCTGACATTCCTGAAGGGCAGGCGACTTTCTAGCCCGTTCGCCATCAGCTGGTGGGTGGTCTGTGGAATCTTTCGCCACCTTTACGGCGTCCTGCCCAGACCCTATCTCACCGATCCTCCTATGAGGTCACCCCGGAGCGCTGTACCCAGCTGTGCCACAGGACAAGCCATGACTATCGCCATGAGGCGCACCAACAAGATCGACCGCAATGCACGGTAGTGTTGGGGCGAGCACCAGACTGGACTTCCTCTCGGGCGGTGGCGAGATGGGGGCGCTCATCCGCGCCCACGACTGGGCGGCGACGCCGCTCGGCTCACCGGGCGGGTGGCCGTATGGCCTCAAGACCCTGGTCGGCGTGATGCTGGGGTCCAACCAGCCGATGTTCATCGCCTGGGGCCCGGAACGCACGTTTCTCTACAACGATGCCTATGCCGAGATCCTCGTGCGCAAGCATCCCACCGCCCTCGGCCGCGACTTCCTGGAGGTCTGGCACGAGATCCAGGATGATCTTCGGCCCATCGTTGAGCAGGCGTACAGTGGTGAGCCGGTCCACATGGATGACATCACCCTCATCATGGAGCGCCGCGGCTACCCGGAGGAGACGCACTTCGCCTTCTCCTACACACCCGTACGTGACGAGAGTGGCGCTATCGCCGGGTTCTTCTGCCCCTGCACCGAGATCACAGGCCAGATCATGGCCGAGCGGCGGCTGGCGGCCGAGACCGAGCGCCAGCGGCGGCTGTTCGAGCAGGCGCCCGGCTTCATCACGGTCCTGACCCAGCCGGAGCACAGCTTCGAGTTCGTCAACCAAGCCTTTAGGCGCCTGTTCGGCGACCGTGACTTCGTCGGCAGAAATGTGCGTGAGGTCTTCCCTGAACTTGAGGGGCAGGGCTTCTACGAGCGGCTCGACCGGGTCTACACGACGGGCGAGCGCTTCGTTGCCCATCATCTGCCAATCCGTTTCCAGCGCTCGCCCGGCGCGGCTGCGGAGGAGCGCTTTCTCGACTTCATCTACGAGCCCGTGCGGGACGAGGCCGGCCATGTGACCGGGATCTTCTGCGAAGGGCATGATGTCACCGAGGCGCACCTCGCGCGGGCTGCCATCAATGCCAGCAACGCCCGCTACACCAGCGTGCTGGCCGCCATGAGCGAGGGCTTCCTCGTTCTGGACGAGGACTACCGCGTCACCGAGATCAATGCCGAGGGCCTGCGGATCGACGGTCGTCCGGAGAGTGAGATCCTCGGCAAGACCCATTGGGAGCTGTTCCCCGGCTCGGTCAGCACCCAAGTCGAGGCGGCCTACCGCCGGGCTGTGACCGAGCGTGTGCCGGTCGAACTGAACCACCACTACCAGGATGCAGCCACGGGGCACGACCTCTGGCTGGCGCTGCGCATCTATCCGGTGCCGGGTGGGGTAGCCGCGTTCTACCGCGACATCAGCGAGCAGATGCGTGCCGAGGAGGCGTTGCACCGCCTGAACGAGGAACTGGAAACCCGCGTGATCCATGCCGTCACTGAGCGGGAGAGGACCGAGGCGGCCCTGCGCCAGTCGCAGAAGCTTGAGGCGGTGGGGCAGCTCACGGGCGGCGTGGCGCATGACTTCAACAACCTGCTCACGATCATCCGCTCGTCCGTCGAGTTCCTGCGCAGACCCAACCTGCCCGAGGAGCGCCGGCGCCGGTACATCGATGCGATCACCGATACGGTGGAACGTGCCGCCAAGCTCACGGGGCAGTTGCTGGCCTTCGCGCGAAGGCAGGCGCTCAAGCCTGAGGTGTTCGACGTGCCCGAGCGGATCGGGGTGGTCACCGACATGCTGCGCACCATTGTGGGAAGCCGCATCCGGATTGAGACCGACACGTCCTGTAATCCGTGCTTTGTCGAGGCTGACGTGACCCAGTTCGAGACGGCTCTCGTCAACATGGCGGTGAATGCCCGGGACGCCATGAACGGGGAGGGCACCCTGACGGTGCATGTCGACGCCCTCGCCCAGATGCCGTCCATCCGCGGGCATGCGGGCGGGCCCGGCAAGTTCGTGGCAGTGTCGGTCAGCGACACGGGATCGGGCATCCCGGCCGATCAGCTCGGACAGATCTTTGAGCCGTTCTTCACCACGAAGGAAGTCGGCAGGGGCACCGGCCTGGGCCTGAGCCAGGTCTACGGCTTCGCCAAGCAGTCGGGCGGTGACGTGGCTGTCGAAAGTGAACCCGGGAAGGGCACGACCTTCACGCTCTACCTGCCGAAAGTCGAGAGGGAGGGAGCATCCGATGACGCCGGGGAGCATGCGCAGAGCAACGCTTCAGATGAGGATGGCCGCGGCTGCCGTGTGCTGGTGGTCGAGGACAACATCGAGGTGGGCCGGTTCTCGACCCAGCTTCTCCAGGATCTCGGCTACGAGACCACTTGGGCCGCGAACGCCGGCGAGGCGCTCAGGCTACTCGAAGAGGATGCCACACGGTTCGATGTGGTGTTCTCGGACGTGGTCATGCCTGGCATGAGCGGGGTGGAGCTGGGGCGTGAAATCCGCCAGCGCTATCCGGGCCTTCCCGTGGTTCTGACCTCCGGCTACAGCCACGTTCTGGCCGAGGAGGGGCGACACGGCTTTGAGCTGCTGCACAAGCCCTACGCCGTTGATGATGTGTCGAGGGTGTTGCGGCGGATGACGCAGGGACGCGGTGTCGTCTAGGGGCTTGAACCCCGGCGGTGGCTAATTCTGCGGGTTTTAGCCGGCTCCACGCCCCAGGTTCGTCCGTCGATCCGGATCGGCACATTCAGGGCTGAGACGACGCTATGCTCGCGCCAGGATAGGTGGAACTGGAACTCGGGATCGTTCGGTAGGTCCTCAACGGGAACCGGGGCTGAGGTTTGCATGGTCCGGCCGGCGACCGAGGCGCTGTCGAGGGGGAAGGTCGTATTGCCCGCCACGCTAGGCTTCCAGCCGACGCCCGCTACGAGCAGGAGATCGCCATGGTCCGGGTGGTAGCGCATCACCTTGACGTGCCGGATGTGGGTGACGCGCGAGACCTGGGCGGTGACGTAGTGCAACAGCCGCTCGGTCGGGAGAATATCGGAGGCGACACGGCCGAAGGCCGCCAGCGCCCTTGAAGACTCCCGCAACCGCTTCGGTTTGGGGACGGGGTCACCAGACTTTTCCGATCCTTCTGCTCGACAGCGCCCAATCGGCACGTTCACTTTCGACTTAAAGGCTTCGCCATTCGGCCGCTTTGACCTCGTGGAGCATGGCTTCCGTGGCGAGGCGCTTGGCTTCCTTCTCGCCTGTCTCCTTGCGCTCGCTGTAGCGGTCGGTGAGGTAGTCCGAGCGGTCGCGGGTCAGCAGGGTGAACTTCACCAACTCCTCCATCACGTCCACGACCCGGTCGTAGTAGGAGGACGGCTTCATCCGCCCGGCTTCGTCGAACTCCTGGAACGCCTTGGCGACGGAGGACTGGTTCGGGATCGTCACCATGCGCATCCAGCGCCCGAGCACCCGCAACTGGTTGACAGCATTGAAGGACTGGGAGCCGCCGCAGACCTGCATCACGGCCAACGTACGCCCCTGCGTCGGGCGCACCGATCCCGTGGCGAGCGGGATCCAGTCGATCTGCGCCTTCATCACCGCGCTCATGGCGCCATGCCGTTCGGGGCTGCACCAGACCTGACCCTCGGACCACAGCGACAGCTCCCGCAGCTCCTGCACCTTGGGATGATCGCTGGCGGTGGCGTCCGGCAGCGGCAGGCCATGCGGGTCGAAGACCCGGGTCTCGGCGCCGAAGTGCCGGAGCAGGCGCTCCGCCTCCAGCGTGAGGAAGCGGCTGTACGAGCGTTCCCGCAGGGAGCCGTAGAGCAGGAGAATGCGGGGAGGATGCTTGGACACCCGCCGTGGCTCAAGCCTGCCGAGGTCCGGCACGTCGAGGACGGAGAGATCGATGTTGGGAAGGTCACTCACCGGCCGCGACCCTCCCTGCAGAAGGGGCCGACCGCGTAGCACCGCGCTCATACCAACCCTGGCTGCGGTTCACGATCCACACCACCGAGAGCATCACGGGCACCTCGATCAGGACGCCGACCACGGTCGCCAGCGCCGCGCCCGAGTTGAACCCGAACAGGCTGATGGCAGCGGCGACTGCCAGCTCGAAGAAGTTGCTGGCACCGATCAGGGCCGAGGGGCCGGCGACGCAGTGCTGTTCGCCCGCAACCCGGTTGAGCAGGTAGGCCAGCCCGGAGTTGAGGTAGACCTGGATCAGGATCGGCACCGCAAGCATCGCAATGATCAGCGGCTGCGCGAGGATCTGCTCACCCTGGAAGCCGAACAGCAGCACTAGGGTGGCGAGCAGGGACACCAGCGACAGCGGCTGCAAGACCCGGAGCAATCCGGTCAGGGACGCCTCGCCACCGCTCGCCAACAGGCGCGAGCGCAGGAACTGGGCAAGCACGACCGGGATGACGATGTAGAGCACCACCGAGAGCAGGAGCGTGTCCCACGGCACCGTGATCGCAGACAGGCCGAGAAGCAGGCCGACGATGGGCGCGAAGGCCACGACCATAATGATGTCGTTGAGCGCCACCTGCGAGAGCGTGAAATGCGGTTCGCCCTTGGTCAGGTGACTCCACACGAACACCATCGCCGTGCAGGGTGCCGCCGCCAGGATGATCAAGCCGGCGATGTAGGAGTTGATCTGGTCGACAGGCAGGTAGGGTCGGAAGAGATAGCCGACGAAGAGCCAGCCGAGTGCCGCCATCGAGAACGGCTTTACGGCCCAGTTGATGAACAGCGTCACGCCGATGCCGCGCCAGTGCTCGCGCACCCGCCCGAGCGACGCGAAGTCGATCTTGATTAGCATCGGGATCACCATCAGCCAGATCAGGGCCGCAACGGGCAGGTTGACCTTGGCGATCTCCAGCGCGCCGACGGCCTGGAAGACCCCGGGGAAGAGGTGCCCGAGCGCGATGCCCGCAACAATGCAAAGCGCGACCCAAAGGGTCAGGTAGCGTTCGAAGATGGACATGGAGGGATCCTTCAGGTGATAGCCGCGCGACGTCCGGAGGCGTCGACGACGATCTCGCCGTCCTCCTTGCGGAACTCGCCGAGCTGTTGCGGCAGGAGGTCGAGAACGGCCTCCGACGGACGGCACAGGCGCACGCCCTTGGGCGTCACGACGATGGGACGGTTGATCAGGACCGGATGGGCCATCATGGCGTCGAGGAGCTGGTCGTCCGTCAGGTCAGGGCTGTCGAGACCGAGCTCGTGATAGGGCGTGCCCTTCTCACGGATGACATCGCGGACCAGAACGCCCATGCGTTCGATGAGTTGGCGCAGCAGAAGCCGGGTCGGCGGGATCTTCAGGTACTCGATGACGTGCGGCTCGATGCCGGCGTTGCGGATCATGGCCAGCGTGTTGCGCGACGTGCCGCAATCGGGGTTGTGGTAGATGATGACGTCCATGGGAAACCTCAGGCTTGGCGGCGGTCGAAGGGAAGGACGGTCGCAGGCGTGGCGCCCTCAAGGCGTCCGATTTCTTGCAGGCGATGAGTGAGGGCGATCTGGTCGAGGCTCGCCACGGGCAAAACCAGGAAGGCCGAGATCCGGTTCTTCAGGAACTTGAAGGCCTGGACGAAGGCGCGTTCCTTCTCGATATACAGACCCTGGACTGCTGCAGGATCCTCGATGCCCCAGTGGGCGGAGGCCGGGTGGCCGGGCCACACCGGGCAGGCCTCGCCTGCGGCGCTGTCGCAGACGGTGACGATGAAGTCCATCACGGGCGCATCCGGCCCGGCGAACTCATCCCAGCTTTTCGAGCGGAACCCGTCGGTCGGGTAGTCGAAGCTCCCCAGAACCTTCAAAGCAAACGGATTGACCATGCCCTTGGGCTGGCTGCCAGCCGAGAAGGCGTTGAACCGGCCGGCGCCATCCTTGCGCAGGATGCCCTCGGCCAGGACCGAGCGGGCGGTGTTGCCCGTGCAGAGGAACAGCACGTTGTAGGGGCGATCAGCCATCGGCGGTCTCCTTGGCAGGGCAGCAGGGCGTCAGGAAGTTGAGGAGGGGGGCGCACACGTCCGGGTGTCCGCCGCAGCAGTCTCTCAGCAGGAACGTCACGACCTCCCGCAATCGGTCGAGGTCGGCGCGATAGATGATCGAGCGGCTGCGGCGTTCCGAGCGCACCAGGCCGGCCCGAGACAAGATGCCGAGATGGCTCGACATCGTATTGTGAGGGACAGCCAACTCGCGAGCGATGTCGCCGGCAGGCAGCCCGTCCGGCTCGTGCGTCACCAGCAGGCGGAACACGTCGAGCCGGGTCGACTGGGCGAGCGCCGCAAGGGCGAGGATGACGTTCTGTGATTCCATATGTCGGGATATATCGACATATCTCTTACGATGCAAGCGCCTTCAATAATGCAAGTTGATTGTGCCACTCCGTTCTTAGGATATTAGGTATTATTCTAAACAACGATTTCAACAACAACATGATGTTGAAATCGTTGTGAATGATGCATCCTGTGTTGATGAAACATACGTCCAGAGTTGACGGCAGGTCAGCACATCGGAAGTAAACGCGTCTACGCTACGTATCGAGAGAAATATTTGTAGCGTTGCCGCCTGCGCCTCTTGTTAAACAAGAGCGAATCCAGATCATCTTGACGTACGCAGATTTGGAGACGGGGATGAGAGGACAGCATCGAATGACCGGGGAGGCCCAGATCAACGCCACGATCTACGCCGAGCCCGACCCGAAGAAGGTGTGGATCATCGCTCGGGACTACGGCCTGCACGCGGCGTTCGCCCGCTGGTCGTGGATGCCGAAGCAAGCAGTCGGTCGCCTTGCCGAACGCGGGCGAGCACTGACTGAGGGCGGCCGCCGTTCGGGCAACACGCGCCGCACCATCAGCGAGGCCGTCGAGCGGGAGATCGTCGCCGCTGTGTTCGAGCTCGGCGGCGTCAGCTACGCCTCGAAGATATTTCGGGTCACCGACGGATTCGTGGCCAAGCTGCTCCGTGAGCACGGCTACTCGACTTGGCCCCGCGCCTCGCGCAAGCCCGAGGCCGTGGCCGCCGCCAAGGCTCGCGTCGCCGCTTACCTGGAGGCCCGGGTATGATGCTGGAGTTCGCCCGTGGCAAGGTCCTCGGCCTGCTGCGCGGCCATCGCCTGGGCCGTTCGCAGGCCACATGGGCCAGCACGAACGCGTCTCACCGCAGGCTCGGGGCGCCTCGCTTCGCCGGAAACTCCTGCATCCTGTTCTGACCGCTGGGGTGTCTCGCGACGCGAGGCGCTAACCTCAACTCTAGATCACGGAGATCTCGTCATGGCGTGGCGCCACCGCTACCGCGACTACTCACGCGACTACAGCCATCTCAACGCGCCTAAGGATGTCATCCTCGCTAAGGCCATCGAGGCCTGTGCGTTCGCAGGGGGATCGAGGTGGGAATTCTATGTCAACCGCGACCTGCTTACGCTTTTTGGGAAGCTTCAACAGGTCGCTCTGCCCGACGTGGTCGAACGGTACCTGGACATGCTCCAACAGACGCGCGGCGGAAAGCGGCAGGAGCCGACACCGTTCAACCATGACCGGGCGGGCAATTTGGTGGGCTGGGGCTTCCGGCTCGGCCTGCTGAGCGAGGTGACCGATCCGTCAGGCCACCGGGCCTGGAAGCTGGTTGCCTGCGAGATGCAGTGGGATGTCCACAAGGGCCGGGCCCGCCAGATCCGCGGCCTCCCGCCTGGCGAGCAGGCCGCGATGGATCGCAAGCGCGAGACGGAGCGCAAACGCGCGGCGACCTTGGCCCGCAAACACGCGGCAAAGATCGCCCCCCAGATCAAGATGGACCTCGACGAGATCCTTCACGACGACCCGGAGACGATGGTCGGCGAGAAGTTTGCCGAGTTCTTGGAGCCCTGGTTTGAGCCGCCGGTCGCGCTGCACGTGGCCTACGGGATTCTTGTGATCGCCCACCACGGCTGGCCCAAGGACAAGCAGCAGCGTTGGAAGACCGCCCTCGGCCGCGAGACGATCTCCGCGTCGTACAGGGCCATGGAGCGCCGCAGGGCGCAGCCCGAGCTGATCTCTGACGACGACGCCGCGGTGCTGGACGATCTGATTTGAGATGAGTGGTGTATGGCGATCACCGATCCGCGGTGCCGGCCCTGCTGGAGTGACGGACCCTTGCGCTTGCGGGGCGAGTGTTACAATTGCCCCATGAGTACCATACCCCCCACGACCGAATGGCGGCGCAAGGGCCCCGTCTGGCGGACCCTGACGGTCGGCGACCTGCAGGCCGAGGTCAAGCCGCGGCTCGGCATTTGGCGGTGGAAGCTGCGCCAGGGCTCCATCGTCCTGGCTGAGGGGATCCGCACGACCGAGAGGGGCGCCCTTGTCGAAGCGGCCAGGGTGCTGAGGCGCCTGCAATCGCTGAGCGCTAGCGCTACGACTCCCGCTGGTTCAGAAGATACAAGAAGCGTTTGTTGATCTCAGCGCCTAGCGCCTCACGCCCCTCGTTGTTGTTGAGGTAGCGCACGTATCGATGATGCCTGAGGTCGAACGGCACGTCCTCGGGGTTCTGTGTGATTGGGATGACATGCTTTCCAAGCGTATGAGCGATGCCCGCCTCGTAGAACACGTTCGGATTGCGTCCCGTGAAGTCGCACACGACGATGTATGAGCGCCAGATCAGCGAGAAGATGTCCTGGATCACCGTGGAGTGCTCCCAGATGTCATCCGCCCGAAGCGAGATCAGGCCGTTGCTCTCCGCCACCTTCTTGATCGTCTGGTAGACGGGAGTGAACGGCGCGTCGAACGGCATCATCGCGGATACCAGACTGCCTTCCGGAGGTTCCGCGGGGATGGTGAACACGTTGGGCCTGAAATAGACCTTCTGCCCGGTCCCCTCCAAGATTGGCACAAGGATTCTCGGCCGCGTCCGCCGGGTGGATAAGGTCGCATCGCGACCAACGACAGAGACTTCAGGGTCGGCAGCAGGCTGGGGACAATTAACCATGAGGCCTCAACCTGCGCCGTATATCGTTGACCGGTCCCGCGGTTTCCTGGACGATTCTCCTATGGCGCAGAGCAAGTACGAATTCATCGTTTCCGACGACATCAGTGAGGGGCGCGCGGAGCTGGCCGACATGGCCGGCCCCGACGCCCCCCTCGACCTGGAGACGGCCGTGTGGGCCCCGGAACTCCGGAGCGCGTACGGCCTGCCGGGCTGGACCGTGGGGCAGCTCCGCGAGGCAATCGCGCGCGGCGACCTCCGGCCGGAATGGCACGGGCGGAAGATCGTGATCACGCGGCGCCACCTGCAGGAATGGAGATCGGGGTGCCGAGACGATCAAAGGGAGCCAGGCTCTGGCTCAAGCCGGCCGAGTACAAGAACGGGGTCCTCGTCAAGAACGCGGTCTGGTGCATCAAAGACGACGGAAAGCGGAGCGTCACTGGACACCCTGAAGCAAGCCGCGCTGAAGCTGAAAAAGCGCTAGCCGACTACATCGCCGCTAAGTACCAGCCCAACCGCGAGGCGGACCGCCCGGCCGCGCAGGTCCTCGTGACCGACGTGCTGTCGGTCTACGCGGAGGAGGTCGCGGTCGGCCACACGCGCCCGCACAAGACGGCGGAGCGCCTGGTGCAGCTCGGCGAGTGGTGGAAGGGCAAGACCCTGGCCGACATCACCGGCAAGACCTGCAGGGCCTACGCCAAGTGGCGCAAGTCGCACGTCTGGAAGGCGGCCAGGCCCGATGTCACCGGCACGGCCCCGCGCAAGGTCGGCGACGGCGGCGCGCGGCGCGAGCTCGAAGATCTCCGGGCGGCGGTCAACTACTACATCAAGGAGGGCTACTGCCGCGAGCACATCGAGGTGACCCTGCCGCCGCGCGGGCAGCCGCGTGACCGCTACCTGGAGCGCGACGAGGCCGCGCAGTTGTTGTGGCACATGTGGAAGTACCGCGAGCCGCAAACCATCCACCGCGGCGCCAGGAAGGGCACGGTCATCCCGGGCAAGAAGAAGAAGCGGCAGCACCTGGCACGCTTCATGCTGGTCGGCCTCTACACCGGCACGCGCGCTGGGGCGATCTGCTCGGCCGGCTTCGAGCCGAAGGAGGGCCAGGGCTGGGTCGACCTGGAGCGCGGCGTGTTCCATCGCAAGCGGATCGGCGCCAAGGAAACCAAGAAGCGGCAGCCGCCCGTGAAGCTGCCGGCGCCGCTGCTCGCGCACATCCGGCGCTGGTCGAAGAACAAGCGCCGCGACGGCAGCGCAGTCGAGTACGTGGTCGAGTACCAAGGCAAGCCGGTCGCCGACGTAGGCAAGGCCTTCGCCGCGGCGGTGAAGGACGCTGGCCTCGGGCCCGACGTCACGCCGCACGTGCTGCGCCACACCTGCGCGACCTGGCTCATGCAGATGGGCGTCGACCTGTGGGAGGCCGCCGGCTTCCTCGGCATGACGGTGCAGACCCTGGAGCGCGTCTACGGCCACCACCGGCCGGACTACCAGTCGGCCGCCGCGGCGGCGCTGACGGGCGCCAACAGGCGGGACCGCGCCAAGCTGCAGGCGGGACCGAAAAGGGACCGAATGGGACCCGACGACGTAGTACGGCAGCTCGACGCCGCGGAGTAGAAACCTTATGCAGCATAAGGTTTTCAAATTGCGCGGAGCGCGCTCATAACGGTCTGGTTGCAGGTTCGAGTCCTGCCGGGCCCACCAATCTTTTCAATGGCTTGCACGGGAAGGCCGTTGCTTCTCCGTTCTACGGCAATCAATACGGCAATCATTGCCGCGCCCTCTTGCGAGTAATCCGGTCTGCGGCAACGGTCATAAAATCGGGGTGATGGTGGCCATAGACCCTGTCCACCATCTGCTCAGACATGCCGAGGAAGCCGGCTGTTTCCCACTTATCCACGCCCTGCTGCATGAGCCAGGTGGCTGCCGTATGGCGCAGTGTGTGAGGGCTGATCGTCTTCTGGATCCCGGCGAGTTGCACGGCCCGTTTCCAACCGACCTTGATCGATTTCACCGGCAGGCCGTCCCATTCGACGACGTACTGAGCAATGACGCCTTTGTCCTTCCAGCGCCGCAGATGGGCCAGGAGCCGCTTCGGCAGTCTGACCGGGGGCTGGCGCTTGTTCGTCTCGGCCGCCCCCTCTGCCAACCGATAGAATAGCCCGCTCTCAAGGTCGATGAAGCTCCGGTTCGCGCCGGCGTAGACGGAAGCTGAGAAAATCGCGCCTGAACGGGAGCCGGTATAGATCCCCATCAGAATGAAGCGAGCGATGTGGCGCAGATCGTGCCACTCGGACTCGACAACCTTTCCCTTTTCCTTGCCACGGGGGAGGCGGACGGTGCGCCCATGGCGCCAGCATGCCCAGAGGAGCTTCGCCACTTCATCCCGCGTCAGCCAAGCCCCCCGAGGAGCGCCTTTCTGGGGCAGGTCCACCTCGACATAACCCGTATGCAGGTTCCGCTTGGCGTGATGATTGATGGCAGCTCGGAGATCTTCGAGGTCGCGCCGCGAGCCGCCTCGCTTCGACCTGGCCTTGGCATAGTCCCTGCAGGTGGTAGGGGAGACCTCCGAGAGCATCTTCGTCCCCCACCAATCAAGGAGGCGATCAATCCGGGCAGATGCCTTCTTTGGGCTCGCCTGCTTCGGCACCACCTCATCCAGGTACACCGACAGAACGTCGGCTACCGGGACTTGAGCGGGATGACGGGGGCCCTGAGGGACGGGGTTGTGCTTTGAGGCGATGTATTCTGCGAGCTTTCCTTCAGCCTCTGCACGCGCATCCTGGCGGCAGCCAGTGCTGTATTGGCGTCGCCTGTCGATGATGACCCAGACCGCCTCTCGGTCCCCGCTGGCTGGTCTGAGCCATAATCTGGCTGGCTTGGATGGACGAGGCATCGATCTACCATTTTCCGAATTTCATTGAGGGTCGTCATGTCCTTCCCCGCGATCCTCCACACCCGGAGACGGCCCTTTGACGCCTCGCGTCTCAGGCTGGACAGGCCGATCGAACCGTCTGGGAAGGCGAGGCTCGCGGCCACGTCGAGCCTCAGTGGAGTGTCGTCTCCCACGTCTTCCCGTTTGATGGCTGCTTTTCCCATCTCACTGTCCTCCAAGACGCTCGAACTTGGCAATATCTAAATAGCCGTAGTTAAGCTGACGGTTCATTCGCCTCACTCTTATCTTTGCAATAATTTCAGATGGTTAGTCACTGGAGGAGCTTTCTAGACGAATGGCTGGAGGCGTCTTTCGCCCATCCCTCGGCCGCCTCCATGGCTGTCGCCTCATCATCGAAGATCCGGCAGAGCACCGTCTGCCCGTCGACAAAGCCGAGAGCCTTCCAGTGGAGTCCGGATGGGACGGCGAGGGCGACGGTCTGCCCGCCGATCCGCAGCCGCCAGTGCTCTCGGCGCTTGCTCCAGCCGCGCGTGAAGATGTCGGTCATTTCCGCACCTCACATCAGCAGGGGTTGCACGGATCCGTCTGGGAAGACGAGATCGAGAGGGGTATCGGCAGTCGGCTCATCGCCGTCCCAGCCATCCGGCCACGTGCCCAGGTCAATCAGCTCGCGGATGCGAGCCTCTTCCTCAGCACTGAGGATGTCGAGCCTTGGGCGGCCGAGGCGCTCGGCTGCCTCATTGCAAGCCGCCTGGATCTCCAGCACCCGCGCAAGCCCCATGAGGCGGGCCTCAAACGTGAGTGGCCCCATCCGTTGCGGGTTCTTTGCCATGGAGCCGTCCCTCAGGATCTCGGCCCCGGCCTTGCGCAAGCGATGCTTCGGCTCCCGAAGCTCGCGATAGAGCGGCTTCAGGCCGAGCAAAGGCGAGAGATACGACCAGGCCGGGTTGAGCAGGATCGTCTCGAGTGCCTTTTCCTTGCTCGCGAGGGGACAGCCTATGCAGCCGGTGCGAGCGTTGATCTCTTCGGCTTCATCACCACCATAGGCATCTGCGACGACCTTGGTGGCCCAGCCGCCGTAGTCAGCCATCGGTGCATAGATCTTCAGCCAGTCCCAGACATTGCACACGCGCCAATGAAGGATTGGCGCGAGGGTCGCAATACGTCCGCGAATGCCCTTAGCCTCAGGCAGAGTCTTCTGGTACCAGCCCTGACCGCACTCGGCTCCGTCCTTGCCACAGCTCATTTCGATGCGGCGGTCGCGTATTGCACTCTCACCCTGGCGCACGCCAGTAATCATGAGGACCTGTTCGCTGTCAGGAACGGAGGTCAGCGCGCGCTCAACCGCGGCTGCCATCGGATCGACCTTGATCTGCCGAGTGCACCAGCGCAGCGTGTTGTTGTTTGGTGGCGGAACGCCTCGACCCAGGATGTAAACGAGGAAGCGCTTATCGGGCGGCGCTCGGACGATCTCCGTTCGGATCCAGTTGCCGCGGCGCTTCAGACCCTCCATCACTTCACCAGCTGCAGCAGCCAACGGCGGGAGCTCCTGGCGCGTGTCTGCGTAGAAGACAGACAACGTCTTTGGGCGAGGCAGGCGGCCGACCTCGATCAGATGGACGATGAGGGTGAGCACACAAGTGCTATCCTTTCCCCCCGACCATGCCACAGCCCAATGATCGTGTTGGGGCCCATAGGCCTGCAGCGATTGGAGTGTGAGGTCGACAGCATCGTCATAGACGAGCCGAGAGCTACCGGCGAAGAGATCCTGTTGGGGACGAAAGCTCATATCCGCACCTCACGGCCGGCGCCGACGCGCGACAGGGGAGCGCCAGCCATGAGGGGGAACTGTGAAAGGGTGGTCATTTGGACCTCCGGACGAGGGTGCCATCCATGCGGCGCTTCCACGGCGAGTCCTTGCTGCCGACCATGGGCGGGCCTTTGCGCTGCCTGATGCCGATATTGCGCTGGTGTTGTCTGGTAGCCTTGGCGATCCGGGCCACATCGCCCTTGGTCTTGAGGCGATGGTCGCGAATGCAGAGCGGCTCCAGATTGTCGAGGGTGTCCTCTCCTCCGATAGCCAAGGGGATTCGATGGTCCCATTCCAGGCCGGTGGCGGCGTCGATCGTGCAGCCGCACATCCGGCACTTCCCACCGAACTCGGCCAAGCGCTTCGTCAGGTCGCGCTTTGAGAACTGCTTGCGGTTCATGCTGCGCTCCGCTCGTAGCGCAGCCAGACATCATAGGCCCCGCGTAGCTCGTTCCACGCCTCGAAGGCATAGGTTCCGGGCTTGACCGCTGTTTTGCTGCGGACTCGGAGAATGCCCTTCACCCAGGCATCGCAAGTCTCGGCATCGTCGTGCAGATAGCCTTCGCGAGCCCGCATGAACTCCCGGAAGGACGGCGACTGGCAGGACATCGCGATCTGCGCGGCCGGGTTCATCTCGTGAAACCGGCGCTTACGGCCTTCCTCGTCGCTCTCTTCCTTCGGCGCTTGCTTGGCCTCCGGGTTGAGACGGGCGACGGCGACCCATCGCTCGTCGGCAGGGTTAGGGATGCCGCCAAGGGCCTGCAGAGCGGCGTCTGCCTGCTCAAGCGGAACCTCGATCACGAGCTGGCAGATCTTGCGGCTGCGGATCAACTTGAAGTCGGAGAATGTACCGCGAAGGGCTGCAGGGGCGCTCATCACGCTGCCTCCAGCTCACCACGTCGCTTCGTCTCGGCGTCGTCAATGCGCTGCTTGTCGGGATCGTTCAGGGTGGCAAAGTCAGCCTTGAACTGATCGGAGGCCAGAAAGCGGTTGAGATGGGCGAGCGACGGGCGGGATGCGATAAAGCCAATCATCTCGTCAGCGAGCGACGGCGTGTTATCCTGCTCCTGCGCCTGCCGGCTGCCACGCGGGGCCGCGTCCTTGAACTCGTCTGCCTCCTCTTCGGAATACACATCACCTGAGAGCTCGATCAGTTTCAGGATCACGCGATCCTTCGCCCGCTTCTCAGCCATCGCGTAGACATAGGCAGCCTGTTTCCCGCTGACGCGGTAGTTTACGCCGATCAGTGCCTCGCCGATGGACCACTCGACCCGATCGCCCATTCGGCCGGTCACTTGGATGATTGCCTCGTCGCGCTCGGCACGAATGATTTTCGGTTCGTCAAAGGTGATCTTTGCCTGAGCAGCAATCCGCTCGAGGGCCTTGTGGTAGATCACGGCTGTCCCCTGGACACGCCAGACGTTCCCGGCCATGGGCTCGCCGAACTTCGCGAGCGTGTCGGCAATCTTCTTATCGGTCGTGTTCATCACTTCGTCCTCACCGACAGAGACTCGCTTCCGTTCGACAGGTACGCGCCCGGCACTTCGGCTCCGGCCGCAAGGGCGTCCTTGATCTTCGTTCGATCAGGAGAGACCTTCGTCTTGGTGAACTCGGCCGGGATCTGCTCCTCGTCGGAGATGATGACGGCAGGAGGCACGGCCCGGATCGAAAGAGTGGCTTCCGGCAGGGGCATCTTGCGGAGACTGGCCGCGTTCATGATCCGCAGGGAGAGCGAACGATAAGCTTCCTCCCGGCGCTCGCAGGCAGCGAGGCGGGCGTCGAGGTCGTTCTTCCGCTTCACAATGGCCGTGGCCATCGCCTGGGCGTCGAGAATGCGGCCGGCCAGCGACGACAGTACTTCCTCTACCTTGGTGCTTCCGGCGATCATATCGGCCCGGAGGGTTTCGTCCTCGGCGAGCTCCGGGTAGGCGGCGATAAGGGTTTCGATTTCACGCTCAATCTGAGCCACGTTCAGCGGGTTCATTGCGTCCTACTCGGCGGCTTGGAGAACGGGGGTGGTTTGGTCAGCGCGAGTCTGCTCAATCCGGGCGTGGAGCTGGCGCAGATCGCGGGCGGAGTCTTCGAGGAACTTGGCAGCCTGCAGGAGGTCGTAATCCGCCGTGCTGGCGCCGCTTGCCGTGTCGTCTACGTAGATGGCGGCGCAGTGGGCTGCCGTGGCGAATGCCTGGGCCTGATCCCGGATTTCCTTGGCCCTTTGGCCGAACGTCTTGAGGATGGTCATTGCTGCTTCTCCTTGGGGCCTGATGACCGGCTTCATCGCGTGATCCAGTAGGCGAAGAGCAGATAGCCGGTGAGGATGATGGCGAGGACGCCCATGAACAGGGCCTCCGTCTTCCATTCGCACGAGGGCTTCTTGGGGATGCGAAAGCTCATGATTGCTTTCTCCTCACATGAGTATCGATCCAGTGGCGGCGCGCCTTGTCTTCGGTGCGGAAGTGTCGATCACAGTCGCAGCAGCGGAAGGGTTTCCGGGCCTTGAGAGCGCGCTGCCGACGATTGCGAGGCGTCCAGGCATAAAAGCGGTCTGGGTAGATCGGAGCCGCTTTCATCACGACACCTCACCGAGGTCGATGCGGTCGGCATCAGTCCCGCCGCACGGGCAGGGGAGGACATCGGGAATACCGTTGGCGCGGTAGAAGAAGATCCACCCTCTGTCAGAGCAGCGAACGCATTCCTGCATCATTCCGAAGAGAGCCGATTGCGCTGCATCCGCCTGGGCCTGAGTGACCTCGTGGCAGATGAGCGAGGAACGGCGAGGAAATTGGAGCACGGTGCCCATTTCAGCGCTCCTCCCCACGGTAGGTTGAGGCATCACCCCATACCGTCTCGTCGCTAGGACCGTGGGCATGGCTGCCGATAGAGGCGAGGAGGATTGCGCCGCCGACACCCAGTCCAGCGCCAACCAAGCCAGAGGCGATCATCAATGCCGCACAGATCATTGGCGTCCTCCACGCTTTGCAGCGTCAGCGAGAGCCTTCTCGATGTGGCGCTTGGTGAAGTCGGAAACGTCGGAGGACTTGGCTTGGCGAAGATCGCGGGTAGCCATGTCGGCTTCGAAGCGGGACATGAAACGGCGGCGGGATTTCGAGGTGCGGACCATCAGAGCAGCCCCTTGTCTCGGGCGAAGTCAGCCCAGGCTTCAAGGACACGGCTCGCGAGGTCGCGGTCGGTTGGCGGCTCATGACCATCCGCGGAATGGCCTTCCACGCTTTCAATCTGAGCAATGCACCAAGCGCGTTGGTCCATGTTCATCGGCGGGAGTGATGGTTCCTCCACGTAAGCGTAGGCTCGTAGAACCTGCTCATGGTCAGGGCAGGCGCACATGGCATCGCCAGGGAAGCAGATACAGCCGACCCTTTCGGCAAGGTGGTCGAGCGGCGTTTCCATCGTCACGCCCCCAGAGCCACGCACCCGAGGTACGCAACCCCGATCAGGAACACAGCGGCAAAGCCGTCGCGGGCAGCTTCAATGAGAAAAGCGGAGAGGGGCTGGGACATGGCGGCTCATCTATCGAGGTGATGAGCTCACTATTACGCGTGCTGCGTAATGTGTCAACGCGTATTGCGTAAGAATTTACGCGCCTGAGACCGATGGTAGCACTAAACCCTTATGCCACAAAATGTTCCTGTTTTGTTCACGTAATCCACAGGCTAGGCGCGAAAAACCCCGGTCTGATGCCGGGGCTGTTAACTCAGACGAAGGCAAATCGCCAGCCGGAGAGTGGGAATCAGGTCTCGCCGGAGAAGACGATCCGGTGCACCGAGATCACATCATTCCGGTCGAATTCCATCTCTTCGTCTGGATTGTACTGACGCAATACCAGCCGGCTCGGTGTCCAGGCCACGAACTGCTTGACGTATCCGTGGGGCGGTTGACCCTCATCGCCTCGGATCTGCACCACTACAAAATGGCCTTTTCTCACAGGTTTGCCCGGGTGGACGTATACCGTCTCGCCTGCGAAGTAGCGGGGCTCCATGCTGTCGCCCGAAACAAATACAGCGTAAGCGTTGGCGACATTTGCCAACACCGGAGGTCTGAAAACTTGATCCACAATCTGCCCGTTAAACTCAAATCGGCCGTCAGTGCCACCAATCGCTAGACCATACACGGGCACTCGGTCTTGTGAAATCAGGCTGACGTTAACTGGCGAGCTGGCGTTGGGCTCAGTGTTAGGCTTCCGTTCCTTTCGGGCGGCATCCTCGGGTGGTCCCTCATCTACGTCGCCGAGTAGCCAACTCCACGGCACGTTGAATGCCTGCGCGTAACGCTTGGCCGTATCGGGGGAGAAGCTGCGGTCTCCGTTCTCGTGGCCATAGTAGGTGGACTGTGACCAGCCGAACGCAGTGACTGCATCCTTGGCGGTCTTATAGCCCGCACGTTCGCGGGCCCATTTAAGGCGGGCGGCAGGTGATTCCATGTCGGGAAGTTGCCACATACCGTTACGCATTTGCTCTTGACCTAATTACGCGTAGCGCGTAATCTCCGGTCATGATGATGACAGTCGAACAAATCATAGCGCTACTCGGTGGGCCTACGGAAGTCGGCAAGATCTGCGGATGGGATCGGAATCCAGGCGCACGCGGCCACGACATGAAGCGTCGTCGGTCGATCCCGGTCCGGTACTGGCCAAGGATTATCCAAGCCGCGAAGCTCAAGGGCCTCAAGAACATCAATCATAAGACCCTTACCGAAGCCCATGTTGCTGCGCATTCCGCTGAACAGGCAGCAGCCTAGAGAGTAATCGGTATGTTTTGCCCCGCGCATCATTCTCGCCTTTCTGTTCTATTGAAGCACGTTACGCGTAAAGCGTAGCTTGCTATCTGGAGGTATACTGCGTGATTGTATCTCTATTCTTTTCCTCCCCCACCGGTTTCTTATCGTCGGCCGTTGGCACTTGCGCGGGCGACCATGTGCAACCGTCATCGGTCGCCCGCGTCTTTCTCCGCTCGCTCTGCCTTCCTTCCCTTCGGCAGCGCCTCTTTCAGCTTCCGCAGGATGTGAGCGCGCACCTCTCTGTCCGTGACGCCTCCCGTCGCCTTGCGCTCGTCTTTCCCGCTCATCGCCCCGTCTCCACGCTGGGGACAATGGGCCTGAACGGCTCGGCTTTCATCTCATATCGCTAGGCGAACATTCCATGAATGCTAGGAATCCATACACCGCCCTCAAAGCCGCATTCGACGCAGACGTTGACCGCCTTGGTGGGGTCGTCGTCGCCGCCAGCAAGACCCGGGTAGGGCAGGCCCTAATCTCCCGCTACTCTTCGATCTCCGACCAGAACATCACCACCCACGTGCCAGCTGACGTTCTGCTCGACATCACCATGGAGCTCGTGCGGCGCGGCGGTGAGCCTGAGACGCTTCGGCTCCTCGCCGACTTGGCCGGGTTCAAGCTGGTCCCTCGTGAGCCTTCCGAGGCCGGTGGCGAGAACCTCATCAAGCACCTCGTCGATACCACCCAAGCGCAGGCGCGGCTCTCCTCCACGATTGCTGACGCTCTTGCTGACGGCCAGATCGATCCCGCCGAGCAACGGGCCATCGACGCCGCTGCGGCAGCCGAGGAGAAAGAGCTCGCCGAGCTTCGGCAGGATCTCAAGCCCGCCCAGGCCGTCATTCCGATCCGCGGGAGTGCAGCATGAGTCGCCGTCTCCCTGCCGAGAAGATGGCTGCCGCCAAGGCTCTCCGAGCCAAGGGGCACAGCATCCGTGAGGTCTGCGCTCTGTCGGGCATCGCAGGCATTGGCACCGTGCATCGCGACACCAAGGGCATCCGGCTTCCCTTCGGTCCCCTGAAGCGCGGCCCGAAGCGCAAGATACCCTTCAACGTCTGCAAGGCCCTCCAGGAGCAGGGCCTAAACTATCGCCAGATCGCTGCGCGTCTCGGCTGCGCTCACTCGGCGGTCTACCGCACCCTGAAGACCGGAAAGGCTGCGGCATAATGAAATCCGCCGTCCTTGCCCTCGGTCGCCTGAAGACCGGCCAGATGAACAAGACCGAGAAGGCCTATGGCGACTTCCTCGAGCTTCGGAAGCGGGCAGGCGAGATAGCTTGGTACAAGTTCGAAGGCATCAAGCTTCGGCTGGCGGACAACACCTTTTACACCCCCGATTACACCGTGATGCTCTCGGATGGATCTCTGGAATGCCATGAGGTCAAAGGCTTCTGGCAGGACGATGCCCGCGTGAAGATCAAGATCGCGGCCGACCTGTACCCCTTCCGCTTTATCGCCCTGAAGGCAAACGCCAAGAAGGACGGTGGCGGCTGGACAGAGGAGACGTTCTGATGAGCCGCTTCCCCTATTCAACCGATCCCGTGCAGGCCTTCGACCAGATGGAAGCCGAGGCCCTGTTCCTGGAAGCGCTCGCCAGCGAGCGCGAGGGGAGTGCCGACGTGATCGAGAAGATGGAGGGCGGCTCCCGTGAGGCTGCCAGCTCCCACCGCATCACAGCCAAGCGCCTGCGCCGCATTGCCTCCTGCCTCGGCTACATGGCCGGCCGTGTGGATCGCCTTCACCTCCTGAATGAACCTGTCCGCCGTGAAAGCACCTACGGCGGCTCCTCTCAGCGGAGCGTCGCATGACCCGGAATGTGATTGACCTTGAGGCCGAGAAGGAGAGGCGCGTCGACGCCGCCTGGGCGGTCTACTGCGAGGCCCGCCAGCAAGCCGAGCGCACTTTGGCGGTTGAGGACGGCATCGCGGCCGGCAAGGCCTGGCGCCGTTGGCTTGACCTGTTCATGAGCCCTGAGCAGCGCCGATCCCTCGACAGCGCCTCGGTTGTCACTCCGGTGAGGCGCATCGGATGAACGCCCACGTCGGAACCGCCCCTGATCTCATCGAGCAGCCTCACGCACAGTCCGCGGAGGAGGGCCTGCTTGGTGCAATCCTCCACAATGCCGACGTGCTCGATAAGGTGCGTGGCATTGTCGATGCCATCGATTTCCATGTCGATGTGAATGCTGCCATTTACGCGAAGATGTGCGAGCGCCGCGATGCCGGCGAGACCATCGACGGGCGCCTGGTTCGCATTGCCATCGGCGATGCTGATCTGGGAGGCATAACGGTCGGCGAGTACCTCGCAGCGCTCTATGCCCACGCGACAAGCATCACAAGTGCTCCCGATTATGCCCGCGCTATTCGTCACGCCGCAATGATGCGGAAGGTTCTGGCGACGGCGCAGGACGCCGTAAAAGCCATGTCTGCCGCCGCCGTGGACAATCCGGCCAAGTACGCCTCGGCCATGATCCAGGAACTGGACGAGGTCGCCAGTTCTGGCATGCCTGACAGCATTAAGCGCGTGAGCCTCGGCGCAGCCTCCCTGCAGGCGATCGAGGCCGCCATGGCCGCCCGGGAGGGGCGCATCGAGCGTGGCGCCCCCTATGGCATTCCGAGCCTCGACAGAATGACCCTTGGCATGCGCCCCGGCCAAATGATCGTCATGGCCGGCCGCCCTGGCATGGGCAAGACCACCTTCGGTGTCGCCATCGCCCTGAATGCCGCGAAGGCGGGCCATGGCGTCTACTTCGTCTCTCTTGAGATGGTGGCGCAGGAGCTGGCTGAGCGGGCATTGGCCGCCGCGGCGTTCTCTCCCCGCGACCGGCAGCCGCTTTCCTACCGTGACATCGCCAAGGGCAAGGATCTGAAGGATGAAGACTTCTGGGCCCTGAATGAGGCTCAGAAGCGCCTTAACCGCTATCCGCTGGAGATCGAGCAGCAACCCGGCCTGACAATCTCCCAGATTGCTGCCCGGGCCCGCCAGACCCGTTCCGTGATGGAGCGCAAGGGACAGCACCTCTCAGTCATCGTGATCGACCACCTGGGCCTCATCCAGGCCACGAAACGGTACTCAGGCAACCGGGTGCAGGAAATCACCGAGATCACAGGGGCCATCAAGGTTCTCGCCAAGGAGCTCGGTGTCGCCGTGGTCGTGCTCTCGCAGCTCTCCCGCGAGTCAGAGAAGCGAGAGGACAAGCGGCCTGTCCTATCGGATCTCAGGGACTCCGGATCTATCGAGCAGGATGCCGACATGGTGATCGGCCTCTACCGCGAGGCCTACTATCTCGAGCACAAGACCAAGCTCACCGAAGAAGAATGCGCTCGGCTGGAAGCCAGCGAGAACGTGCTTGAGGTCGAAATCCTGAAGCAGCGCCAGGGGCCAACGGGCCGCGCTCGCCTCTTCTGCGCCATCAATTGCAACGCCATCAGCGAACTGACCGAGTATTGATCATGAGCCAGTATCCTTCCCTGCCTCTCTTTACCGACGCCTATATCGCCGACACGGCCCATCTGACGAACGAAGAGCATGGAGCCTATCTCCGGCTGCTCATGTTCGCTTGGCGTTCGCCTGATTGCTCCCTTCCGGATGATGACGTGAAGCTGGCGCGCATGCTGGGCCTGACCCCAAAGAAATGGGCGGCTCTTAAGGTGACTGTAATGGCATTCTGGAGCCTCAAAGACGGCCGCTGGCTGCAGTCTCGTCTTTCCCGCGAACGTCAATTCGTTGAAGAAAAAATTGAGAAGAGGCGCGACGCCGGTAAGCTCGGTGGTCGTCCTAAGTCATTGAATTATCAAGAAGCGGTAAAAGCAAAAGGTTCTCAGGAAGAAAGCAAACCGAAAGCACCTACACCTACACCTATACTTCCTTCGGAAGAGCGCGCGGGCATGCGCCTGCCCGAGAACATGCAAGCCCGCATGCTTGCCGAGCTGCCTCCTGGTGTGGATTGGCCCATCAGGATCTCGATGGATCTCAGGCCGATCTTCGCCTGCCTGGAAGCCGGAGCCGATTTCGAGAAGCACATCCTTCCCACGATCCACGAGGAAGCCCGCCTCGCCCATGCCGGAGGCCGGAAGCTGTTCAAGTGGGAGAACGTGACCCCCCAGATCATGGCCGCCGTCGAGCGCGAGAAGCGGCCGACCGACAGGAAGGACCAGAACGGCTTCACCGACGAGGCCTGGGGCCAGATCATCGAACGCTGGAAGCGGACGGGCCTCTGGTCCTACGGCAAGTGGAGCCTGCCGCCTGATTTTCCCGGATGCTCGATTCCTGCCCACGTTCTGGCAGCCCATGGTTTCGGGAAGGCCGCAGCATGAGCACCAAAGTCACCATCAAGCTCATCGAGGCCATCCGTCAGGACCGCTCCAAGGGCTTCATGCCTGCCGAGATCGCCGCCCGCTATGGCGTTCCTGTCGACCGGGTCCGCCACCTCACAAGGGACATCAAGCCGACCAAGCGGGTGTTCCTGGAAGACCGCAGCGAGGAAATCCTGCTCCTCGTAGGGCAGGGGCTCAGCCAACGGGAGATCGCCCGCAGGCTCGGCGTCACGTCCAGCGCCATCAACAAGGCTCTTGCCCGCATGGAATGGAAGGTCGCAGCATGACCAACGAACTCCACCGCCTGCAGCTGTCTGCCAATCCCGGCCCGGTCCACTACGCCAGGGCAAGGATCATCGACCACACCCCTCCGGAGACCTTCGAGGGCCTGACCTGGTTCGTGGTCGTCTGCAATCCCAAGTGCGAGAGGAGGGCGCAGCTCGGCCTCAGGCGTGCCGGGTACCAGACCTATCTCCCGGTAGAGCGCAAATACATTGAGCGGTCCCGGAAGCTGGTCGAGACCGAGAACCCGCTCCTGCCTCGATACCTCTTTGTCGGGCTCAAAGGCTACGGCGAGAAAGAGGGGCAGGACTTCTACAAGCTGCGGGGTGTCGACGGAGTCGAGAGCCTCGTCCGGAACGACGGCTCGCCTTTGGTCGTCCAGGCCGCGAAGGCCAAGGACGGAGAGACCTCCTTCCCGCGGCCCCTGTCTCGTCTGCGTGAGAGGGAGGTCGCCGGCGACTTCGATCACATCAAGAAGGCTGAGGAGGAGAAGGCCCGAAAGAAGGCTCTCCGTGCCAAGTGCCGACCCGGCGCTCGTGTGAGCCTGCTTACCGGCCCTATGACAGGGCTACAGGCGATCGTGCAGCGAGTTCAGTCCGGAGGCCGCATTGAGGTGCTCCTGGAGTTCCTAGGAGGTGTGACGAAGGCGAAGCTGAAACTGGATGAGGTGGATCTTCTGGAGGCGGCAGAATGAGGCCAGATGCGGTGCTATATTCCGCGTTCACCAATCTTCAGCCAGGGAGGTGACAAGCGATGCGGGATAGTTATTCTCAAGCTGTGAAAAAGAGCCGCGCTTACCTATCACTGACCCTGGACCTCAAAGAACCGGTCGAGATTGAAGAGTTCGCAAAGGTATTTGCGGGCCTCTCTGGCATGTTCGATGATTTCCTCAAGGCTGAGCATCCGGAGATGCGAGGAACTGCGAACCTCTATGTCCGCGAGGTTCGCAGAGGGTCGATCATTGCTGACCTCGTTCCGACCATACCGGACATGGTCGGCTATATGGACAATGTTCTAGTTGTTCTCGGCTTTGGCGCACTGTTCAGTAAACGTGTCCGAGGTTTTGTAACCGGCCAATGGATGGACAAAGCAACCAAATCCCAGTTGGACCATGTAACCAATGCGATCACCGCCGTAGCGACCGATCCTACTGGCAGTGCGAAGCTCGAAACTATCGTGCTCAGAGAGGACGGTGAAAAACGAGAGCTGATCGCGAGTTTTACCTCTCAAGAGGCCCGGTCAGCGGTTCAAACGATTGAGGACCAGAGACGTTCTCTTGATACCAAGGAAGGTGTGGATGAGCCGCGCGTGCTATTGCTGTTCGAGCGCCCGGCGAAGTCCGTCTCTGGTACGGGCAAGAGAACCGGCGAGGCAGCAGTGATCGAAAAGATCAGCACTAAGCCTCTTCCTGTCATCTATGCCTCAGACATGGCCCAGCGGAGTATCAAGCAAGCTTTTCAAGACGAGAACGTCTTCAAGTTAGGCTTCGTCGTGGACGTTAATGTTGAGCGCCGGAATGGACGCCCGGTGGCATACCGAGTGATAAATCTTCATCAGGTGATCGAACTGCCAGACGGTGAATAGAGCTGCGAGTTTCGCGAATAACCCTGTCCAGACTCTTGCAACTGAGGTGCTACTGCGCTAGTTATATATTCACAGAGCAAGGCCGTGTGTGACAAATTTGCCACCGCGTGTCTTGCGTTAGCATTGGTACAACCCGCTGTGTGGCTCTGCCCGGCGGGCTTTTTCATGCCCGAATGCCCCGCAAATCCCGCAAGACATATCGCCGAGACGACGGCTGTCTCATGGTCGAAGTCTCTCCTCACCTGTATGTCGAGGAGAGCATCGCGGAGAGACTAGGCCTTATCCGAAGCTAAGACCCCACATTATGAGGAGACCGAGTATACCGATGCCTGTAATGCCTATGGCCGCAAGCCAAGGGTGCTTACTCTTTGATTTCGTATCTCCGAACATAGCTGCCCTCCCTGAGGTCGTTGACTTTCCCAGCGGGTCACTCGTGGGTGCTGTAGGATCCCGAGCTACTCGGACTATTCGAGTAGCTTGTCGCTATCACACCATAGTTGAGCGCCCAGAAGCATAAGCCGAGGCCTACAAAAACGGCCATCCAGTTCAAGACTTTCGGAAGCCATTCAGGCGGTGGTACTGCAATTGATTGGGCGGGCTCACGTCCTGGAGGCATTTCGGTTGGCATTGCGGGTCTCCCAAAGCCAGGTAAGCTTCGAGACACACAATGCGCCCAAAAGGGCAGCAGCCGACTAAGGAACTGCTGGTTGAGCCAGTTTACACGATTGCTCGCTCTTTGACAGGTTTATCTTGCCCGATGGTGGGCGCGGTAGCTGAGACAAGGCACCATTTAGTCATTGCCGTCCGGGATGCTCTCCAGATCATCGGCAGAGAATGCCCCTTCTTGAACGGCCGCCTTATCGAACCACCGGCAGATAACCCAGTCATCCGCAACCTCGATAACCCTCATGCTCTGTGCTGGATGGGCCTTAAGGCGCACCGCATCGCCGATCCCAAATCGCATCGGTTGGTTCCTCCAAGAACGACACTTGGGACGAGTAGTAGGGCATATGCAAGTCCGCGGGACGCCGCATGAACGAACACACCATGCACATCCTCCTCCGCTTCCTCACCCTGACACTTAGGGAAAACCAAACCGAGCTCCAGCGCTCTGAGATGCTGCGGGATCAGTTCCTCATCATTGCAGCGCAGAGGCATCTCGCGTGATGGGTTAGCTGCTTCCGCTGAAGACTAGAACCGGCTTACAACAGCAGCTTCTCCTAGCTCCACCATAACGAACGCTATGGCGGCTATGGCCGCAACAAGTGCCACGACGTCAGCAATAACACGCCACAAGTCGCCTCGCCTCCACCGCATGAGCGCCTCCATGCTTGAGCCGAGGGAACGCATTAACATGCTTGCGGCGGAACAAATACTGTAGCCAAGTCATAACTTGTTTGGTGCGATTGTTCTGAAGGAATGCCCAAGCCCCTAGACCACAGAGCCAGGCAGATCGCCATGGGTTTGACGGCACCGCATATAAAGAAAAAGGGCTCCGAAGAGCCCTCTGTCTGTCGTCAGCGGCGGACCATCCGGCACTTCTGAACACGTTCCCTGACGATCCTGCCCCGGATCCGCTTCGTCTCAGTCTCCCACTTACAAACGCGGCGCATAGGAGCGGCCCGATGGCCGGGACGATGCCGAACATAAACAACACCTGGCTTCGCCGAGAGAGCAGGGGTGTGCGAGAACGGGGCTGCTTGGGATGCAGCACCGCCCAGACCAATGAATGCAGCGACTGCAAGGGCAGCAAAACCGACTTTACCGAAAGTCATAGGGAATCCTCATACTGGGTTATTCCGGCATGAAGAAGCGCCTGGCCAGGTGAACGATTGCTTAATCCCAACATTACGATTTGTTCATGGTAGCCATGCCCAAGCCTCCCGAACTCAGAGCAAGGCAGAGAGAGCATGACGCCAAGCGAGGCTCTGCCCGAGAGAGAGGCTACAACTCTCGTTGGGAGAAAGCCCGCAAGACCTACCTGATGCGCAATCCCCTGTGTGTCATGTGCAAGCGGGAAGGGCGAGTAACCCCGGCTACCGTGGTCGACCACATCGCCCCGCATAAGGGCGACACTGCTCTCTTCTGGGACACCGAGAACAACTGGCAGCCTCTCTGCAAGCCACACCATGACAGGGGCAAGCAGCAAGAGGAGCGAGGCAGGTTTCAGGCAGTTGGTGAAGATGGCTGGCCGCTATGACTGCTTGAAGTAAGGTCGGCCTTTGAGGTGGAGGAGGACGATAGGGTAGGCCATCAGGACCGCACCGATCACCAAAGACGTCGCCACCATTCCTCCACTGATCAACCTAGCGTCGGCGGCCACAATGTACGCAAGAGCAGCGGCAGGATAGAAGAGGACAACCGCCGTAATCAAACCTGGCGAGAAACGTCCCCGAAACACGATGAACGGTAGGACGTGAAAGAAGGTAGCATTGATTAGCATCAGTGCAGCGAAACTTAGTCCGAAGACTGGAAGTGTGTTAGCCGTCTGCGCCGCCACAAAGCCGAGCACCACGACTCCCGAGTTCGTCACGTAGAACGTAGGCCAGTCAACGGGCAACTTGAGGACAGACTGCGCCCAGCCTCGCCAATCTAGTGCAAACTCCTCGAGGATATGGATTGCGTAGGCGCCTAAGAGGAGCCAGCTCACTGCTTCGTAGGTCATCGTCCCCCCAGACAAAGGTTACTTAGGCTTCGCCGATTGACGTTTCCGAAGTCCACAGGGAAATCGTTCAAGTGTCAACGCATAGCGATCTTAAGGCTAGTGCTTGGGCAGGGAACGAGGGCGCTATCAAACTTTGGGAGAGGACGGGTGGCCCTTATGATGCTTTCCCACTTGAGCCAAAGAAATAGCCGCCAGCAACTCCAGCCAGCCCCGTCAAAGACGCCATAACCTGGGATCCCTCGCTCTCGATCGTAAAGGCAGCAAGCAACAGCCCGATTAGGAGCACGACGAAAACTCCGGCTGCTACGACTGGTTTTGCAGTGATCCGTTCAAGCAGCGGAATTTGGGCGTGCATTGACAGGAAGTTCGCTAGCTCTGTCGTCGTGTCAAAAACCCGCACCGTCTTATCAGGGTAGACATAGCAGAGTTCTTCTGCGGTAGATCCACCCTCCTTGGTCCGACGGACGACAGCCATCCATCCGGTACTGTAGGGCACAATAGCATTATCGCGGATGATCACGTCATTCCAATGAGGGTACACGCGCCCGTAGGTGGTAAGGATAAGCCCCTTAATCTCTTCCTTATCCATGAGTTTCCTCTCCAGTCATGCCAAATCCATCAAAACGGGGGGGAGGTAAAATGTCTAGCAGACTCCAGATCGGGACCGGCGCCCCAAGTCGAACGCGAAATCCCGCAGGTTTTAGTATAGGGGGTTTATATGGGTAAGCGTGGCCCGAAGCCGACGCACCCGGATCTCGTCAAATTGGCAGGCAATCCGGGTCACAGGCCCGAAAAGCCAGTAGTTCGCACGGTCGGCGAGGCAGAGAAGCCGGATCATCTCGATCATGTCGCCTCGGCCGCTTGGGACACCATCGTCGGATCGATGCCCCCCGGTTTCTACTCGCAGGCTGACGCTCCGATCCTCTCGGCATTCTGCCAGGCATACGCGCTGCACAAGCTGGCAGTCGAGGCGCTGGAGACGGAAGGCCATATCAGCGTCGGGCAGTCCGGCGCGGCATATCAAAATCCATGGGTGTCCATCCTGAACAAGCAGGCTATGACGATGGCTTCGCTCGGCGACCGGCTCGGTCTAAGTCCGGCAGCCCGCGTCGGTCTCAAGGTCGAGCACGAAAAGCCAAAGTCCAAGTTCGAGGGCCTCATCGCGATCCAGGGCGGGCGCAAAAAGTAATCGACTTCATCGAATGCCTGACGGTGCCTTCTGGTGAAGGGCAGGGCGGGTCGTTCAATCTCCGCGAATGGCAGAAGAAGTTCATTCGCGACATATACGAGCCGCACAATCGGTCGTCTGGCCGTAGGATCGTCCGCAGAGCCATTCTGTCGATCGCGCGCAAGAACGGCAAGACGGCGTTGATCGCGGCCTTGGTGCTCGCCCATCTGGTTGGTCCCGAGGCCATCCCGAACGGAGAAATCTACTCGGCAGCCAATGACAGGGAGCAGGCAGCGCAGGTGTTCAAGGTCGCCGCCCAGATAGTGCGAGCGGATCCGGAACTACAGGCGCTTCTGAAGGTGGTCGACTCCACTAAGCACATTGCCTGCTTCAGCAACGGCTCGTTCTACAAGGCCATTTCGGCAGAGGCAGGGACGAAGCACGGTTTGAACCCGAGCTTTGTGATCTTCGATGAGCTGGCTCAAGCGAAAGACCGCGAACTTTATGACGTTCTTGATACTTCGATGGGTGCTCGCGCGGAGCCGCTCTTCGTAACGATCTCGACGCAGAGCAACGACCCGGAGCACATCCTGTCGAAGCTCATTGACGACGGCTTGGGTGCCAAAGACCCGACTATTGTCTGCCATCTCTACGCTGTTCCCAAGGAGCAGGAGGACATTTTCGATCCGAAGTGCTGGGAGAAGGCTAACCCGGCGCTCTACGACTTCCGGTCCTTCGAGGACTTGGCGGCTATCGCGGCGAAGGCAAAGCGCATGCCGGCCGAGGAGCCGAAGTTCCGTAACCTCTATCTGAACCAGCGCGTGGCGCCGGTGGCCTCGCTGATCTCCCGGGCCGAATGGATGGCCTGCAAGGGGGATGCCGAGATTGAGGAGGGCGAGGCGGTCTATCTCGGCCTGGACCTGTCCTCGATCAACGACCTGACCGCTCTCGTGATGGTCAGTGCGGACGATCCGAGCCGCATCAAGCCGTTCCTCTGGAAGCCCGAGGCCTTTCTGAAGGAGCACTCGAACCGGGATTTCGGGTCGGGGAACTATCGTTACGTCGAGTGGCACAAGCAGGGGCACCTTCTGGCGACCCCGGGCCGCTCGATCGACAAGGAGGTCATCGCCCGACACATCGCAGACCTCTACGGGCGCTATCGCGTCCTTGGTATGGCCTACGACCGCTGGCGGATAGACGACCTCATCAAGGAGTTCGATCGCATCGACTTCGCCTCGCAAAAGGACGGAGAGAAGGGCGATGGGCTCCGGATCATTCCTTGGGGGCAGGGTTTCAGGGACATGACGCCGGCCATCGACGCAATGGAGCTCGCGGTCATCGACCGAAAGCTGATCCACGGCAACAACCCGGTACTGAACTGGAATATGGCGAACGCAGTCGCGGTCACTGACCCAGCCGGTGGGCGCAAGATCGACAAGACCAAAGCCCGGTTCCGTATTGACGGCGCCGTGGCGCTGACGATGGCGCTGGGCCTCAAGTCCCGTGACCGCACGGACGAGCGCAAGCCTGAGTACCAGATGCTCATCCTGGGCTGAGAAGGAACCCAAGAATGAACCGCATGTATTCAATCCTGACCGTCAAGGCGGTCGAGGAGGAACAGCGTATTATCCGCGGCGTGGCGACGACACCCAACCCTGACCGGGTAGGGGACATCGTTGAGCCTCTTGGCGTCCAGTTCAAGAACCCGATGCCACTGCTGCATCAGCACGACCACGACAAGCCTGTTGGCGCCGTCATTTTCGATAGACCTACCAAGGACGGTATCACTTTTGAGGCTCGCCTGCCCATGATCGAGGAACCGGGCCCGCTGCGCGACCGCGTAGAAACCGCCTGGGGTGAGGTCAAGGCTGGGCTCGTCCGTGCCGTCTCCATCGGCTTCCGTGCCCTGGAGTACTCGTTCCTCGATGAAGGCGGCATTCGCTTCAACAAGAGCGAGGTTCTTGAGCTGTCCCTCGTCTCCGTGCCCGCCAATGCCGACGCGGTGATCTCCACCATCAAGTCGATTGACCGCCCACTGCTCGCCGCGACCGGCAAGGAGCCAAAGGCAACTGATCGGCCTGTCCGTCCGGGCGCTTCCGGAAAATCCGTCAAAACCGTCAACTTGCGCCCGAAGGAGGGCACCGGAATGAAGACTATCGCAGAACAGATCGCGGCTCTGGAGGCCTCTCGGCAGGCCAAGTCCGCGCGCATGGCTGAAGTTATGCAGAAGTCCATTGACGAGGGCCGTTCGACAGATCAGGCCGAGCAGGAGGAGTTCGACACGCTCGAGGGCGAGGTCGCTGCGATCGACGGCGATCTGAAGCGCCTCCGCGCTTTGGAGAAGGCCCAGGCCGCCTCCGCCAAGCCGGTGGCCGGCCAGAAGTCCGAAGAGGGCACGGCCGCCCGCTCCCGCATTCAGGTCCAGCCCGTCGAGAAGCTCGACAAGGGTATCGGTTTCGCGCGTCTGGCGAAGGTAAAAGCTATCGCGAAACTGGACGGTGAGAGCGTCCGCACCGTGGCGAAGGAACTGTATGGCGAGAACTCGTCCATCTACGGTCTCGTCGTTAAGGCGGCGGTTCCTGCCGGCACCACTCAGGACGGCAACTGGGCGGCTCCGCTCGTCGGCGAAGGCACTGACGTTATCGCCGATTTCGTCGAGTTCCTGCGCCCGCGCACTATCCTCGGCCGGTTCGGTCAGAACGGCGTCCCGGGTCTCCGGAACGTGCCCTTCAATGTGCCGCTCGTCGGTCAGACCGAAGGTGGCGAGGGCTATTGGGTGGGCGAAGGCAGGGCGAAGCCTCTGACCCGGTTCGGCTATGAGCGCAACATCCTTGAGATCTTCAAGGTGGCGAACATCGCCGTTGTCACGGAAGAGCTTCTGCGCCGGTCGAACCCGACCGCCGAGGCCCTGCTTCGCGACAACCTGGCCGCGGCTATCGCTGCTCGCCTGGACATCGACTTCATCAACCCAGCCAAGGCCGCCGTCGCTGGCGTCTCTCCCGCCTCGATCACCAACGGCCTGACCCCGGTCGCCTCGTCTGGTGGTGATGCCGGTGCGATCCGCGCCGACATCCGCGCGCTGATGGCAACCTTCATCGCCGCGAACAACGCCCCGACGACAGGCGTCTGGGTCATGGGCTCCACGACCGCCCTTGCGCTGTCGATGATGGTCAACCCGCTTGGCCAGCCGGAATTCCCGGGCATCTCCATGATGGGCGGCACGTTCAACCAGATGCCGGTGATCGTCTCGGACTACATCCCCGCAGGCACCGTCGTCCTGGCCAATGCCGGCGATATCTACCTGGCTGACGAAGGCGGCATTCAGGTGGATATGTCCCGCGAGGCCTCGCTCGAGATGGCCGACAACCCGGCGCATGACTCGAGCACGCCGACCGGCGCCACGTCGCTCGTGTCGATGTTCCAGACTAACTCAGTGGCGTTCCGCGTCGAGCGGTTCATCAACTGGGCTCGTCGCCGTCCCTCTGCGGTCGCGATCCTGACCGGCGCAACTTGGGGCGCTCCAGCCCCCGAGGCTCCTGCCACGCCCTGATCATTAGCCTGAACCTCATGGCCGGCCGCGACCACTCACGGCCGGTCTTCTCGTAGGAGGCCTTAATGAAATCCCAGAGCTATATGGACCGCGCTCTTCGCGCTCAGGATCCCCGTTATGCCCGAATTCTTGGGAAACTAGGGTATAGGCGTCGCGACATGCAGGCCCACCGGCCCCTTGACCCGGAAAATGAACTGAAGGTTCTGCGCGAGCAGTATCAGGATGTCGTCGGCAAGCGGCCCTACCACGGCTGGGATACCGAGACACTAAAAGCCAAAATCGCTGAAGCGAAGGGCTGATCCATGCGCCTTTTTGGGCTGAACATCTCCCGCGCCAAGGGTACGGACGAAAAAGCATTTTCGCCTGTGGGCCAAGGCCGCGGCGGGTGGTATCGCATTTTCGAGCCCTTCGCCGGCGCCTGGCAGCAGAACGTCGAAGTCCGCTACGACTCCGTTCTGTCGAACCACGCCGATTTTGCCTGTCGGACGCTGATCGCGTCGGACATCTCCAAGCTGCGCATCAAGCTTGTCCAGAAGGACGAGAACGGGATCTGGTCGGAGGTAACGAACCCCGCATATTCGCCGGTTCTGCGCAGGCCGAATCACTTCCAGAACCGCATCCAGTTCATGGAAGGCTGGATCCTGTCGAAGCTTCAGCGGGGCAATGCCCTGATCCTCAAGCAGCGTGACGGGCGCGGCGTGGTCAAAGCGCTCTATGTGCTGGATTGGACTCTCGTCACGCCGTTGGTGTCTGACGACGGCAGCGTCTTCTATGAACTTAAGACGGATAACCTTGCAGGGCTGCCCGCCAGCGTCACGGTGCCGGCCCGCGAGGTCATCCATGATCGGTTCAACTGCTTTTTTCACCCGCTCGTTGGCCTCTCACCCATCTTTGCGGGTGGGCTGGCAGCTACGCATGGCCTCGCGATCCAGAACGACAGCACGCTCTTCTTCCAGAATGGAGCGCAGCCGAGCGGTATCTTGACCGCTCCCGGCGCGATCAGCGACGAGACGGCCAAGCGGCTCAAGGAGCACTGGGAAAGCAACTACTCTGGCAAGAACTCGGGCAAGGTGGCGGTCCTGGGCGATGGCCTGAAGTACGAGGCCATGAGGGCCAAGGCCGTCGATTCGCAGCTCATCGAGCAGCTGAAATGGTCGGCTGAAGTGGTCTGCTCGACCTACCATGTCCCACCGTACAAGATCGGTGTCGGCCAGATGCCGACCTACAACAACGTTCAGGCCCTCAACATCGAGTACTACTCGCAGTGCCTGCAAGTCCTGATCGAGGCCGCTGAGCTCTGCCTCGATGAAGGCCTTGGCATGGGAGAGAACATCGGCACGGAGTTCGACGTCGACAACCTGCTCCGGATGGACACGACGGCCCTGATCAATGCCGAGAAGGAGGCCGTGGGTGCCGGCATTAAGGCCCCGAACGAGGCCCGCAGGCGACTTGATCTGAAGCCCGTCCCAGGGGGCAATAGCCCGTATTTGCAAGAGCAAAATTTTAGCCTGGAAGCTCTCGCGAAGCGCGATGCTCTTGATGATCCTTGGGCGAGCCGCTCGGGCGGTTCACCGGAGAAAGATGTGAGTGAAGAGCTTGATTCTGTTGATGAAAAGCACATTCCGAACTACGCTTTTGCATCGTTAACAAAGATGCTCACTGTCGATGCTGAAACGGTGCACTGATTGCGGGCTCGAGAAGCCAACCTCAGACTTTCACAAGGCGAGAAAGCCACGTGGTGGACGCACTCCTCGGGGAGGGCAGGGGGTAATGGCTCAGTGTAAGGACTGTAGGGCGGAAGCCAGGAAGCCTGGAATTCTTGCCTCTCGCCGGGAAGCTGAAGAGCTTCGGAGCCAGGGCCTGAAAAAGTGTAGTGCCTGTAGCCAGATCAAGGCGACATCCGCGTTCCACGTACGTCGCGCCTCTCCAGATGGGCTCGCGTATAAGTGCATCGAATGTGTTAACGAACACACCGGGGCTTGGCGCCGCAAAAACCCGGGCGCCTTCAAGCAATGGTACTCTGAAAACCGAGAAGAGCGAGCTGAGTATTGGCAGGAGTGGTATGAGCAAAATCGTGAGCACCGTGCAGCAAGTTATGCCGAGTGGGCGCGAGCGAATAAGCACGTTGTGAATGCATTAATTGCAAAGCGGAATGCCGCGAAGTTGCAAGCGACTCCTCCATGGGCAAACCAGCAGGCTATTCGGGCGATTTATGCTGAGGCAGCACGCCTCACGGCAGAAACAGGAATTCCGCATGAGGTAGATCATATCTATCCTCTGCAAGGCGCGACGGTTTGTGGCCTCCACTGTGAGGCTAACCTCCAGATACTGACCAAGACAGAGAACATTCGGAAAAAGAACCGGATGCCCGAGGATCTCGGGTACGTCTAGACCCGCAACCCCTCTTCTAGAGATTAACGAATGAAGCACGCCGACATCGACGCGCTGATGGAAGGCATCGCGCCCGCTATTCGCGCATATATGGAGAAGGCGATGGCTTCGATCACCGTCCGCATGGACGTGCTGGAAAAGCGCTTCAACGCGCTGCCTGCACCGCGGGATGGCAAGGATGCAGACCTAGGCGAGGTTCGCCAGATCATCGCGGAGGAGGTCACAGGGCTCAAGGCGGCCATTGAAGCAATCGAACTGCCGCAACTGCCTGATATCCCGGCCATGGTGACAGAAGAGGTCCAGAAGGCGGTTGCTGCCCTTCCGGCGCCGCAGGACGGTAAGAGCGTCACGGCTGAGGATGTAGCCCCGCTGATCGCCTCCGAGGTCGAGAAGCGCATCAAGGAGATCCCCACGCCCAAGGATGGCGAACCGGGCAAGGATGGAGAGAGCGTCGACCCTGCCGAAGTGCAGCGGTTGGTCTCGGAGGCTGTCGAGAAAGCAGTGGCCGCCATCCCCGTGCCGAAAGACGGCAAGGATGGGAAAGATGGCAAGGATGGCATCGGCATTGCCGACTCCTTCATTGATCGAGATGGCAAACTCATCCTAACAAACAGCAACGGCGAGGCTAAGAAACTCGGTCAAGTCGTCGGCAAAGACGGGGCGCCTGGCAAGGATGGGCGCGACGGCTTTGGCTTTGAAGATCTGACCGAAGAACTGGCCGATGATGGCCGCACGATCATCCGCCGCTATTCGCGCGGTGATGACGTGAAAGAGTTCCGCCACAGGTTCTCAGTGGTCATTGATCGAGGCGTATTCAAGGAAGGCGAGAGCTACCTGCCTGGGGACGGAACTACGTTCGGAGGTAGCTATTGGATCGCTCAAAAAGAAACAACCGAGAAGCCAGGGATAGGTGACGGCTGGCGGCTGAGCGTCAAGAAGGGCCGCGACGGTCGCGATGGGGTAATGAAGGCCGAACCTGAGAAAAAGCCTGTCAAAGTAGGTTAAGCTTTTGTAGAGTTTGCGCAATATGACGTATATCTATGCGCTTGAATGCCCTGTAACTGGCGATGTACGCTACATTGGCAAAGCAGACAGGCCAAGAGTTCGGCTACGTGCCCATATCAACCGTGCGCGCAGCGGGATCGAAAACCACCACTCGGCAAACTGGATCCGATCACTGTTAGCTCAAGGGCAGACGCCGAAGATGACAATCTTGGCGAAAGTCGCACCCGGCGAGGATTGGGCGGCCGGTGCTGATCTCACCAACATCACGCCAGGAGGCGAGGGCGTTGTGCTGAGCGAAGACGGGCGGGAGCGCATGTCAGAAAAGAGCAAGGCTCGTTGGGCGCAAACGGAATATGCAGCCCGCGCTCGGGCATCCCTGAGCGCTGCGATCAAGCTAAAACATCAAACTGACAGCGATTATCGCGAGCGCTGCGCCCGAGGCGCCAAACGAGTGTGGGCAGAAAAGAAGCAGACGATGCGTTTTGTTGTAGACGACGTTCGGGATTGGGTAGCCGCCCAATCTGGGACGGTAGTTTTTTCAGAAGATGTGAGATCTGCATTCCCTCACATCGGGCGCACGATAGTGGCTCGCCATCTGGCCACGTTATGCCATGAAGGTCGTCTTCATTGCATCAGTTTCGGTGTTTACGCGCGATCGTTGGACGATCCCGGCGAAATAGGCCGCGAAATCTGCGCTCGAGCTGGCTTTGGGTTTCAAGCTTGCGATTTTTCGTTAGTGCCAACGAAATCAAGGTTGCGCGTGCGGAGTTCAGCGGCGGATGGGGTTGATCGCGAAATTAAGATTGGGGGCCAATGGCTCGACCTTCGAGATGAGGCGCGTCTGCGCTTCCGCACTGCGCGGCTTGCGGAAGTCAAGCAGCATGAGTCCTACAGGGCAACTCGTCGTGATATCGCCTTGCGGACCTGGGCCGACCCAGGGGTAAGACAGCGTCGAACGGAAGCTATGCGCCTCGCCGTGAAGAAGGGCAGGGACGGTCGCGACGGAGGCGTGAAGGAAGCCAAGCCTGTCGAGCCAGTGCGCGTCGGCATCCCAGTAGAGGCGGTCTGACATGGCTCTCATCACCATCGAACAGGCCAAGCAGCAGCTTCGCATCGACTATGACGATCAGGACGTCGACCTGCGGATGAAAATGGAGCAGGCCAGCGAGATCGTGGTCGATTATCTGAAGAAGCCTCAGCACGGGTGGACTGAGACGACGGTTCCGAAGCCTGTCCAAGCTGCGATCCTGTTGGTGCTGACGGCACTTTGGGACGACCGCACCGGTGCTGGGGGTGGCGACTATCTCGCGTCTAACGGACCGGTCGCACGGCTTCTTGCTCGGTTCCGAGATCCAGCCATTGCCTGACTCAAGTTCGTTGAAACGATAACGCCCCAGCTGATCAGCCGTGCAGGACATCTCAGCCGGGGCGTGTGCGATGCCGGTTGCAACACCGCACACGCTCACTAGCAAGTGAGAGCCAACTGTCAATCCACATGGGTGAGATCCAGAGCAGCCGGACCATCAGTCCATCCGGCTCCTGTCGATGCCGATATCTCGCAGCACATGTGCATTGAACTGCCGCCGCATCGACTCGATGAACTCGAATGTCAGTACGGGTGGCTTTTGATCGTTCGCCGGTTTCCGCGGTATGCGGACGAACTCAAAGCGAAATGCGAACCCTACAAAGGGCAGGGGGAACACAGTCGGTTTCATAGCAGCCTACAGCAGCAAGAGTTTCAATGAGGATTGAGCGCGATCGCATGCAAAGTCGTTCGGACATGAAGCGCCTCCTCTGGCTGTGGCTGTGAAGTCGCGGAATTTTTCGCGGGGCAGTGTTAATACATGATTCTCCGCCGGCAGGCTAGACAGTTACTTGTAAGTAAATTCGGAGCCTGCCGACTTAAAGCATATCCGCGTCGTATGCCGATTGAGCGGAAGTTAGCTGGCTGTACGCTTCAGCGTCCAGCATGCCGCCACACGACTGGTGGGGAAGCTGTGCTGATAGCAGACATCAATCGTGTTCGCATCGCGGATTGAGAGAGTGTACTGTCCATCGTCGTCTGACATGACGCCGCTGCGGTTGTCAGGGCTGATCGCTCCGATGAGCGTCTCTGAGAATTTCCCAGCAGATAATGTCCCGGCGAACAGATTCGCCTTCTGCTCCGTGATCGAATACGTGAACTCGATCTGGTTGGTCGAGAAATTGGGGCCGGTCTTCTCAGCTACTCGGTACGGATTTGAGCCAACATAGACAGCCTGGGTCGATCCCTTCCAGGTGCCGACTAAGTTCGGGGGATCCTCCGCCCGTGCGCCAGTACCAACTACTGTGGCAAGACCACAAATGCCTACGGCAAGTACGAAACGTGAGATTTCAAACATTAGGAGCCCCTTCAGTGTCGTGAGAAGGCATTGTGGGCTGTAATTCGGTAAATTTTCCGTTCTGCTTTGCTCCAGCCCCGTTTGCTTTCGGATAACACATGCCTCGATCCGGTGAACTTCGCGACCGTGTGACCTTCCAAGCCCGTTCCGTTGTGGACGATGGGTATGGCAACGAGGTTTCCGGCCCCTGGACGGATCAATTCACCGTCGCCGCGAACATCGCCCCGGCTCGTGGTCGCGAGGAGGTGCTGGCCCAGCGGCTTGAGGGCGTGCGCCCGGTCGAGATCACCGTCCGGTGGTCGTCTCAGACTGGGCAGATCGCGCCGGAATGGCGCGCCGTGAACGCCCGTAAGCCCGCCGAGATCTACAATATTCACGACATCCGGGACCCTGATGGAAAGCGGATGTGGAACGTCCTCACATGCACCCTAGGAGCGCCGACATGAAGCACGTTCGCTACACGAAGCGGTTCGACTACCGCCCCCGCGCCTCCGTTGTCGTCGCTCGTAAGGAAGGGGACGAGGTGAAAATTCCCGAGGCCGAATACGAAGCCGCTCGTGCAGTCGGCGCCGTGGAGTTGATCGATGGCGAAGGTTCGGAACCGCGAGAAGCTTCTGCGGAAGCTGGCAGCCCTGCCGCAGAAGGTGAGGGATCACGTCGGTCCCGCAATCCGGCAAGGCGCTGATGAAATCGTCGCTATGCAAAAGCGCCTCGCGCCGAAAGACAGCGGGGCACTTGCGCGCTCGATCCAGGCGGTAAGGGGCAGCTATACGCCCGAGAACGCGAACGTGCGCGGCGTCGGCACGACAGGCGAGGGCGACCCTGACCTGACGGTGCACATCGTCGCTGGCAATGCCGAGGCCTGGTACGCCCGGCTTGTGGAGTTTGGCACCGCTCCGCACGAGAACAAGGGCAAATTCGCCGGGACACAGCATCCCGGCACCCGCCCGCAACCGTACTTCTACCCGCCCGTGCGCGCCTTGCGGCGCCGGGTCAAGTCGCGCATCACCCGCGCCACCAAGAAAGCCGCCAAAGAGGCCGCCTCATCATGAGCATTGAAGCCGCACTGCAGAAGGCTATCGTCGGCAAGCTCAAAGGAGACGCCGCCCTGTCGGCAATCATAGAGGGTCGCGTCTATGACCGTGTGCCTGCTGGTGCGAGTCTACCGTACGTCAATATCCGTAACATTCAGGCGGTGGACGATGGGGCGGAATGCATCGATGGGCACGAGGTCTTCATTGACCTCGATGTCTGGTCGAACGCCGTCGGCAAGGTTGAGGCATCCCGGGCAGCCAGCGCCGTGCGCGCAGCTCTCAGCCTCGTACCGTTGGCATTGGATGAGCCATATGCCCTGACCGAAATCGGGCACCGTGACACGAACATCGGCGACGGCGGCGATGGTCTGCTGACCCGTGCCCGCATGACCTTTCGCGCTCTTGTCGAGAGCGCCTAAACCCCTGCCACATGAAGGAGATACACCATGGCGCAGGCCACTACGCTCCCGTTTTCTGCGTTCAAGGTGATGCTGGAAACGGACACCCCTGGCACCTTCGCAGCTCCGTGCGGGCTGACGGAGCGTTCGATCACCTTCAGCAAGGAAACGAACGACACTACGTCGATCGATTGCGATGACGAAGACGCGCCGGCATGGGTCGACCGCGATGTCGTCTCGCTCTCCGCTACCATCTCGGGAGAGGGCGTCATGGCCCGTGAGTCCCTCGAACTGTGGCGCGATGCCTTCACTACTACGGACACCGTGAATGTCCGGATCGAGGTCGGAGGTACCCTGGCACAGGGCGGCGGCTACTGGTCCGGTGCGTTCCACGTAACTTCCTTCGAACCCGGCGCAACTCGCGGCGAGCGCGTTTCAGTTTCGGTCGAAATGCAGTCGAGCGGCCCGGTCGTCTGGACGGATGCCGCCGCATGAGCCGGGATGCCTCGGTAACCCTGGGTTGGGCCGATGGCGAATATCGCTTTCGGCTCGCCATCGGCCAGCTCCGCGAACTTCAGGAGGCCATCAACCGGCCTCGCGTGAAGCTTGGGGCGCCCTTCATTGGTCCAGCAACCCTCTTTGAGGCTCTGCGGTCGAACGATGCCTGGCCGCATGAGGTCCGTGAAGTCATCCGCCTTGGCCTGATTGGCGGCGGCACCAAGCCCGCCGACGCCCTCGACCTGGTGAAACGCTACGTCGAGGATCGTCCGATCACGGAAAGCAGCGTCTATGCGACCCTGATCCTGGGTGCAGCCCTGTTCGGCTCCGAGGAGGAGCCGCTTGAGGGAAAAAGCAAGGCGGCAAAGATGACGGAGACGACCGACTCGCCTTTGCCGCCTTCTACACAAACGGAGCCCTCATCGGAGGCTGGACCCCTCGAGAGGTAGACGAGATGTCCCTCTGGGAATTCTCAGCCGTCGCTGAAGGCTACTCCAAAGCCCATGACCCGAAGGGGGACAAGGCGCTCAGTGCCACAGAGGAAGAGGCTCTGTGGGGATGGTTGCAGAGTTAACCTTCGTGCCGGAGAGGTTGGGCATCAAACGGAGCCGAAAAGTTTCAGATAGGAAGGAATGGGGTCAAATCTGATTGACCTGCGCGCAGCCTTAGCCATATTAGAAGCATCCGATTAAGTCGGATTGGTTTAAACCAGTGAATGGAGGGTGTCATGTCGTGGCTTCTGCACGCTCGTCGAGCCGTTTCATTCATTCTGGTCCTCAAGGGCATGGTTGGCTTCAGCGTAGCCGCTTTGGCTCTGTTTGGCGTAGCTGTGCCTTATTTTGGTTATGAGGCGACTGCTGCTGGTGGCACTGCCGCCGCTGGCGTTGGTGCTCTGGTTGGAGCGGTCCTGGCAATCCGGGGCTAAATGAATCTGCCCGCGGATGAGAACGGCCTCTATGCCTTTGTGATGTTCGGGATGCTCCTTTATCTGGTCGCCCATTACATCGCACGGAGGATCAAGACTGGACGGTTCTCAACTAAAAGTGGCGGCTTCCCCATCACTTCGGTATTCGATAGCGCCACCTTTTCAACTTCCGTCTTGCTGCTCGTAGGCATTGTTGAGCCAAAGGTGCTGGAGTTGATCGGGAATACAAAGCCTTTCCTGATCATCGCAGGTATCGCCGGAGTGGCTTACTCGGTCCATGCTCTAGTCCCAAAAGACGACTGAGCCCTAAGAATGAACTCAGTCCCGTTTCAGACGGGCCTTTTCATGGGCGTCTAGCCCTCAGGGTCGGGTGGGGGGACTGACTTCCACTCCAGCCGATGAATGATCTCAACGACGATCCAGGCAAGCACGATCAATCCGAGCGGAATCGCGAGAGCAAGCGGAATGCCGAAGATCATTCTTGGCCTTGAGAGGAAGAGATGCTTCGAGGATGGTTGCAGGGCTAGCGCGCACTGTTGATGCGGCATTGCGCAGTGGTCATTCCAGGTGAATATCGCGCAGTTGCCTTGCCGAATGCCTTCTCCCCGGCTTGTAGGTTTTGAATGATGCCGGTCTCTGTCGCGAGCGGTGTATCGTCCTTATCGAAGAATGTGCAGTGCGCGACGACCATGCCCAAGGCTGTACCACTATCATTCTTGACGCTGAAATGAGCTTCGATGTGCGCTCGGCTCCGAAGGACATTCTCTGTTTCGATCGTGACAACTCTGGACTGCGCGGTAGCCCCCCCTCCCGATGAAATCAGCAACATTGTGGCGCAAATAGCTTTCTTCATAGAGGTCCCTCGTGGCGCAAGATCTTGAACGGCTGGTTGTCTCATTAGAGGCAAACATAAGGAAATTCGAAAATGAAATGAAGCGGGCTCGGCAATCGACCGATACGGCTATGAGGGGCGTCGAACGTCGGACCCAGCAGGCCACCCGGCGTCTCGAAAGCATCATGACTAACGCGAGCCGCCATATTAACACCGCCATCGGCGGGATGTTGGCGGGGCTCTCTGTCCAACAGGTGGCCCGGTTCGCGGATGCGTATACGAAGGTTCAAAACTCTCTGAAAGTAGCTGGCCTGGAAGGCGAGAGCCTGAAGAACACCTACAGTGACCTATTTGCTATTGCTCAGAGGCAGGCAGCCCCCATTGAAGCGCTGGCGACACTATACAGTCGCCTGAGCTTGGCGCAAAAGGAACTTAATATCACCGCCCCTGAACTGATGCGGTTTACAGAGGGCGTCGCTACGGCTCTTCGGGTCTCTGGGCAGAGTGCAGCAGAGGCCCAAGGGGCGCTCCTCCAGCTTTCCCAGGCATTGTCTGGGGGCAAGGTTCAAGCCGAGGAATATAACTCTCTGATCGATGGCGCGCAGCCTGTTCTCAAAGCCGTCGCGGCAGGCTTGGCAGAAGCCGGGGGCTCGGTTTCGCGCCTGACGGCGCTTGTGAAGGACGGCAAGGTCAGCAGCCAAGCGTTTTTTAGGGCGTTTGAGGCTGGCCAGCATGTTCTTGACGATATGGCGAAGGACACAGTTCCGACCCTGAGCCAGGGAATGGAAAGGGTCTACAATGCCCTCAAAGATGCTGCGGGTAAAATGGATGAGGCTGCTGGCGCGAGCCGCACCTTCGGGGATGCTATCAATTGGCTCGTAGGGGAAATCGGCAAGGTTCCTGCTGGGCTTCAGAGCACCATAGACGAACTTCAGCGCCTGATCAGCCTTTATGAACGCTTAGCCGGGTGGATGAGCACAGTTTCTCAGAGCTCGGTTCCACGTTCTGTCAACGAGGATGGAAGCACCGCAGAACCTCTCGTTTTCAAAGTCTCGCCACAGAAGAAGGCACAGAGGAGATACACTTCTGCGGGTACAGCGGCAGGAGCTGGCCGCAAGCCTGTGTCCCTCGCAGACTTTCCCGTTGATGAAGGCGGGGGCAAGGGGGGAGGAAAATCCTCTCGCGAACGCCAGAACGAACTGCAGCGCGAGATTGAGCAGATCCAGGAACGCACCCGGGCGCTCGATGCAGAGCGCCAGACTGTGGGTATGTCGGCGGGGGATGCTGCGAAGGCAGAGGCCGCATTCCGACTGCTTGAGGCCGCCAAAGAGGCCAACGTCGCGGTCACGCCACAACTAAAAGCGCAGATCGAAACGCTGGCCGCAGCTTATGGTACCGCAACCCAGAAAATCGAAGACGCTCGCGATGCGCAGGATCGGGTCAATGAAGCGATGGAGGATTTCCGGTCCACCGCGCAGGATGCAATCGGTGGCTTTATCAGTGACATCCGACAGGGCGAGACCGCGGCGGATGCCCTGGCGAACAGTCTGGACCGGGTTGTCGACAAACTGATCGATATGAGCCTGAACTCCTTGTTCGATAGCAAGAGTGGGGCTTTGGGGAGCCTGTTCAGCAGTCTCCTGGGCGGAGGCGGCCTGACTATGAACCCAACCGGCCGTGCCGGTGGCGGCAATGTCTACCCCGGTCGGGCCTATACGGTCGGCGAGAGCGGGCGCGAGACCTTCGTGCCGACCACACCGGGCCGCATCATCCCGCACGGCAAGGGGGCTGGTGGTTCCCCAGTGCAGGTCAACGTGATCAACGAGGCCGGTGTGCCGACCGAGACCCGCCGCAACGCCTCGGGGGGCGTTGACGTGATCATCCCGCTCGAAAACGCCCTCGCCGAGCGCGCCAGCCGTGGCAAGGGGGCCTTGTTCAAGGGCATGACCGCCCGCGCCGGCGGCAACGGACTGGTGGGCTGAGATGGCACTCCCTGCATGGCCGGAAGGCCTGAACTACAAACCCCTGGTGAGCAGCTTCCGTGTGCTGGAGGCAACCCGCCCACCGGTCTGGACCGAGTTCGAGGACGGCCCGCCCCTGGCCCGCCGTTCCGGCCTCGCCAACCGGGCCAGGCTCGCCTACGCCATCCACTTCAAGACCTGGGCTGAGTTCAACACCTTCCGGCAGTTCCACAAGGTCACGCTGGCCGACGGCTCGTCCCGGTTCACCATGCCGGTGCATAGCCCGGGCGTGGGCTGCTACCCGGTCCGGACCGTGATGATCGACAACGGTGTGATTTCGGCGGAGCCGGCCGGGCGCGGCTTCATCGTGTCCTTCACCCTCATCGTCTTCGACTGGTGATCATGTCCCTGACCGACGCCATCAAAGAGGCCTATGCCGATCCTGATCTCGCGGACGTGGTGATCGACACCCTGGAGCTCGATCATCCCGCCTTTGCCGAACCGATCCGGATCGTGCCGAACGCCGACAGCGACATGACGCTCGGCGGGCATCTGCACCAGGCGCTCGGCATGTCTATCTCCCTGCAGGGATTCGATGATGACGGCCCGACCACGGGCGTGGTCTCGATCGAGAACGTGTCGTCCATGCTGGTGCCCTACCTGCGGGATGCGGTGCAGGCCGGATCGCCGATCACCGTCACCTACCGGGCCTATCTGGCGAGCAACCTGTCGGCGCCGGGCGAGGTTCGGGGCGGCATGTTTCTGTCGAAGGTGTCCCTGTCGGCCACCACGGCCACGGGCACCCTGGAAGCCTCTTCCAAACATGACCGGCAAGCCTTCCCCCGTCTGGTCTATTCCCTTTCCACCTACAAGGCCCTCCATGGCGGTTGATCTCGGCGCCTATCTCAACGGCCTCATCGGCCGGCCCTGGGAGCGGCGCGGCGTCCATTGCTGGGCGCTGGTGCAGCAGGTGCAGCGCGACCTGTTCGGGCGCGAGGTGCCGCTCGGGCCTCTGGCCGTGCCCGCCCGGGGAAAGCGCCGCGAGCTGTTTTCCATCAATGCCGAGGCCGTCGGCTGGCGCGAGGTCGCGGCACCCGTGCACGGCGCCGTGGCGCGCATGTCGCGCGTCGGCGGCAACCCGGCCGATCTGGAGCATGCCGGCGTCTATCTCGCTCTCGATGGCGGCCGGGTGCTGCACACCGATCATCCGCACGGCGTCGTGCTCGACAGCCTGCTCGAGCTGCAAAAGGTGCGCGGCTGGCTGCCGCGCTGGTTCGTTCCTCTGACCGATTGACCGCATGACCCTGATCCTCCACCGCAGCGACGTGGGCGAAGACCTGCGCGAGCCGCAGACGCTTGTGCCGCGCCGCCGCCGCCTGTCGACCCTGGCCACCCGGCGCCTGCCGGGGCGGCCGTGCATCGTGTCCGTGCACCGGGCGGGCGCCCTGCTGCAGCCGACCGACGAGACCGTGCGCCTGCGCAAGGCGTGGAAGAACACTCTTGTCGGCCCGCACGACACGGTGGTGATCACCTACCTGCCGCTCGGCGGCGCGTCCGGCGGCTCGGGCGGCGGGGGCGGCAAGGCCATCGGGGCCGCGGTTGCCATGATCGCGCTCGCCGTGGCGGCACCCTACATCGCCGGCCCCCTGGCGGCCGGTCTTGGCCTCGGCGCGACCGGCACCGCGATCGCCAGCAAGGTCATCGCGCTCGGTATCGTGGCCGGCGGCGCCTACTTCCTGTCGAAAGCCACCCAGGCCAAGGCGAACAAGGACGAGGACACCCGGCCGGTCTATGGCGTCTCGGGCGGCGGCAACCTGCCGCGCCCGGGCGACCGCATCCCGGTCAATTATGGCCGCATCTGGCACCAGCCCGATCTCTCCCAGGCCGATTACTTCGTCTATACCGGCGGCACGGATTCCGATCAGATCCTGTTCAAGCGCCTGACGCTGGGAGCCGGCCGGTACAAGGTCCACTCCATCCGCGTCGGCCAGGCCCTGATGTGGACGGAGCAGGACGGCCTCGTCGCGCCGTTTACCAATGCCGAGATCGAGTTCATTGCGCCGGGAGCGGCGTCCGGTCTCGTGCCGGGGGCGGTGTATTCGTCCCAGAACGTGGCCGGCACCGAGCTGCCGCGCGCCGATGATGTCATGCCGTGGATGGGGCCGTTCCCGGTCACCGAGCCCGGCGTGGTGACCTCGCGCATTCAGCTCGATTGGAGCTACCCGCAGGGTCACTTCATGACGCATCCGCGCCAGACCCAGAAGCTGCCGGCGCCCTGGGGCGTGGTGTTCGAATACGCCGCGATTGACGAGGATGGGCGTGTCGTCGGCGGCTGGATGCCGCTCTACAACGACAACGGCAACTCGGTCGCCACCCGCGCCGTTCGCACGACAAGGCTCGTCGACGTGCCGCCCGGGCGCTATGCCGTCCGGGGGCGGGCCGCGCATGGCAAGCTCGCTCCTGAGCTCGAGGAGGCCGGCGTCACCTATACCGGCGCCGTGCACTGGGACGGGTTGCGCTCGCACCTGTTCAACGAGCCGCTGCGCCCGGACGTGAGCGAGATCGCCATGAAGATCTCGGCCGAGGCCATGGGCAGCACGATGGCGTTCTCCGACATCTGGGTCGAGACCACCAGCATCCTGCCGGTGAGGATCGGGGAGACCTGGGTCGAGGAGCCGACGCGGAAAGCCGTCTGGATCGCCCTCGATGTCCTGCGTAACCAGACCTATGGCGGGGCCTATCCCGACGGCAAGATCGACCTGGCCACCTTCGGGCACTATGCCAGCACCCTGACCGAGCACGACACCTTCGACGGCGCGATCCGCGGCCCGGTTTCGGTCTATGAGGCGGCGGCTACGGTCCTGGGCGTGATCCGGGCCGAGCCGATCCTGATCGGCGACACCTGGAGCATGGTCCGCGACGAGCCGCGCGCCTACCAGAAGCACGTCATCAGCCGGCGCCAGATCGTCAAGGACACCACCGGGGCCGAGTTCGATCTCGATATGTCGAACGGCATGTCGGACGTGATCGTGGAATACTTTGTCGACGGCGACACCCGCCGCCGGGCCGAGGTCCGCGCGACCATCGGCGCCGAGACGATCACCCCGCGCCGGATCCAGGCCTTCGGGGTCTCGTCGCACGAGCACGCGACCATGCTGGCGCGCTGGTATGCGGCCTCGGCCTATTACCGCCGCGAGGCCCGCACCCTGACGACCGAGCTCGCCGGCCGCATTCTCGGGCGCAATGACCCGGCCATGATCGAGGCCTGGTTCATGGACGGTACGCTCGCGGCGGGAGTCACGGCGCAGGCCGGCCTGTCCCTGACGCTGGATGTGGACTTCACCCTGCCCGCCGGGGCGCATGCGGTCCTGCGCGACCAGCACGGCCAGGAATGGGGACCGGTCGCCATCACCGGCCACACGGACCGCACCATCACCCTCGACAGCGGCGACGTGGCGGTGATCGAGGGCTATACCGGCCGCACGCTCGCCAGCCTGTTCGGCAAGCCCAACCGCCGCCTGCCGGTGACGATCCTGCTCGGCACCCTGGCCGAGCTGTCGAAGCCCTACATCATACGCAGCGCCCGCCCGGAGGGCGAGGGGCGGGTGCAGGTGACCGCCGTCTATGACGCGCCCGAGGTCTGGCAGGTGCTGGGCGAGGCCATTCCCCCCGCGCCACCGATCAAGGTCGTGGTCGACGACGAGGGCCAGCTGACCCCGATCCTGCCGTGGGTGCGCGCCCACGTCCTGCAGAAAGCCACCGCCATCGTCCTCGAATGGTCGGTCGCCGTGGCGCGTGGCTGCCGGCTTTACCGCGTCGACATCGCCTATGGCGACGAGCAATGGCAGAACATTCATGCCGGCGAGGCCACCAGCGGCAGCTACGTGGTCGAGTACCGCGACGAGGTCGATCTGCGCATCCGGGCGGTGGCGATCAACGCCCTCGGCGTGCCGTCCGCCCCGGTCTACACGACGGCGGCGCTGTTCAAGCCGATCATCGACGGCGATATTGCCGACTTCCTCGTCGAGTTCGACAACCTCGTCGAGCAACTCCAGTACGAGATCGGTCTCATCTCCGACATCGGCCAGGGTACGATCGACGAGATGCGGCGGGAGGTGTTCGAACTTTCCGAGCGCATTGCCAACGCGGCGGCGACCCAGGCGGGCCATTCCTACCAGCAGCTGGACCTGGTCAAGGTCACGCTGACCGAGAATGTCACCCGTGCTTTCGCGGCAATCGAGCGGGAAACCGAGGTCCGGGTCAGCGAGCTCGAGGCCGTCGCGCGGATTCTCGAGACGCTGGCGGTCCGGCTGAACGATGCCGAGGCGCAGATCACCGAGGAGCGCACGGCGCGCGTCGATGCCGACGAGGCGCTCGCTGATGTGACCGACCGGCTGCAGGCCCGGCTGACAACGGCTGAGACGAACATCACGGCCGAAGGCACGGCGCGGCAGTCGCTGACCACCCGCGTCACGACGGCCGAGGGCAAGATCGAGACCCTCAACACGTCCTATACCGGGTTGAACTCCCGGATGAAGAACGCCGAGGGCGACATCAGCGGGCAGGCGACCCTGGTCAACCAGCTGACCACCAGGGTCACGAACGTCGAGGGCGTGAACTCGTCGCAGGCACAGAGCATCCAGGCCCTGGGCACGCAGCTGAATGGTCAGAGCGCCACCCTGACGCAGTACGCGCAATCGGTGGACGGCATCAAAGTGCAATGGGGCGTGGTCGGCACTATCAACGGCCAGACCGGCGGCTTCCTGTTCCAGGGGGTGCGCCGCCTCGACGGCGCGGTGCTCTACAGCCTGAACATCTCGGGCGACGTTCTGGTGAGCGGCACGATCCGCGCCCGCCACCTCGCGGCCGAAACCATCATCGCCAGCAGTGCCCAGATCGGCAACCTGGTCGTCGACAACCTGAACATCGCCAACGGCGCGGTCAGTAACTCCTCGGGGTCACAAGGCGACGCCAGCGCCTCTGTCAGCCTGCAGGTCCGTTCAGGGGCTCGCGTCGCAGTGTTCGCCACGTACTACGGATCACCCGGCACGCCACGCCCGATCGGGTCGAGCGGCATTATGACCGTCCAGCGCCATTATGGCTCGGGGGCTTCGGTGCTGCGGTCGATCACGAACAACCACTGGATCAACCAGACCTCCGCCAGCGTGTTCTTCCTTTCGACCACGGTGTTCCTAGTGGACACCCCGCCCGCCGGCCTTGTGGGCTACAGCGTCAGCAACACCTACGGCGGCGGCGTTGCCATTGTTGCGATCGAGCTCAGCAAATGAAACAGGATCGTCAGGGCGTTCCATTCGACTACTATGAATACTCCGATTTCGTGCGGTTCGATCCGTCAACCGGCGAGATCACCGAACACGGCACCATGCAGAAGGGCGTGATCCGCGAGCTGATCGAGCAGGGCCAGCCGTACCTGATGCGAGGCGGCAACCGCTTCGACCATTACGTCAAGGACGGGCGGCGGCGCACCAAGTCATCCTGCCCGGCGGCGCTGGTCGGCATGACGCTGATGAACCTGCCGAGTCCGTGCTGGATTGAGATTTCCGAGGCCACGACCGGTCTTCAGATCTACGAGGAGACGGACGCGGCGGTGGAGCTCTCCTTCGATTATCCCGGCACCTACACGATCCGGGTGCTGTCGGTGCCCTACACCCCGGGCGAGTTCACGGTGACCGTCGATGGCTAAGAAACTGCACCACAGCACGGACTACCGTCCGCACCGCGCAGCCGCTTATGCGCCCTCTGGCGATGCGCTCGACGCAATCCAGAAGGGCTTCCGCGCCCTGCTTGACCAAGGCATCCCCCTGCCACCCGAGACGGTGGCATGGGTCGAACACTGCGAGTCCGTGAAGGCCCGCTTCAAGAAGCCCCCGCACAAAGGCTGATCCACCATGTCCGTGTATTCTGCAGGCGCCGTCTCTGTGACGGCCGGTGACGTTCGCGTCTTCGGCACTCTCACGATCTTCCGGTCCCAGGCCGCTGATGGCGACATCTTCGCTCATGCCGGGTACATCGGCATCATCAGCGAGATCGTCAGCAACACGGAGCTGCGGCTCCTGCATCCGTGGGAAGGACCGGATGCGGTGCAGTCGAGCGACTACGGCATTGTCCATGTCGGCAATCGCTGGCTGTCCAATGTCACGGTCAACGAGCAGCTGACCTCGATCATCCAGAAGATCGAGGCCGGCATCGGCTTCAAGCCGGATGCTTCGGGCACGCTGGCCGAGCGCTCCAACTTCGACACCGCGAGCAAGAACTTCATCTTCATGCGGACGGACAGCAATCCGTTCCTGATCTACGTGAAGAACTCGGCCTCTCCGGGCGACTGGTCGCAGGGCACCTCGTTCACCGGTCCCGCCGGACCTCCCGGTGGACCCGGGCCGACCGGCGCTCCCGGTCCCGCAACCAACATCGCCATCGGCTCTGTAACGTCCGGTCCTACGCCTGTGGCGACGATCACCGGCACCGCACCGAACCTCATCCTGAACTTGACCTTACCGCTCGGCCCCGAAGGGCCAGAGGGTCCGGAAGGCCCGCAGGGGCCACCCGTCTCACTGGCTATCGGGTCGGTGACCCATGGCGAGACTGCATCCGCAACCATCACCGGCACATCGCCGGATCTGGTGCTGGATCTGGTTTTGCCGCAAGGCGAGCAGGGCATCCAGGGTATCCAGGGTGAGATTGGACCGGCCAATGCGCTGACTGTCGGCACCGTCGAGGCGAGTGAGCCCGGATCCGTGCCTCAGATCACAATCACCGGCGCCGCCCCGAACCAGACTATCCACTTCGTCATCCCGCGCGGTGAGCAGGGACCGCAAGGCCAACAGGGCATCCAGGGCGACCCAGGCCCGGCCAACACCCTCACCATCGGCACTGTTACCACCGGCGCAGCCGGGTCGGCCGTCACGGCGACCCTGACCGGCACGGCTCCCAACCAGGTGCTGAACCTGTCGATCCCTCGCGGCGACCAGGGGCAGGTGGGACCGCAGGGTGAGCCGGGACGGCTGGCCGAGTTCCGCGGCGACATGACCAGCGGCACCATCCAGTGGCGCCTAGTCGGAGATCCGACCTGGGCGACCCTGGTCTCCTTCGGCGACATCCAAGCCGCCAGCCACACCCATCCGGACCTCGAAGCAAAGATCGCCGCGATCCCCGACCCGATCGCCATGGCCATCATCTTCGCATCCTAACGCCTGACCCTCGGGAGCTCATCTCATGGCCTTCAAATCGCGTCCTGTCTCGCTCGGCCTCTCCGACACCATCATCTATTCCTGCCCAGCCGGCACTGAGGCGGCGGTGGTCATCACGATCAGCAACGTCACCTCGACGGCTGCGAAGTACACGCTGCGCTTCTACAGCCAGAACACCGGCGCCGAGATCGGCCTGGCGCAGGATGTGTCGGTCCCCGGCAACACGCCGGTAAAGTTCCCCGCGCCGCTGGCAATGGAATCCGGCGACCGGATCATCATGACCTGCGACCCAGCGGGCGCGCTGCGTGCCTTCGCGACGGTGACGGAGGGCACTCCGGGGCCGCAGGCGAAGGGCCTGCGCCCGCGCGGCGAGTATTCGGCGGCGGCGACCTATGACACCGGCGATGTCGTCACGATTGACGGCTCGAGCTACGTCTCGCGCTCGGACAACAACACCGCCAACGATCCGGCGACCCATACCGCGAATTGGATGGTGCTCGTGCTTCGGGGGCCGCAGGGGCTGGAAGGTCCTCCCGGCGATCCTGGCACTGAGGGGCCGGTCGGTCCTGCTCCGACGATCGGCTCGATCACGGCCACGACCCTTGCGCCTGGGGCCTCGGCAACTGTGGACTGGACGGGGCTTGGCACGGTCGAGAGCCCGCTGGCGATCATCTTCGGCATTCCGCAGGGACCGGCAGGTGAGGGCGGCGGCAACGTCAATCCGACGGGCACGATCATCGCGGGCCGCATGGCGGTCTTTGCCGACGAGACGGGTAACCTGATCGGCGCCGGTCCTGCCCTTCATGCGGTGGCGACATCCGGCAATGCTGGTGACCTCGACACGGGCACGCTGGCCTCGGCGCGCCTGCCGAACAGCGGCGCGACGGCGGGCAGCTATGGCGCGAGCGGCGCGGCTATCCCGAACTTCACGATTGATGCCAAGGGCCGGATCACGGCCATTGCGGACCGCAGTTTGACCCCGGCCAATATCGGGGCGCTGCCTGTGGCAAATCCGACCAGCACGGGCAAGTTCACGACAGCCGCCTCGGCTGCGGGCGGGGCAGGCTTCAATCTACCGCCTGGTGCAGCGCCGACCGCGCCTGTGAACGGTGACCTGTGGACGCTCTCGACCGGCGTGTTCGTGCAGTATGGCGGCGCGACTCGCCAGCTTGCTACTGTGGACATGGTCCCGGCCAAAGCTGCTGGGACTGATTTCCGCACCGGCACAGACGATGCAAAGTTCCTGACCTCCAAAGCCCTTCGTGATGCCTTCCTCTATGTCACGATCAACCCGGCCGCGGTCGATCTGTCGTCGTTCATCAACGGGAAATGCACGATCACCGCCAACACCACCTTCAACGCGCCGACCGGCGTGCGCGAAGGTCAGAGCGGCACGATTGAGGTCACTAGCGGCGGGGCCTTCACGACAGCCTTCAACACCTTCTGGGACTTCGGCGCTGACGGTGTGCCGACACTCTCCACGACCGCCGGCAAAGTGGACACGATCCATTATCGGGTTCGTGCGGGCGGTGCCTCAGCTGAATGCGTCTTCAAGGCGGCGGTGTAATCATGACCCTGTTTCTTAACCCCATAATGATGGGCAAAGCCGGTGGGCTGATTAAAGACCCGCCCGTCTTTGTTAGCGCGTCCTCTGCTTGGAGCGGAAGCACTCTCGGTAGTGCTACAACCACAGTGGATAAACCCGCTAATATACAATCGGGAGACCTCCTGATTGCTTATGCGTTCACAAGTTCCGGCAGTTTTAGTTCAGTGCCGACGGATGGCTGGACGGTAATCGAGAACGGGGCTTACTGGATCGCCTATAAACTGGCCGGAAACAATGAGCCCGCGACCTGGGCATTCCAAAACTCAACATCAGGCACCTACGAGGCTGCGGTTATTATCGCGTATCGGGGAGCTAAGCCTCCGATATTCGGCACTCGTGCGGGGGCTAATGGCTACGGCCCTCTTACTATTCCCGCAATCACAACAACGGTTCCAAATACCCGGGTTCTCGCTATCGGAACTCTCCGAGAAAACAGCACGACCGACAGATCAATCTCAGCTTTTTGGTCAAGCAACGTAACTCCCGTCTATAGCGGACCGAATAACTGGGATGCCTACTTAGCCGAGAGGCTAATGGAGGAGCCGGGAGATACGGGTACTTCGGCAATCCAGGCTAACACCTCACTGGTTGACGTAATCACAGGCGTGTTGGTCGCCCTCGAGCCCGCATAAAGGAGCGCACAATGGACATCGGAAACGGCGTAGCAATCAAAGAGAACGGTTCCTGGCGCGAATTGCCGAGGGGCCGTTCGTTCATGGTCGACAGCATTGGCTATCCTTGGCTCACAGTTCAATTGTGGCCGGCCGAGGATCTCGCCGCGAAGCTGAAGATTAAGGGCATCTCGGTCGATCCGATTCCTGATGGCAAGATTGCAACCAGCAGCGAGATCATCGACGACAACGGCAGTCCGCGCCGGGTGTGGACACTCGAGGATGCGCCGCCGCCTGCGCCCGAGCCGGTGCCGGAAGTCATCAGCGACCGGCAGTTCGCTCACGGCCTCGCCAAGTACAACATCATTCCGATGGAGGAGGCCCGCGCCTTCGTTCGCACAGGTGATATACCGCCGGCTCTCAAGACCATCATCGACGATCCGACATTCCAGTCGCTGCTGCCGCCTGAGATGGACATCGAGGATGTCTACATCATCATCGAAGGCGCCACGACCTATGAGCGCAACAATCCAATCTCGCTGCTGGTGGCGCAGATGCTGGGATGGACCTCGGACGAGACGGACGCCTTCTGGCGCTTCTGCTACCAGCTATAGACCGCCTGACTATCCAAGCCGTCCGCACCGCCCTCGAGGCGGTTTTTCTATGCCCGTGAAAAGCGCCCTGGCCGGGAAAGGTTTTGGGGGCCTTCGGCCAGGGCGCATACGATGCCGGATGACGAACATCGCACGTGAGCCGTAGCGTGCGTGTGTGAAGATTCCGTAGCCTTTGATGGAGTCAGGAAGCAGGTGCGCCCTGGTCGAACCGCCAAAGGAAAGAGCCATCGACCAGGGCGCGTACGGAGCTTCAGGAAAAAGCCCGCACCTGTGAGTTATGGCGGTGTTCCAGCTGATCAATAGTCTGGGGCAGCTCTTTGTCTGCCCTGCATCCAAGGTGCGCCCCAGCCGATAGGAAGGTCAGCTGCTGGCTGGGGCGCGTGCCATCTCGTCCCTCCGACATGGCGCTATCAGCCTAAGTTCCTGACCTGACCAGTCAACGCTGCCCAGGTGCGGCACCTTTACTCCCCTTCGCGAGGACATCATGACAATGAACCGAAAGGCGTTCTTCGACGCCGTGCGGGACGCGCTGTTTGGCGGCGGTCTCACGAATGAGCAGGTGAGGGGGGTCGAGACCCTTCTCGATACTTGGGGGCGGGTACAGCCGGCCGGCGACCTGCGCTACTTGGCCTACATCCTCGCAACGGTCTTCCACGAGACCGGCCGCAAGATGGTCCCGGTGCGGGAGGGGTTTGCCTCTACCGATGCCGCGGCACAAAGGGCAGTGGCCAGCCTCTACGCCAAAGGCAGGATCAGCGTGAACTATGCCCTGCCGGTCAATGGTGTCTCGTACTATGGCCGGGGTAGGGTTCAGAACACCTGGGAGCGGAACTATCGAAAGTTGCAGGAGCGGTTCGGGCACCCCTTCGTGACGCAGCCCGATCTCCTCCTCGATAACCGGATCGACGCCGAGGTGACGATCATCGGCCACCTTGAGGGTATCTGGACCGGCAAGAAGCTCTCCGACTACTTTCGGCTTGGCCTGTCCGACCCGTACAACGCCCGCAGGATCGTCAACGGGCTCGACAAGGCTTCTGAGATCGCCGGCTATTACCACAAGTTCTATGCTGCCCTGACGGCAGCCCAGGTGGCCGAGCCTGACCCGCCGCCAAAGCCCGTCACCCGGGCCCCTGCGCCTGCTCCCCAGCCCGCCACATCAGGCGGGCTTTTTGCTGCCCTTGTCTCCCTGCTGAAAAGGATCTTCGGATGAACCCGCTTTTCATTCCCATCATCAGTTCGATCGCCGACAAGGTGCTCGATCGCCTGATCGCTTCGCCTCAGACGACCGTCACTGCAGCCGAGGCTCCGGCCGTGCGTCAGGAGGTGGCGAAGGCAGTCGCACCGGTCATCAAACACCTGACCAACAACGAGCCGTGGTATCGCTCGAACGTCACCTGGGGTTCCATCTTCGCCATCATGGGCGGCATCGCCACCATCGGCACCCATATCGTCATGGGCACGCCGCTCTCCTGGGAGCAGTACGGCACGCCCGCACTCGCCATCTGGGGCGGCGTACAGGCACTCTATGGCCGATGGAAGGCCCGTAAGCCCCTGGGAGCATCCTAATGGGAGGAGCCGCTACCCTCCAAGATACTGCCCTGACCCTTGGGGGCCTCCTGTTCATTGGAGGCTTCGTCATTTCGGTGTTCAAGATCCGCGACTGGTTCGACCAGAAGATGAAGGCTGAAGCCGAGGCCGCTTGCCGCGAGGCGAGGGAAGCGCTGGCTTCCGCCAATGCGGCACATGAGAAGGTGGCGCTCCTGCAAGCAGCCTTGACCGCCTACCGGGAGACGCAGGCCGAGCGGCTTGTCTCAAGAGAGGTGCTGCGGGAGGTAGAGGACCGATTGACGGGTGCGATTGACCGCCTCGGTGACCGTTTCGATGGTCTTCTACGTGAGGTCATCAAGCAGCGGAAGGAGTAGGTGTTCAGCAGCCTCTTGGAATCAGTCTCATCCGGGCCACTTAACCTTGTCGGTCTGGGCTCTTAGACCCTGAGCCAGGCAATATTCTGGAGAGACTTATGGCTAGGCAGGACTTCACTTTCGACGGAACCAGCGACATCCTCTGGCGTGATGCCTTCACTGGCGAAGTCGGTTACTGGGACATCAGTGCAGGCATTTATCCGAGCTGGAATAGCTTCGGCTTTGTAGACAACTCCTGGAAGATCGTCGACACGGGAAATTATGTGAATGGTGATTTCGGCGGCGGATCTGACGATGTTCTCTGGAGAAATTTTAGTACTGGCGAAGTTGGTTACTGGGATGTCATCAATGGAGACGCAGTGGCCTACGTGGGCCTCGGGTCTGTGAGCTTGGACTGGCAGGTTGCATCCAACAGCGGCAGCTTTGACTTCACTGGGGACGGCGAGGACGATGTCCTCTGGCGGAACCTCAATACCGGTGAGGTCTATACGTGGGACATGGAGAGCGGCTACGTTGCCGCTGCTGGATCACAGGGGTTCGTCGAGTTAAGCTGGAACATCATTACAACCGATGATTTCACAGGCAATGGCACGGATGACATTCTGTGGCGAAACAGCCAGACGGGCGAGATCGGGTACTGGACCAACGGTCCGGATTACGTAAGCCTCGGATTGGTTTCGAACAGCTGGCAGGTTGCTTCGACTGGAGATTTTTCTGCTGACGGGTCATCAGACTTCCTCTGGCGGAACCTCGATACTGGTGAGGTTTATATCTGGGATCTTGAAGGTGGCTTCGTTGCATCGGCAGGAAGCCTCGGGTTCGTGGATCTCTCCTGGGAAATTCAAGGGACGGGCGATTACACGGGCGACGGAGCAGAGGATGTTCTGTGGCGGGACTCGGGCACAGGAGAGGTAGGATACTGGGAAATGGACCAGGGAGGTGCATTCTCGTTCGTCAGCTTTGGTGCGGTATCAAATGAGTGGATGATCGCCTGAGTTGAGAGCTGAGACTAACTCGCAATCTTGCTACTATCAAAGTTGAGACGTTCGATCAGAGCGCCAGGGCGGCTTTGTTGCTGTCCCTGGCGGCTTTCTCCTCCCGATAATCGGCGCGATCTTCATGTGCCGGGCTGCTGAGCGGCAACAAGCCCGGGAGGTCGATAAGTCGGTGCAGTCGGCGCCTCTCGGGGCCGTTGCGGCGTTCACCGGCAAGGATGCTGGGATCCAGATGGCAACCGCAATCGATGCGCTTGCCGAGGCAGTCAGGAAGGCTGTCGCCATCATGAGAGAGGAGCGGGACGACGACAGCAGGAAAAGGCGCAGCGACCGTCTGCTCGACGAGATCACGGCCCTATGCAGGGAAATCTCCGAGATCGGTCATTTGCTGAAGCACCGGTACGAGCGCCAGGAAGAAACCGGCAGACACCCTCATGACCAGCACCGATAAACACTAGCACCCTCCTAGCTTCGGCTTGGGAGGGTTTTTCATTTCTACAACGAAAAAGGGCGGCCGAAGCCGCCCTTTCTTGAAGCAGTCGTATCCGATTACGGGACGACAACCGCGAACGGGTCGGCCGGGAGCGTGAGATCGAAGGCAGCAGTGGCCGCAGCATTGATGTCGGCAACGAACGCAGCCGCATCGAATGCATCAGCTCCGGCCACGAAGTCAGCCGTGGTGATCGTGCCCGTGAAGTTCTCGAGCTTAATCACCTGCAGATCGCCATCCGCGTCCTCGACACCAACCCAGGTGCCGGCATTGTCGCCGGACTCGATCTCCAGGACCGCCGCAATGCTGCCGGTCGCCACCGCGCCGAGGGCATTGATGATGCCGGTCTCGGTGGTGGAAGCAGGCTGACCAACCGAGGCGACGCCAGTGACGTCTCCACCGAAGTCCAGCAGGTCCTCGCCATCCGAGAAGTCCGTCGCCGTCACGTAGTTCGTGGCGCTCGCATCATCACCTGTGGCGCCCGTGCGGACCACGAAGGTGTCGTTGCCAATGCCGCCGGTCAGAACGACATTACCCACGCCAGCCGCGAGCACGTCATTGCCCTGGCCGCCGAACACCACGCTGCCGGCTTCAGCGAGGATGGTGTCATCACCGCCGTTGCCGAAGATGGTGTCGTCGCCACCGCTGCCGAGGATCGAGTCGTTGTTGTCCGAGATGTCAGCGGCCTCGTTACCACCATAGATGGTCACGCCGTCACCAGCAGGGTCGAACGTCGCACGGATCACATCCTCGCCACGGCCGCCCATCACCAGGGAGCCGGCAGCGAAGTCGATGATCACGTCGTCGCCAGCGCCGGCGTGGATCAGATCCGCACCACCCTGAGAAGCATCGATGGCATCGTTGCCGCCGTTGCCGTAGATGGTGTCATCGCCAGCCGAGCCGAAGATGTCGTCATCGCCGTCTTCAGCAGCCGCAATGCCGTTGCCGCCGTAGATCACAACGCCGTCAGCGCCAACGGCCGGAGCGTCGAAGTCGCCGTTGATGTAATCGTCGCCAGCGCCGCCGTAGAGGGTCGCGCCCTCGCCGCCGAGAACGAAGTCGTTGCCGGCGCCGCCATGGACGATGTCTTCGCCGCTGTTGCCCTGGAGGTAGTCATCGCCGGCGTTGCCGTAGATGGAGTCAGCAAAGGTGGTGCCGCGAACCGCGTCATCTCCGTCGAGCAGATCGGACTGGCCGTTGCCGCCGTAGACGGTCACGCCACCCTCGACCGCCGCAGCAGCGTCGATGAGGTCAGCGCCGAGGCCACCAGCGATGAGCGAACCAGCATCGAAGCCGGTGACCGTATCGTTGCCCTGGCCAGCATAGATGCGAGCACCCTCGGCATCGCCGGTGATGAGGTCGTCACCCTCGTGCGCGAACACGACGAACTCATTGTCGCCGGTCACGTCGATAGTGTCGCCGCCCTCTGCGCCTACAACGAGAGCGTCGGAGCCCGCAACGGCGATGGTATCGCCAGCGGCGTTCGCGAACACGGCCACATAGCCGTTACCAACGACGTTGGCGAACTCGAGGTCACCGATGTCGAGGTCGAACAGGGTGAGAACCGCGCCGGTCGTGGTGGTCAGCTGCACGCCCGCAGCCGTGTCGGCAACGTTCGCGATGTTGGCGAGATCAACGTTGAGGACGAGCGTATCCACGGCGGGATCAAACTCGATGGACACGTTCTGCGTGCCGTCGAAAACGTAAGTAGCCATCCAGGCATTCTCCTAAACTAGCTTTCTGCCAGTTCTGTAAATGAAGACAATCCGACCTGTAGGCGGCTTGTGACCAGCAGATCCAAGTCGGCTGCGGAGAACTTATGCATATTGTCTTGCTCTGTGGCAAGCGTGCCTGGAACCATTAAATGTGTTTTTTTTGGGGAACTTGTAGCTGAATTGATGCTTTAGGCATTGTCTGCCAGAATCGATTCGCGAATTTGTGTTCTTAATCAGCTAAATTAAGTAAACATAAACTATAAAGAGGGGCAGCCGCCGGCAGGAACGGATGGCTAAGTCTGAAACCCGCCGACGGCCGCGCTGAACTATTGTCTTTCGACTGTGAGCTCAGGCGCCTCAGGACGACGCGGGAGAACTATCACCATTTGGTCGCAGTTTTGTCCAGCTTTTTTTTTAGCTTAAATTCTTAGGAAAATGAGCTGTTCGAGTGCCTAAAAATGACCTGCGGCTGTCGCGGAAATCTCTATGGCGTGACGCTACACCTTACCCCAGCTACCGATAGGGCTTGATATCAGTCGCAACCTCAGCTCCCCTTGGTGCGATGTTTTCGCTCTGATCTCGCAGCGTGAAGCAACTGTCGCTAGGGCGCTGAGGGAGTCGCTTTTTGCATTGGCTCGCCAATAAAATTCCGCGACGGCTTCTTGACTCGCCCCGGCTGTTTGTTCTCAATATGTTCTCATTCTAGGAGAGCATTGCATGAATCGTCGTCCTGCCAAGCAACTGCCGATTGAGGCCTTCCGCAAGATCGAAGGCCCGGAAATCCTGAAAAAGCTCGGTGAGGCAAGGCGGACGCTATGCATGTCCCGGATCCCACATGGAACGCCAGACAAGCTCGTGGCCAACGACATCATCAGCAGGATCGATGACATGGCCGAGATGATCACCGGCGACCGGACGCACTTTCATATCAAGATGCAGAGCTAGCACGAAGGAGCGATTTTCTCACGCGCCAGCGAGAATAAGCATCGCCCCCAGGGCCAGAAAGAGTAGTATAGCGGCAGGATAAACGGCGAACACAAAGGCATTATCTACGAAGGGACGAACATCTTCGCCTTTGCGGGGGCGTGCTAGAAGAAACATCACAACGCCAATGCAGATCGCTACAACGCCAACTGTTTCGTTCATTATTTAACCCTCCCTGATATGACCTCTGGAAGGGTGCATGCCAATACGAGAGTTCGATATAGGGGGCGCAGGGATTCGGTTCGAAAGCGTACTGAGTTTTATGCATTATACGTCTCATGCCGAAGGAGAAGTTCTTCAAGCCATTCAGAAAGAGCACGGGCCAGCTGATCCCGATAGATGCCTGTCAAAAAGCAGCGTCTGGCAGGCTTGCCTTGACAGTTGACATCGCTCCTCGGACCTGTTGCTCGCAGGGGTTTTTATCTCCCGCTGTCTCCTCTCATCATCAGCGTCTGGCTGACCGCCGGATAATCCAGTCCTGCACTGCGTCGAGATCAGCGAATATCGGGTGATCGACCCCATCAATCCGGCCAAAGCCCGCTTCCAGGAACCAGTGCCCTGGAGCCACCTCGTTCTCGTCCGAGAGATGGGTCAGCACCGCCACCAGCCGCCGCTCCCCGTCGAAGACAAGCAGACCCTCTTCATCGGAACCTGTAGCAACGCGTACTGGCTGAAG
>NZ_JBHSBQ010000030.1:0-16922 GCF_042650665.1 Microvirga sp. GCM10011540 | reverse complement strand
GCGGGCAAGCCGGCGAAAGTCGCCCTGACCGCCATCATGCGAAAGCTCATCATCCTGGCCAATGCGCTCTTGCGAGATCAGCGAAACTGGTCTTCAAAACCCGCTTGATCAATACGGATACTCTAGGCAGCGCGCCCGGTCTCCCTCTCCTTCAGGAAAGCCTCGTGCTCGCTCACGAGCTTGCCGGCGAGCGCCTTCTCAATGAGCGCCCGCGTTTCCTTCACGCCGTAAAGCGCCACGAAGGATCCGAAGCGCGGTCCGCGCGGCTCGCCCAACAGCACCTGATAGATCGTGTTGAACCACTCGATCGAGACGCCCGGCCGCTCGGGTGTGGCGCCCTTTGCCTTGAAGTCCTGGTAGCGCGGTTCGGCGCGGCCGACATTGTAGATCTCGTCCTGGATCGCCTCGGCGGTCGCAGGACGTTCGCCGGTCTCGAACGAGGCCAGCACTTCCGAGAGACGGCGCAGCGACGCCGCCTCGACCTCGTCGGGCAGACGATAGGTCTTCTGCGGCTTCACGAAGTCCTCGAAGTACCGCACGGCCCGTGCAGCGAGGCTGTCGAGACGGGGATGCGTTTCCGGCGAAACGCCGGGCGCATAGCGGCGGATGAAGCCCCACAGCACCGCAGGATCCTCGGAATTCGCCACGGCGACGAGGTTCAGCAGCATGGAGAAGGAGATGGTCGTGCCGGGCTGGTTGGAGCCTCCCGACGAGACCAGCTCGGGCGCCGGAGGATTGCCGGCGTGAAGATGCCAGACCGGGTTCATCAGGCGCATTCGCGCATCCTGCCCCGGATACTTCTCGAGGAAGGTCAGGTAGTCGTCGACCTGCCGCGGGATCACGTCGAAGAACAGCCGCTTGGCCTCGCGCGGCTTGTTGTACATGAACAGGCCGAGGCTGTCGGGCGTGCCGTAGGCCAGCCACTCGTCGATGGTGAGGCCGTTGCCCTTTGACTTCGAGATCTTCTGCCCCTTCTCGTCGAGGAAGAGCTCGTAGTTGAAGCCTTCCGGCGGCAGCCCGCCGAGCGCCGTGGCGATCTGGCCGGAGAGCTTCACGCTGTCGATCAGGTCCTTGCCGGCCATTTCGTAATCGACGCCGAGCGCAACCCAGCGCATGGCCCAGTCGGGCTTCCACTGGAGCTTGGCGTGGCCGCCCGTGACCGGTGTCTCGAAGCGTTCGCCGGTCTCGGGATCGCGCCAGACGATGGTGCCGGCATCGAGCTTGCGCTCGTCGATCGGCACCTGCATCACGATCCCGGTCTTCGGATGGATCGGCAGGAAGGGCGAGTAGGATTGCTGCCGCTCGTCACGCAGCGAGGGCAGCATGATCGCCATCACCGCATCGTAGCGTTCGAGCACCGTGAGCAGGGTCTTGTCGAAGCGGCCCGCCTTGTAGCACTCGGTCGCCGACAGGAACTCGTAATCGAACCCGAAGGCATCGAGGAATTCGCGCAGCCGGGCGTTGTTGTGGTGGGCGAAGCTCTCATGCGTCCCGAACGGGTCGGGCACCTGGGTCAGGGGCTTGCCGAGGGCGGCCGCCACGAGCTCCTTGTTCGGGATGTTGTCGGGCACCTTCCGCAGGCCGTCCATGTCGTCCGAGAAGGCGACGAGGCGGGTGGGGATGGCGTCGCCGGTCAGAACCCGGAAAGCGTGCCGCACCATGCTGGTGCGCGCCACTTCGCCGAAGGTGCCGATATGCGGCAGGCCTGAGGGACCGTATCCGGTCTCGAACAGCGCCTCCTGCTTTCCCGTCCGTTTGAGCCGCTCGACGAGCTTGCGCGCTTCCTCGAAAGGCCAGGCATTCGCGGTCTGAGCGGCGTCGATGAGGGCGGGGTCGAGAGACAGGGGCTGAGGCATGTGACCAGAACTGTTGAAACGAGCGCGGCACCCTAAAGGGATTTGCGCCTCATGGGAAATCGGCAATCACTCCGCCCCCTCTAGGGGACCATGCCCGCTCCGGTCAATGCGGCTTAATAGGGGCTGATGGGGAAGAAGCGCAGGTAGAGCTCGGCATATTTCCCCTCCTTCCAGAGCTGCTGGAGGGCGTAATCGAGGGCGAGCCGCAGGTTTTCGTCCTCCTCGCGGACGATGAAGCCGATGCCCTCGCCGAAGAACCGGCTTTCCAGGTAGGGCCCACCCGTGAAATCGCAGCATCCGCCGGATTCCTCGCCTCCGATCCAGAGGGCGAGGCCGAGACCGTCGGCGAAGAGATAGTCGATCTCCCCGGCCTTGAGGGCCGCCTGGGCGGTCCCGAGCTCGGGATAGGGCTTGAGTGCGGCGGCGGGCATGAAGGCCTTGGCATAAGCCTCGTGCGCCGTGCCTCCGACGATGCCCACGGTCTTGCCCTGGAGCGATTTCACGTCGGGAACGGGCATGTTGCGATCCTTGCGGACCGCGAAGCGGGCGGGAATCTTGAAATATGGCGAGGTCACGCCGAAGCCCCGCCGCAGATCGGCGGTCAGGGGAATGGCGGCCGCAACCACATCACCCTGTCTGTCGGCCAGGGCATCGAGGAGCGTGTCGAACCGGCGCACCTGGATCGTGCAGGTCAGGTTCAGGCGTTCGCAGGCCGCACGGGCCAGCTCCACGGAAAATCCCGTCGGATTGCCGTCGAGCCCAGGGAAATGCAGCGGCGGGAAGTCGTCGTCGACCAGGAACCGGACGGTCCGCGTCCCGGCCAGATCAGGCCGCTCCAGCTGTGCCCGCGGGTCCCAGAAGTTGGGAATGGCAACCCCTTGCGCCTGGACGATGACCGGGACCGAGCCGAGCACGAAGGCCAGCAGGAAGGAGTGAGGCCGCCAATGGACGGGGTTGATCCCATGAAGGAAGCGCGCAACAATTGAAACTATATAACGCATCTTCAACTGCCGATATCCTTCTTGCAGGCATCTTCGCACGAATTCGGGGGACTTCCTCTGCCTGTCAGGCAGGGTCTAGCGGACGGGTCCCGCCAGTCAACCGCTCACCTGCAGATGCTGCCGGTCGAGATCGGGTTTCTGGCCCATCACGGCTACCCTCCCGATGCCCTGCACAAGGCCGCCATTCTCGCTTCTCGGGCCGGGGTCACGCCGGACATGTTCCTGATCAAGGGCGGGTATGTGGGGGAGAGCGACTTCTACCGCGCCCTGGCGGCGGAGCTGGCCCTGCCCTTCACGAGCGCACCCCGCCTGTCCGCCCAGGCGCGCTTTCCGGACGCCATCATGAGCGGGCTCGCCCCCAGCCTGTCGGGGGGCTTCGTCATGGCTCCTCAGGGCTCCTCCCTTGCCTGGCTTCTCAGGAAGCGCCGGTCCATGCGGAACCCGGTCGCGGTCACGACCCCGACACGGCTCGCCAGGGCGGTATTCGGAACGCAGGCCAGAAGGATCGCCTATCGCTGCGCCAACGAATTGCCCGACCATGCCCCGGACCTGTCGAACCGGGACCAGGTCAGTCCAGGGCAGATCCTGATCCTGTCGGCAACGGCGCTGCTCCTGTCCTTCTGCGGCGGGCTTTTTCCCGAGCCGACCCTGACGGCACTCGGTGTGGCGCTGGGTCCGCTCTTCCTCAGCGGCGTGACGATGCGGCTGGCGACAGCCATGGTCGCCAAGCCGGTCAAACCGGCGACACAGCCTCCGCGGGCACCCGATGCCAGCCTGCCGGTCTATACGGTGATCGTGGCGCTTTACCGGGAGAAGAAGGTCGTCCCGGGCCTCATCGCGGCATTGACGGCCCTCGACTATCCTCCCGCCAAGCTCGACATCAAGCTGGTGCTGGAAGCAGACGACCGGGAGACCCCGGCCGCCCTTGCCGCCATCCGCCTTCCTGCCTTCATCGAGGTGATCGTGGCGCCTCCCGGGATACCGCGAACCAAGCCGCGTGCGCTCAACATCGCCCTGCCCCTGGCACGAGGACACTTCACCGTGGTCTACGATGCGGAGGATGTGCCGGACCCGGACCAACTGCGTCTGGCAGTCGCGACATTCTCAAGGCTCCCGCGGAACGTGGCCTGCCTTCAGGCGCGGCTCACCATCGACAACACGGACGATTCCTGGCTCACGCGGCTCTTCACCATCGAGTACGCGACCCTGTTCGACGTGTTCAACCCGGGCCTCTCCGAGATCGGAAGTCCCATCGCCCTCGGCGGAACATCCAATCACTTCCGCACGCCCATTCTCAGGCGGATCTTCGGCTGGGACGCCTGGAACGTGACCGAGGACGCGGATCTCGGGATCCGCCTGGCAAGGCTCGGCTATCTCATCGAGGATCTTCCCTCCTCCACCAATGAGGAGGCGCCGCGCACCCTCAGGGCCTGGATGCACCAGCGGACCCGCTGGATGAAGGGATACATGCAGACATGCATCTCCCACTCGCGCCAGCCCGGAAGAACCTTGTCCCAGCTCCGCCTGTGGCGCTTCATCGGGGCTGCGGTCCTCACTCTCGGGACGGTTCTCAGCGCGCTGCTCTATCCGCTCTTCACAGTGCTGACCGTCCTGCTCTGGTTCAGAGAGCCTGTGGCAGCAGAGAACGGTGAATGGGCAAGGCTGCTCTATTCCGGTAGCCTCGCGCTCTTCGTCTCCGGGGTGGCGGCCGTGTTCATTCCCGCAATCGTGGCTCTCAAGCGCCGGGGCCTGTGGCGGCTTCTGCCGTGGCTCCCAGTGCTTCCGGTCTATTACGTCCTGGTGAGCTGTGCCGCATGGCGAGGACTCTGGGAGCTGACCGTCGCCCCGTTTCGCTGGAACAAGACGAGCCACGGCTTGGCGCTGACCTCACGCGCCGGATTGCTTCAGAAGCACCAGGCGAGACCGGCAAGGACCAGATCGTTGAAGACCGAGCCGCCATAGCGCCACCAGAGGAGACCGCCCGATGCGACGAGGCACAGGGCGGCCCCGGCGATCAAGGCGCCTCCCGACCACCGCTCCGACCGGCCTGCCTGTTCGGTTTCGAGGCTCATGGGCTCTCCGACTGCGACGACCTGATTATAGTATCAACTTCGCGTAGCGGAAGACCTGAGCCTTGAAGACAGGCTCGAAGCCTCGTCCAGCGCGGCTCCTCCTCGGCGGCGGCCGCCTGTTCCAGGGCCGCGCGGCTGCCGACCAGCACCACGAGCCGGCTCCCCCGCGTCACTCCCGTGTAGAGAAGCTTGCGCCGCAGCATCGATGTCTGGCCTAGCCCGACAGGAATGACCACGGCGGGGTATTCGGAGCCCTGCGCCTTGTGGATGGTCGTGGCGTAGGCGAGCACCAGTTCGTCGAGCTCCTTGAAGCCGTAGCTGACGAGGCGATCGTCGAAGGCGACGGAGATTTCCCCGTCGGATCGGCTGACCTCGCGCACGATCCCGACCTCGCCGTTATAGACGTCCCGGTCATAATCGTTCCTGACCTGCATGACCTTGTCGCCGGGGCCGAAGATCCAGCCGGCCCGATGAATGCTGTCGGGGCCCGGCGGGTTAAGGATCTGCTGCAGCTCGCCGTTCAGCATGTTGGTACCCAGGCGCCCCCTGTTCATGGGGCAGAGCACCTGGATGTCCCGCACCGGATCGAGATCGAACCGCCGCGGAATGCGATCCCGCACGAGGAGGGCGACCTTGGCCATGGCGTCCGCCGGGCTCCCGGCCTCCACGAAGTAGAAATCCGACTCCGCCGCAGGCTGCAGGTCGGGAACGGCACCACGGTTGATGGCATGAGCTGCCGCGATGATGCGGCTCTCCTGCTCCTGACGGAAGACCTCGTTCAGGTGAACGACCGGAACATGGCCCGAGGCGATGATGTCGGCGAGCACCTGTCCCGGACCGATGGAAGGGAGCTGGTCCACGTCCCCGACGAGCAGCAGGGAGGCACCGTCCGGCAACGCTCGCACCAGGGCGGCCATGAGCCGGATGTCGAGCATGGAGGCCTCGTCGACCACCACGAGATCGCAGTCGAGCGGCACCTTGGCATTGTGGCGAAAGCCACCTTCTGAGGCTTCGAGAAGGCGGTGGATGGTCCTGGCCGGAAATCCGGTGCTTTCCGCAAGCCGCTTGGCTGCTCGTCCGGTCGGCGCACAGAGCGCAATCTTCAGCTCGCGCTCGGACGAGAGATGGGTGATCCCCCGGATCAGCGTCGTCTTTCCGACGCCGGGTCCGCCGGTGACCACGAGCACCTTTTCCCGGAATGCCGCAGCCAGAGCCCGGCGCTGGCTCGACGAGTAGGAGACGCCGATGGCGGCCTGGGCGCGGTCGACCGCCTCGGTTGCCTTCAATCCGCTCCACGGATGCTCACCTCTGGCGAGATCCTTCAGGCGCTGCGCGATGTAGAGCTCGGCGCCATAGAGATGCTTGAGGAAGATGCAGCGCCGCCCGCGCAGATCGTCCGCAATCACGAGCCCGGCTTGGCATTGAGCCTGGAGCACAGGCTGCAGTTCATCCTCAGGCACATCGAGCAGCATGCCTGCCTGGCGCAGCAAGTCCTCGACGGGCAGGCCCGTGTGCCCCTCCTTCATGGCATCGGCGAGCACGCTCGTCAGACCGGCCTGCAGGCGCACCCGCGCCGTGGGGTCGATGTCGAGCCGCATGGCGATCTGGTCCGCCGCCGAAAACTCGAAGCCCGGAATGTCGAGGGCGAGGCGATAGGGATTGGCCGAGATGATCTCCACGGCGCCTGCACCGTAGATGCGGTAGATCCGCGTCAGCAATGCGCTTCCGATCTCATGATCGCGCAGGAAGGCGGCAATGTCGCGCAAGGTGCGGTGTTCGGCCCAGGCCTCTGCGATGCTCTGCGCCTTGGCCATGCCGATGCCGTGCACGCGGGTCAGGTCGTGCGGGCGGCGCTCGATGACATCGAGAATGCGAGCCCCGAAGGACGCGATGAGGCGTTGCGCGCAGGCCGGTCCGACACCGCGCAGCAGACCCGATCCGAGGTAGCGCTGAAGCTCCTCCGCCGTCGTGGGGGCGGACGTGACGAGCGAGGTGGCACGGAACTGAACGCCGTGGTTCCGATCGTTCAGCCATGCTCCGCTGGCCTCCACGACTTCGCCCATGGCGACCGCAGGCGCATGGCCGACGACCGTGACGGGCTTGCGGTGTCCCCGCGCCTTCAACCGCAGGACGCAGAAGCCGGTCTCGTCATTGTGGAAGGTCACGCGCTCCACCGAGCCGACGAGATGCTCCGACAAGGTCAGGGCAGCTTGCTCGGCCGTGGAACCGGAGGTTTTCAGCATCGATGGAATCGACCGCGGGCGAGGATCCGCGCCTCAAAGGCAAAAGGCGGAGCGAAAGCCCCGCCTTGTCGGCATGTCATGGAGAGCGGCTTAGGCTGCCTTCTTGGTCGGCCAGCCGAGCTCGACGAGGCGCGCTTTCGCGAAGTCGCGGATTTCATCGCGCACTCCTTCGGGCAGGTCGTTGAGGATCTTCTGCGTGTCGGCGTGCAGCATGAGATCGGTCACGGCGTTGATGTTCTTCGCCTTCGTGATCTTCTGCTTGAGATCGGCCTCGATGGAGGTGTCGGAGCCGGCGACCTCGACCTTCGTCCTGTCGCTCTTCTCCGTCTTCTCGACCTCGACCTGCGGCTCGCCCGCACCCGGACGGCTGTTCCTGAACTCGTCGGCTTCCTCCTCCGAATAGACGAGGCCGTGCAGTTCGATGAGCTTGAGGATCACGCGATCCTTCGCACGCTTCTCCGCCATCGCATAAACATAGGCCGCCTGCTTTCCGGAGACGCGGTAGTTCACGCCGATCAGCGCCTCGCCGATCGACCATTCCACGCGCTCGCCCATGCGGCCCGTCACCAGGATGACGGCCTCGTCGCGCTCGGCGCGCACGATGGTGGGGGCGTCGAACTGAATCTGCGCCTGCGCCGCGATGCGCTCGAGAGCCTTGTGATAGATGACGGCCGTTCCCTGGACGCGCCAGACGTTGCCGGCCATCGGCTCACCGAACTTTGCAAGCACCTCGGCAATCTTCTTGTCTGTCGTATTCATCTCAGTTCCAACTTTCAAAGGAGCCCGCGAAAGGTCCCACGCTCTTCTCGAAGCCTTCGTCCCGGGCCGGCGTGTTCGTTATTTGTTCTATAACAAATCGGGCCGAATCCGTCCAGTTGCAAGGGAGTAGACCTGCCCCCGAAAGCCTTGGATCTGAAGGGTTTTCGCAGCAGCGGCGTTTTGCCTCAAGGTAAGCCCAAGTCAAGCTTGGCGCTTTTCTCCCTGGAGATCGATCCAGATGCTTGCCGGGTTTGACGGACTGCTATTCGTTCTATATTTGTTCTGCAGCCATGAACTGTCCTCATCCCGGAGAATGCTCGCCGGGAGGGACTGCATGACGTTTCACGCCACGCTGGAGAACCTGATGTCCGCTCAAGCGATCCTCGACCTCCCGGTTCGACGCTCCGGCCGCCGGCCCTCGTCGCGCCGGACGCAGAGGAGTCAGGCGACTCCGGTCACCCGCAACGGCCTCATCGCCGATTTCCTGGCGATCTGCGAGCTCGACCCCGAGGTGGAGGCCCTGCGCGCCCAAGCCGAGGCCGCCGAGTTCGACGTCGGAGACGGCATCATCGGGCATGTGGCCGATTTCGAGATTGTCAGGGACGGCACCTCTCATCTCGTGGACGTGGTCACGGACGACGGTCTCATCAACCATCCCATGCGGGCGGCCGCCCTTCACGGCATCGCCTCCGCGGATGGACGCCCCTTCGTCATCGAGACGGCAGCGAGCATCCGCGCAGAGCCGCGCTTCACCACGGTCCGTCTCATCATGGCCTGCAAGCGCACGCCCGTGACCGCCGGCGACCGGGTCCGCATCCTGCATCAGCTCGACGAGAGCGGAGCCATGCGGCTGGTGGACTGCGCCAGCGCGGTCATGAACACCGCCGACGGCGTCGCGGCCGTGCTGGCTCTCGCCTGCGAGGGACTGATCGCGGTCGACATCAGCCGCCCGATCCTTCCGGAAACGCAGGTCAGGCGTCGGCGCCTGCCCTATTCGGATCCGTTCGGCTTCTAGAGCGGCCTCAAGTCACGAGCGGGCGTGACGCTCCACAGCCTCGCCGAGCAGCGACCGCACGATGGCGCGAACCGCGTCGGACGTGTTGTCCTGCGAGAATTTGGCCTCGATCTCGTCGCGGACGATGGAGCCGTCGCCGCTGCGCTTCAGCTCGGTCGGCGACTCGGCTTGGAGCAGGGTCACGAAGGCGCTCTCGACCTCGCGCGCGACCGCCGAGCCGTCGGCCGCATCGACGACACGGCCCGTCAGGTCGAACACGTTGGCCTCGAAGGGGAGCGGCTGCGCTTCGAGCGCACCGCTGCCGTCCAAGATCCATGCGCGGGGAACGTGATCGACGAGATCCACCGATTGCCGGGTGATGTTGCCGGGATTGAGCCAGCGGGTGCGCCCCGCCTGCACCGACTTCTGCGTCTTGTGAATGTGTCCGTTGACGAGAACGTCGCACCCCTCGACGGCAAAAGGCGGGACCGCCCCGGGATAGCCGCCCTCGAAGGCGATGTCGTGATGGGTGAACCAGGCCTGCAGGTCGACGCCGGAGAAAGACCCGCGCACATCGGTCGGAATGGCTTGGCCATAGGGCGTCATGCCGACACCCAACCGGCGTTCCCCCAGCTGGACCTCGACCACGGGCGCCGAGGCGGCAACGACGTCGACCACGTCGCACAGACCCAGCAGAGCCAGCGTATCGCCGTCGGTCAGGGTCGTATGCTGAATGTCGTGATTGCCCACATTGACGATGGGCCGGTTTCGGAAACCCTTCAGCGTCCGGATAAGCTGGTTCTTCAGCGCCTCGTCCGTCTCGACGGGCCGGTCGAACAGGTCGCCGAGGATGACGACCGCCAGCCCGCGTTCGTTGGCGATCCCGACGCAGCGCTCGAGCTTTGCCAGAACGGGGAGCGGCCATTCGAGATCTTTGCGCCGGCCCGGACGGCGGGATCCCACGTGGGGATCCCCGATCACGAGAAGGCCATTGCAGGCGATGGGCTTCAGCTGTTCTCCGGACAGGATCATGCGGTCAGCCGCTCCACCGTTGAATGGGCGTGATGGTTCAACAGGCTTTCGGCATTCACGGGCGAGCCGCAGGTCGGGCAAAGCCCGCCTGTCTCCTCGACGAGCCGTGCCATCTCGGCCTGGATCGATTCCAAGCCGAGGCCGATCTGCGCCAGCCGCTCCCGTGCAAGCGCGGCAGCGCTGCGGGTTTCCACCAGCCGGGACAGGATGTTTTGGGCCGGCGCCGTCTTTTCAAGAGGCGGCGCGGCTTCCGGCATGGCGCGCAGCGCATCGAGGCGCACCCGGCTGCGCGCCAGCGCTTCCGCCACCTGGATGACTTGCCGCCCGATGCGCTCGCGTTCGCGGGAACGCTCCAGATTGCTGGCAAGCCTGGCAAGGCGCTCCGGCTCGGGCAGATGTGCCGTCGCCTGCGCCCGCGCCTGCACCCGAGCCAGCTTCTCTCGAAGTTGCGCCAGTGAGATCGCGCAATCCCGCATCTGCTGCAGGCGTGCGTCGGCAGCCTTGATCTCCGTCGCCTGATCGCGGGCGGCAGCAAGTCTCTCCTTCAGCAGGTCGAGCTCTTCGAACCCTTCGAGCGCCTCGATCAGCCCGATCAGCTCCCGCTCGCCGGTGCGGACGAACGTGTTGTCCCGGGTGCAGCGCTCGCGATGAATGACGAGCATATCGCGGATGTAGCTCGCCTCCTGACCGATGGAGAGCACCGCCGACCGGCGCGAGGCGGTCTCGCCCAAGAGGAACACCGGAAACTTCTGATGCGCGATATGAACGTCGAGTTCCTCCACCTTCCTGATCTGGAAGAGGTCCGCCACCCAGTCCGGCACGGCCCGGCCGCCGGTTTCGTAGCGCATGCCCTGCTCCTCGACCACGGATCCATCCGCCTCGTGCAACGACCACACGTTGACCGGCGTACGGCGCGGCTGGCGCGTAAAGCGCAGAATGCGTCGTCCCGCGACGCCGATCTCGACCAGAGCGGACTTCGCGCCCGCCCGCACGAGACTGTCGCGCGCTTCGCCATAGAACACGGCGCGCAGGGCACGAATGAAGGTCGACTTGCCGCGATTGTTCGGACCGATCAGCGCATTCACGCCGGGACTCAGATGCAGCGTGGCATCCTCGTAGGCCTGAACGTTGACCAGTCGGATGAAGCGCAGGCCCGGCCGCACGTCGTCCCATGCGGCGCTGCAATCCGCAGACTGCACGCCGACTCCGTTCAGTGGCTCGCCCGTGATCCGCGCAATGTGAAACTGTCCGGAAAACTGCGACAGGTCGTGGTGGGATACCGCGAGGCATTGGACGCCGAGGCGCGCAGCACCGTCCTCCAGAACCCGATAGAAGGAGGAGACGCGGTCAGGTGCAATCCAGCAATCCGCCTCGTCGAGAGCAAGGAACCGCGCGACGTCCGCCTTCACCACGGCGATCAGGCGCAAGGCCATGCCGACGACGTTGGTGAGCGCTCCGCCATTGTCCTCCAGCACGTCTTCCAGGGTCCCGTCCGGCCGGGCGACGCAGATATCGAGGGAGGCAAGACCCCGCTCCGTCGAGAGGTCGAGAGCGACGGGTTTTTCGCCAGGCAGGACCTCCTGCACCAGGGCGGTCAGCAGCGTCTCGAAAGCGGCCAGGTTGCGCCGGTTGGCGCTGCCATGCACCGCCTCGATGAAAGCCTCGACCTCGTCCTTTACGGCAAGGCGCCCCTTGGCGAGCTCGATCTCCCGCCTCAACTCCTCGACCCGCGCCTTCGTGGCATCGCGGCGCCCTTCGAGACGCGCAATCGACGCCTCGATCCGCGTCACCTCGTGATCGACGGCATCGGCACGCATCAGCGCTCGCCTCCAAGCTGCTTCAGCCGCGCTTCGATGTCCCGCAGCGCTGCTCCGAACTCCTCCACGCGCTTGGCATTCTGCGCGGACGCGTCCTCGATCAACTGCCGGATCGCCGCCTCGTCATCCGTGCCGAATTCCGCCCGCGCCTGCTCGCGCGCCTGCTCGAGCTCCCGTGTCAGGCGCTCCACCTCGCCCTCCGCACGGATGCGCTCCGCCCGCAGCTTCTCGAATGTCGAGCGCATCTCCTCGAGCCGCCTGAGGTTGTCGGATTCCAGGCGCGTCAGGTTAGTCATGTCGCGAGAACTCCACTGCATTCCTAGGACCCAGATTCAATCAAGCTGGGCCGTTTCTTCTGGCGAGACCTTCGCCTCAATTTCGGCCGGATGATAGTCGATTTCTTCAATCCTGACGCCCCTTCCCCCACATAGTGGCCGTTACTCCAAGATTACAGTCCGGAAGCTCACCGTTTGCTTGACACGGGGCGCGCTCGCGTTATGTTCCTGTTTTGTTCCAGTTGCGTTAGATGCATTTGAGATTTGGCGGCAATGAGGCGGGATGAACCCGCTGGAGGAATGTCGGCATGATGGCGACGGCGGCGGAGCGTCCGATCTTCGAGAACGAGGAATGGCTCGTGACGGAGAGCGGCCTCGAACACAAAATGACAGGCTACTTCATCGAGCGCGAAAGCTTGGCCAATCGCCGCAGCGACGGCCTCTGGACGTGGCCGATGCAGATGGCGGAGAAGAGCTGGTGCGCCATGCCGCTTTTCGCGGAAGCCTTCTCCTGCGCCGCCTCCGTCTATGAGGTCGAGACCGGAACCGATCTCGCGCAGACATTCAGGCTGGCCCGCAGCGAGATTTCCGCGTGGCCGGACGGGGCGAAGCCGAACGGAAATCCGGCTCCGCGGATGCTGGGGACCTTGCAGTCGAAGGATCCGAATCCCATCTTATGGGAGCCGGAGCGCACTGAAAAAGTCTCGAGAGATCAAGGCTTCCAAGCTCCAGGCGAGAACCCGCGCAGACATGCCCCGACGGGCACGCGGGCGCTTTCTGCGAACGCCCGTCTGCGCGAGACGCAGGTGGGCATGGTGAGGGCCACGGCCCTCCCGTGGCGGACATCGCATCGTCTTCAACGAACCGGAACGAAGCTCGTGCGGCTGCTCCAGGCAGCCTGGAGCATAAGGTGAATCCAATGCCCAGCTTGGGATTCGAAGGATGGAACAGCTTTGGCCCGAGCGGTGATGATGCGGCAGGCCACGAGCCCGAGACCGCGGACGAATTCGCGCAGCAGGTGATCCACGCGATCTGCCATGCCAGCGTGACCGCATCGGTCGGTCGCCGCACCTATGAGCGCTGCCTGCGGGCGCTGGCCTTCGGCTCGACCACACGGCTCGGCTTCCGGCATCCCGGCAAGGCCGATGCCATCGACCTGGTCTGGCGCGAGCGGAACCGCCTTTACGACGAATACCTCGCGAGCCCCGACAAGCTTGCCTATCTGGCGACGCTTCCCTGGGTGGGGCCCGTGACGAAACACTCCCTGGCTCGCCGGCTCGGCCTACTCGCCGAGCATGAGCATCGGGCCGTGGCTTGAACCGCAAGAAGAACGACAAGAAGAGGTGTCATCGAATGTCTAAAGTCCGTGCAAGCAATGTCGGCTTCTGCGTCGTCGACAGCAACGCCGATGTGATCGCAGACAACCTGGTCCACCGCATCCGCGAGGCCGCCGCCGAGATGGAGAGCCAGGTCAACCGCCTCTACCGCGGTCGACAGGCGTACGATCTCAACGAGGGCTCCAGGCAGGATCTCGAAAAGGCGATCGAGCGGCTGAACTACATGGCAAAGACCCTGCGCGACGTTCAGAGCGAGCAGAGCCAGGTGGTCTATCTGCAGGCTGCCGAGTAACCAGCAGACGATGAACGACACAAGGGAGCGGTGAGCATAATCACCGCTCCCTTTTTGCTGTCCGCTCTCCGCACCTCGCCCGCATCATCGGCTGTCGCGCCGTCACAGGCGATCGGGTAAGCTTCGGCATTCAGCAGCGACAATCATCGGGAGGATGCCGAATGCCACAGCTGAACGGGGTTCTGGAAACGGCTCTCTATGTCGACAATCTCTCGCGCGCCCGGGAGTTCTACGAAGGCATCCTGCACCTCAAGCCCGTCTATTCCGATCAGCGCCTATGCGCCTTCGATGTCGCCGGCAAAAGCATTCTCCTGCTGTTCAAGCGCGGTGCCTCGACCGAACTCATGCGGATGCCGGGCGGCACGATCCCGCCGCATGACGGCAGCGGTCCGCTCCATATCGCCTTGGCGGTCCCTGCAGGCGAACTCGCCGCCTGGGAGGAGCACCTGTCGGCCAGGGATGTGACGATCGAGGGCCGCACGAAATGGTCCCGCGGCGGCGAGAGCATCTATTTCCGCGACCCCGACGGGCATCTGCTGGAACTTGCGACGCCGGGGCTCTGGCCCACCTATTGAGACCAGGCATGCCGCCGTCGCTTCGCTTGCAAAATATTGCGAACAAATGTAGAACATGAAGCGATGCCCCTGTCGGGGCAGGAGAGCGTAAACGGACCCGGGCGAGGCTGGTCGAGGACCAGCGGCAGGCTCGGGAGAGATGAGGAGAGGCTCCGATGGCGGGCAGCGTGAACAAAGTGATCCTTGTAGGGAATCTGGGGCGTGACCCGGAGGTGCGGCGGCTGAATNCGCATTGCCACGTCTGAGACGTGGAAGGACAAGGCCTCGGGCGAGCGCAAGGAGAAGACCGAGTGGCACTCGGTGGTGATTTTCAACGAGAACCTGGCGCGGGTGGCGGAGCAGTACCTGAAGAAGGGCTCGAAGGTGTACATCGAGGGCCAGCTTCAAACGCGCAAGTGGCAGGACCAGCAGGGTCAGGAGAAGTACACGACCGAGATCGTGCTGCAGCGCTTCCGGGGCGAGTTGACGATCCTGGACAGCCGCGGCGGGGGCGGGGCTTCCGAGTACGGCGACGACGAGCCGGGCCAGATCAGAAGCGGCGGAGACTTCGGACGGTCCTCCCCGATGGAAAGACGGCCGGAGCCGGCGAGCAGCGGTTCCCGCTACAACGATCTCGACGACGATATCCCGTTCTAGTCCAGGTTATTCTTGGAATCCCTACTTTTGGAAATCCGGGTCTCAGCACCCGGATTTTTGCATTCGGAGAGAGCCTAGAGATCGACCTGGGTCTTCCCCCCGGCTTCGCGTGATCGCTGAGCCCGCTCGATCTCCCGCAACCTGCGCGCCCTCTCCTGCAGCTCGTCCCGGCTCGGCAGCCACCAGCCGCGGCTCTCCCTCAGCTCAAGCCCCTCCCCTTCGGGAGCAGGTTTGGTGCGGTAGACTTCCTGCAGCCATGGCATGCGCCACCTGGCCCAGACATAGCCTGACAAATTCCCCTGCAGGTGGGGATAGAACTCCCTGACCGCCTCGTCCCTCACCCCCTCGTCGATCTCCTCGAATACGACCACGCCCCAGGCCGGTGTCGAGACCGGACGCTCGAGAGGCGGGAGATCGTCGCCAGGTACGGGATAGCGCCTGCGGCGGCGCTCGGCCTGGACGCGATCGGATGCGCCGGAGGGGCGGCTCTTCTGCTCCTCCCGCCGCCTTCTCCTGGCCTCGGGTTCATTGCGCCGCGCGGCCTCCTCGATCTCCGGCCAGCGCCTGCGCAATTCCTCGTAGGAGCGGAACGGCACGCGCCAGATCCTGTTCGCGGAGTCCCACCACGCCCAGGGAATCGCCCGCATGATCTCCACGACCGTGCGGGAATAGGGTGTGCGAACCTGCAGGTCGTCTTGGGCGGCGAGATAGGGGCTGGTCAGCGGATCGAAGGCGAACGCATCGCGTCCCTTGGCATCCGCATGGCGGTCCAGCGCTTCCAGCTCCTGGGACATCCAGGCGTCGAGCCGGCGGACGGCTGTCGTTCCCGGAACGAACCAGCGCTCCTCCGCCCCGCGCCAGCGGGCTCGTGGAAAACTCTCCTTGAAGCGCCGCACCAGATCCCGGTCATAGGGAAAGGACGCGAAGGCTCCGGGCCGGTCTCCGTCGGCTGGCGTCACCTGAAATGCGGACGAAAGCTCCATCGGTCGGTTCCATCGGCGGACTGCTCACGGGCATCCGCCTTACGACAACCGCAACATCCGAAACTTTGATCCCGATCCGCCGGTTGGAACCGCCTGCGAGCCGAGACGATTGGTGAGGCGGAGGGTGCCATGCAGGCCGATACGCACATCGATCATCAGGCCTATACGCCTGACTATCTCCGCAACGTCCTCGAAGGGGTGAGGACCATTGCGGTCGTGGGGGCGAGTACCGATCCCTGGCGCCCCAGCTTCGGCGTCATGAGCTATCTCGGCCGGGCCGGCTACCGGCTCATTCCGGTGAATCCCACAGCCCTTGGCCAAACGCTCCAGGGCGAGCCCTTCCGGGCCTGCCTCCAGGAGATCGACGAGCCGGTCGACCTCATCAACGTCTTCCGCCGCCCCGAACACATTCCGGACGTGGTCGAGGACGCAATCGCCATCAAGGCCCCTGCCCTCTGGCTCCAACTCGGCGTCGCTCACCCACAGGCCGCTGTCCGGGCCGAGGCTGCAGGTCTTCGCGTCGTCATGAACCGCTGCATCAGCATCGAGCACTCCCGCCTGTTCCGCTGAGCCGCCGGCTCCTTCTGATGTCTCAGGAGCCTTGAGAGCTCGATTTCACTGAAATCCTTGCGTGGAAACAGTTTCCGGCCTCTCCAGCGGCTCGCCATCAACGTTTCGTTAACCATAATCGCTCATTCTGCCTCTGCGGTTCGTAGAGTTTCTGGAGGTGACGGCTGATGGCGCAGAAGAGCTTCGCCGAAACGATTGATGAGAGACTTGCGGCGATCGAACGGATCGTCGCTTCCCTTGTGGAGGATGGCGGGCAGGAAGACCTGCGGGACCTGCGCGTGCTTTTGATCGATGTGATCGGTCTGCTCAAGCGCGACCCGGGGGTCGAGGCCTCCGTCGACGACCTGTACGCGGCCGCTCGTTCGGTTGTGGTTGACAGGGGTGTTGGTTTTCAGCCTCTGGCGCGCAAGCAGCGTCTGTTGCGGGATGCGCGCCAGCGTTTTCACGACCGTCTTCTGTGTGCGGCGTCGGTTGTGGGCC
>NZ_JBHSBQ010000029.1:0-28361 GCF_042650665.1 Microvirga sp. GCM10011540 | reverse complement strand
GCCCCCGGAGAGAGCCTCGAGTGTCCCGGCTCGACCTTCGGTGAATGAATGTTCAGACTCCTCCGACGTTCCGCCCCCCCGCCCCCGCCCATCACAGAAGTCGGTACGCCACATGACACTCGGCGTTCGTCGTAGGACAAGAAGCTTCCCGCGCTGCCGCCAAGCCACGGCACACCAGCAGACAGCGAGATAGAACCCGGTCCTGAGATACGGCTTACGCACGCAACGGCGCCGACGTCGAATTGCCGTAACCTTGCGCCGTCGGAACCAGGCAAGCTGCCGTACATTACTCCTGCCGTGCCTGCCCGCTTAGTCGCTCACACCACCGAAGTGGCGCAGTTGCCGAGCATTGCGGCTCGTTTGGATGTCGTCACCACAATCGAAGCCACCAGAATCATGCGACCGATAACGGTACATTCCTCCTCCAACTCCGGTCGGAAAGACCCTTCCGCCAGAGAACCTACCAGTGTCTCAACAGGCCGGTGGTACAGAGGATGGATGACCCTTCTGAAGAGGCCTCGCGCCGAAACGCTTCGGGACTCGGTCCGGTTCGGCCTGCAGAGCGCGGTCGCCGCAATCGCAACCTACCTTCTGATGGCCCAGTTTGGATTGTCAGAAGTATCCTGGGGCGTCATATCGGCTCTCTTCGTCGTGCAGCAAAGCAGCGACGGGACACTCGGGGCCGCCAGCGCCCGCATCGGGGCAACCGCCCTCGGCACGGCTGTCGGCTTGGCATCGGTGCAGCTCATCGGTGGTGAGTTCGCTACTATCCTGCGCCTCGGCGCCGCCGCGCTCGTGGTGAATGCGCTCGCCCGCTCGTGGCCAGGGTTGCGCTTCGGCGTCGTTGCCGCTGCCGCAATAGCGCTTGAGCCGAGCTCCGATGTCTGGGGCGGCGCGCTCGACCGTGGCATCGCGATCATGACGGGAGCATTGGTCGGCACGGCCGCCGGTTTCGGAGTCTGGCCGCAAAGCGCCCGGTACAGGGCCATCAAAGCGGCGCAAGGGGCTCTCGATAGCTGTTCCGACCTCCTGCAGGTTGCTTTGGATGAGACGCTGGACCCGCGCAAGCGCGAGCTCGGCTCGATCCATAGCCGCTTCCTGACCGATGTGAAGCGAGCTCACGAGATGGCAGACCGGGCGCGATTGGGACGGAACAACCGCCCATCGCTCAACGAGTTCGTCCATGCCCTCGAGCGCCTGTGGCACTCCTTGATCATTTTGGACCGTGTGATCCAGGGCGACCGGCGGATAGATCCGTCGTGGTCCGCTGCTATGGCTTCGGCCCTTCGCAACATCCAGGAGGAGGCCTGCGCCTATCTGGGTGAAGTCGCCGGACACCTGCAGGGGCGCGATTCTGCGCCCACCATGGAGCATCTGGACAAAATGACGGAGATCGTGGAGCGCCTCGCCGCGAAGGAACCGGCGGACGATGCTCCCAAGGCGGGAGATCCCCTCCCGGTTCAGGCGCTCGTTTTCGGTCTCAGGGAGGTGAACAAGAACCTGCGGGAGATTGGCCGGACACTGGATTGATCAACGGCAAGCGAGTTGCTGCGTCAGTCGATATCCTGGGCACCGATCCGGCGGTACATCGCCTCGATCAGACCGAAGACGCCGAAGGCTGCAAGTCCGAGAGCGACAGCCGCGAGAAGGATCCACCCATAAGGCGTCTGCTCCAACCATTGGAGCACGCCGGCAAGCCCGTTCGCCCGGTTTGCCTTCAGTTGGTACGCTGCCAGACATATGGATGCGCCGATCAGAACGAAAACGACCCCGCGCGCCGTCAGGCCGAACCGGCTGATGGGAATGGCCCAATGCCGGATCCAATCTCCACATTCCAAGTGATCGTCGAACTCGGCCCGCCATGCCTTGACGATCTTGATCACGCCCGCGCCGACGACCGCCACTCCGGTGGCTCCGGCAATCCACGGGCCGAGCGGAGCCGACAGGATCGACGCAAACCACGCCGCAAAGGCCGAACCGGGATGGGCCAAAGCGGCAATCTCCCAACCGAGCATGAGGCGAACCGCGGACACAGCGATAGCACCGTGAACAAGTGCGCTTGCGCCAAGCACGGCTCGGATGCTCAACCCCTTCAAATCCCGGCCGTAGCCGGAAGGATCCGCCCAGGCCTGGATCAGCCGCCAGACAGCAAGACATGCAAACCCTCCCGCAACGGCGCCGATGAGCAGATAGCCTGCCGGCTGCGCAAAGAGGACCCGCAAGGCGCCTCGCGTGCCGACGAGATCTCCGCCGAGATCGAGAGCCGCCAGAACGGCGAGCCCGCCGATGATGAGATACAAAACACCGCGAGCGCCGTATCCGACCCGCGCGGCAGTCGTCACCAGCATCACGCGGTTCACATTGAACAATCTGGTTTCAGTCACAACAGTGAAACGGCGGAGCTCCGAGACAGTTCACGAGGATGCGGCGAGCCCGCCCGTCCTGCCTGCCTGCGGGAGCCGGTCATGGGACCGGAAGGCGAGCAAAGGAGATCGTCACCGATGCTCCTCGGCGACGGCGTCGATCAAGGCGGTATTGAAGGCCTTGAGCGCCTCGGCCTGATCCAGAACCCCGACGACCCGGTCGGCATCCAGCGCATCGGCGACAGGAAGGCTCTCCAGCCCACAGGCATCGAACGCCCTGAGCGCCGCCTCGATGGAGTCGTCCGTGGTCAGACGGCAATCTTCGGCCTCCGAAAAGGACTCGTCCGGCCCGAGAGGTCTGATGAGGCTCTTGATCGTGAGCTCTCGTCCAACCCGCCGATGCGGCCCCACATCGAGAAAGAGCCCCCTGGAGGCCAGCTGCAGGAAAAAGAAGCTGCGGCCGAGGAAGGCTCGAGACAGGGTGCTGGCGATCGCGACGGTGAGCAGCAGGGCAATGCTCATGGCATATCCGCCCGTGAGCTCGAACACGATCACGGTAGTCGAGATCGGCGCGCCGAGGACCGCCCCTGCCACGGCCCCCATTCCCAGAATGGTATAAACGGCCTGGCTGGAGGCCAGCTCCGGGGCGAGAGAAGCGGCCATGATTCCGAATGCGGCTCCTGCCATCGCGCCGAGATACAGCGACGGGGAAAAGACCCCACCGGCTAGGCGGCTGCCGAGCGTCAGGGCGGTCGCAACGGTCTTGAGAAGAAGCAGGCTGATCAAGAGGCCGAGGGGAAGGCTTTGGATCAGCGCAGCCTCCGCCGTCTCGTAACCGACCCCCAGCACCTCGGGAAAGAAGACGCCGAGCGCTCCGACGAACAGCCCGCCCAGAGCCGGCTTCAGCCAGAGGGGAATGGTGATGGTCCGGAATGCCCATTCGGCCCCCATCACGGCCAGCTGAAAGACAATGGCGACCGCTGCCGCAACAACCCCGAGAACCGCGAAGGCCGGGAACTCCCATGACGAGGCGATGCGGTGTTCAGGAATGGCGAAAGCGGGAAAGTCTCCGAAGACCGACCGGCCGATGATCGCGCCAACGGCCGAGGCAATGACGATGGACGGCAACGCCGCCGCCGAAATGCGCCTGAACACGACCTCCAGGGCAAAGAGGGCGCCGGCGATCGGTGCATTGAACGAGGCCGCGATGGCGGCCGCCACCCCGGCGCCGATCAAGGCCCTACCCTCCCGCTCCGGCAGCCTGGCCCATCGTGCGAGAGCGGCAGCCAGGGTGGCGCCGAGATGGATGACCGGCCCTTCGCGTCCCGCGCTCCCGCCCGATCCGAGCGTCAGCACGGCCGCAACCGCTCCGAGCAGGCCGCCGCGAAGACGCAGCCGGTCAGGCCCGAGGGCCTGCGCCTCGATCACGTCGGCAGGACCGCCGGCCCGCCGGCCCGGCACGAACAGGAGGATCAGCCCGACAGCCAGCCCGCCGAGGGCGGGGGCAGCAAGGATGATCGGCCAGGCAACGCCCTTCGCGGCACTGACCACGCGCTCGGACATGGTCCCGAGCCACAGGAACTGGACGGCGTTGAGGGCGAGGCGGAAGGCGACGGAGGCACAGGCTGCCAGCAGCCCGGCGACAAGGGCCACGGCCCAGGCTCGCACGTGCCCCTCGGCCAGGAACACCGAGAGGTTCGGCCTGACGAGATCGGCTGGAAGGCTGAGGAGCTGCCTGGCAACGCGCTGTATGGCCGGTCGGCGGATCATCTAGAGGCCCGCCCCGCGCCGAACCTGCGGCGGGAACACGATTAGAACTGCGAACAGCGTCAACTCACCCAATCCGTCTCATCCGCGCCAACGGCGGAAAGTGGAGCACCAGCATCGCCGACATCGAGGAGTTTGGTGCACTTCGGGGGAAGAGAAAAGGCCCCGACCCGGATCGAACGGGGACAATCAGGTGAGTCCGGCACGCCGGAAACAGAGTCGACCAATCCTCTCAAAAACTGTGGCTAAGTCCTTGAGAGGATTGGTGAGCGCGGATGGGATCGAACCATCGACCCGCTGATTAAAAGTCAGCTGCTCTACCACTGAGCTACGCGCCCTAAAGGGACGCTCCGAATGCGCCGTCCGCCGCCCAACTCCTTGTCACTTCTTGCTTTTCAGCGAAGGAGCCCGAGCCGGGCCGCCAGACAATCAACGGGCTGAGCCGTGTGCCGCCGGAGGTGAGCCCGAAATAGGGTCTCTCGGCTGGCGGGTCAATCAAAAACGCTTAGTATGGGGAGCGAAATCCTCAACCGAGAAGCGGTGCGGGCCCGAGGGCCCCCTCCGCTCCCGCTTTCTGGGCACCCCGATGACCGACCCCCGCCTGCCGTATCTCTCCGAGTTCGAACGCAAGATTCTCTGGCTGTCGAGCTGGACCATTCACAACGCCAACCACCTGCGCCCCAACCGGGACGGGCTGAAGATCGGCGGGCACCAGGCTTCCTCCGCCTCGCTTTCCACCATCATGACAGCGCTCTACCTCGCCGTGCTACGCCCGGAGGACCGGGTGGCCGTGAAGCCCCATGCGAGCCCCATCTTCCATGCGATCCAGTATCTCCTCGGCAACCAGACCCGGGAGAAGCTGGAGAATTTCCGCGGCTATAAGGGTGCGCAATCCTATCCCTCCCGCACCAAGGACATCGACGACGTGGATTTCTCCACCGGATCGGTGGGACTCGGCGTCGCCCAGACACTCTTCGCCAGTCTCGTTCAGGACTACGTGAAGGAGCACTGGGCGAAGGACCGTCCGGAGGGGCGCATGATCGCCCTGGTGGGCGACGCGGAGATGGACGAGGGCAACATCTTCGAGGCTCTCCTGGAGGGCTGGAAGCAGGGCCTGCGCAACACCTGGTGGATCATCGACTACAACCGCCAGAGCCTCGATGCCGTGGTGCGGGAGGGCCTCTATGCACGATTCGAGTCGATCTTCCGCTCCTTCGGCTGGGACGTGGTGGTGCTCAAGCACGGCTCGCTCATGCAGGAGGCATTTCGCGAGCCCGGCGGCGAGAAGCTCCGCGACTGGATCGATTCATGCCCCAACCAGCTCTATTCCGCCCTCACCTTCCAGGGCGGCAAGGCCTGGCGCAAGCGCCTCCTCGACGATCTCGGCGACCAGGGTCCGGTGACCCGGCTCATCGAGAAGCGCTCCGACGAGGAGCTGGCGCGGCTGATGGGAAATCTCGGCGGCCATGACCTGCCTAGCCTGCTCCAGGCCTTCGAATCCATCGACCACGACCGGCCGACGGTCTTCATCGCCTACACCATCAAGGGCATGGGCCTGCCCCTCGCCGGGCACAAGGACAACCATGCGGGCCTGCTCACCCCGACGCAGATGGAGGGCTATCGCGCATCCGCGAAGGTGCGGCCCGGCCACGAATGGGACAAGTTCGAAGGCCTGAACCTGCCGCCCGAAGATCTTCAGCGCTTCCTCGATTCCGTGCCGTTCAATACGCGGGGCACGCGCCGCTTCGAGGCGCCGGCCATTCCCGTGCCGGAGGCATTGCCGACTCCCTCCCAGCCTTCCATGTCGACCCAGCAGGGTTTCGGCCTCATCCTCAACGAACTGGCACGCTCGGATCTGCCGCTCGCGGACCGGATCGTCACGACCGCCCCCGACGTGACCGTCTCCACCAACCTCGGCGCCTGGGTGAACCGGCGTGGGCTCTTCGCTCGGGAAGAGATGAAGGACATCTTCAAGTCCGAGCGCATTCCATCCACCTTCACCTGGGATTTCGGCCCGAAGGGGCAGCATATCGAGCTCGGCATCGCCGAGATGAACCTGTTCATCCTGCTCTCGGCGCTGGGCCTGTCCCACTCCCTCTTCGGGGAGAGAATCCTGCCGATCGGAACGCTCTACGATCCGTTCATCGCCCGCGGCCTCGATGCCCTGAACTATGCCTGCTATCAGGATGCCCGCTTCATCGTCGCGGCCACTCCCTCGGGTGTGACGCTCGCTCCCGAAGGCGGGGCGCACCAGTCCATCGGCACGCCGCTCATCGGCCTGGCGCAGGATGGCCTTGCTTCGTTCGAGCCGGCCTTCGTCGACGAGCTTTCCATCATCATGCGCTGGGCCTTCGACTACCTTCAGCGCGATGGCGAAGGCGAGCCCAACGAGCGCTCCTGGCTGCGCGACGAAACCGGCGGATCGGTCTATCTGCGCCTGTCCACCCGCACCCTCGACCAGCCCGGGCGCACCGTCACGCCGGAGCTTGCCGACGATATCGTGGACGGCGCCTACTGGATGCGCAAACCCGGCCCCAATGCCCAGGTGGTGATCGCCTATACCGGGACGGTTGCGCCGGAAGCCATCGAGGCGGTCGGGCTCATGGCCGAGGATCGGCGGGACGTCGGGCTGCTCGCCATCACCTCTGCCGACCGGCTCAACGCCGGCTGGACGGCGGCGCAACGGGCGCGGGAACGCGGTCTCGTCCACGCCCGCAGCCACATCGAACGGCTTCTCGGCGACCTGCCGCCCCATTGCGGCCTCGTGACGGTGATCGACGGGCACCCGGCGACGCTTGCCTGGCTCGGCTCGGTGCTGGGCCACCGCACCCGCTCGCTGGGCGTGGAGCATTTCGGGCAGACCGGCACGGTTCAGGACCTCTACCGGCACTTCGGCATCGACGCCCAGGGGATCATCGCGGCCGCCGAGATGATCGCTCCGGGACGGCCGATCCGGCACCTGAAGGCTTTGGGTTAGCAGGGAAACGGCCCAATCTCATTCCGGGCTCCCGGCCCGAGCCCGGAATGGAGCCTGTCCGCTCGCCTCGCCATCGAAGGCGTCAAAACAGCGGGTCGGGGAGCATTTCAGCCACAAGCCAAGCCGTGCAGAGCCACGACAAGCCGCCGAGGACGAGCATCGCCCCGGCGGAGATGCCTGCATCCCTGTCTGTCCAGAGCGCACTCATCAGCTTGCTCGGCTCCTCCGCGGCGCTCGCGGCGATTTCCGCGGAGCCGTTCGAGCCGGTGGTCGCGCCGCCGAACGTGAGCGCCCCCAAGGCTCCCATGCCGAGCGCCACATACATCGCCAAATCGAGCAACTCGGAGTTCGCTCGAGTGCCGGTCAGCCAAGCTGCGACCGCCGTCGCAACGAGGGCCGCAAGGTTCAAGACGACCAGCCCTTTAGCGATGCGTCCCGCCTTCATTGCGTGTCGCCTCCGGCAGCGCGGCTCTCCTCACATGAAATCGGACCGCAGGGTTGGAGCGATGGCTCATCCTTCCGCCACCATGGCGGTATTGTCCACGTGTTCGCCGATATCGGCCTTGGCGTCGCGTTCGCCCTTCGCCCAGCCCTCCTTGACCTCGCCGACATAGTCTTCGAGCCGCCCTTCGGAGATGGCCTTGCGCAGACCCGCCATCAGGTCCTGGTAATAGGCTAGGTTGTTCCAGGTCAGCAGCATCATGCCGAGGATCTCGTTGGAGCGCACGAGATGGTGGAGATAGGCACGCGAATAGGTATTGGAGGCCGTGCACTTCGATTCCGGATCGAGCGGGCTCGTGTCCTCGGCGAACCTGGCGTTGCGCAGGTTCATGCGGCCGTGGCGGGTGAAGACCTGTCCGTGGCGTCCGGCCCGGGTGGGCATGACGCAGTCGAACATGTCGACGCCGCGGCGCACGGCCTCGACGATGTCGTCCGGCGTGCCGACGCCCATGAGGTAGCGCGGCTTCTCCTTCGGCATATGCGGCTCGACCGTCTCGATCATGCGCAGCATCACGTCCTGCGGCTCGCCGACCGCAAGGCCACCGATGGCGTAGCCCTTGAGGTCGAGGGCCGCGAGTTCCTTTGCGCTCTCGATGCGCAGCCGCTCGACCGCCCCGCCCTGCACGATGCCGAACATCGCCTTGCCGGGCTGCTCGCCGAAGGCGACGCGGCAGCGTTCCGCCCAGCGCAGGGAGAGACGCATGGCCTTCTCGGCCACCTCGTCGGAACAGGGCAGCTTCACGCACTCGTCCAGCTGCATCTGGATGTCGGAGCCGAGCAGCCCCTGGATCTCGATGGAGCGCTCCGGCGTCAGCACATGCGTCGAGCCGTCGATATGCGACTGGAAGGTGACGCCGGTCTCGTCGATCTTGCGCAGGGCCGAGAGCGACATGACCTGGAAGCCGCCGGAATCGGTGAGGATCGGGTAAGGCCAGTTCATGAAATGGTGCAATCCGCCCAGCCGTGCGACCCGCTCCGCCCCTGGACGCAGCATCAGGTGGTACGTGTTGCCGAGCACCACGTCCGCGCCGAGTGCCTTCACCTGATCGGGATACATGGCCTTCACGGTCGCCGCCGTTCCGACCGGCATGAAGGCGGGCGTGCGGATGACGCCGCGCGGCATGCGGATTTCGCCCGTACGGGCCGCGCCATCGGTCTTGTTGACCGTGAAGGTGAAGTTTTCCGTGGTCATAAAAACCTCGCTGTCGCTCCCGCTTGCCGGGGCATGGGGACCGGTATGAGCGTCAATGCCGAAACAGCAGACTCGCGTCGCCATACGAATAGAAACGGTAGCCGGTTTCGATAGCATGGGAATAAGCCGCCCGCATCCGTTCCAGTCCGGCGAAGGCCGAGACCAGCATGAACAGGGTCGAGCGCGGCAGGTGGAAATTGGTCATGAGCACGTCCACCGCCTTGAAGCGGTAGCCGGGCGTGATGAAAATGGCAGTGTCGCCGGAGAACGGGGCAATGGAGCCGTCCTCCCGGGCCGCGCTCTCCAGCAGCCGGAGCGAGGTGGTGCCCACCGCAACGATGCGGCCTTCCCTCGCCCGCGCCTCGTTGAGCGCGCGCGCGGTCTCTGCCGAGACCGAGCCCCATTCCGCGTGCATCCGGTGTTCGGACGTGTCGTCTGCCTTCACGGGCAGGAAGGTTCCGGCGCCGACATGGAGCGTCACGAAGTGCCGTGCGATGCCGCGTTCATCGAGGCGGCGGAAGAGATCCTCGGTGAAATGCAGGCCGGCCGTGGGCGCCGCGACCGCTCCCTCGTCCCGGGCATAGACGGTCTGGTAGTCGGTCCTGTCCTTGTCGTCGGTGGCGCGCTTGCCCGCGATATAGGGCGGCAACGGCAGCTCCCCGAGCCGGGCAATGGCCTCGTCCAGAAAGGGGCCGGAGAAGGAGAAGCGCAGCGTGACGTCGCCGCCCTCGCCCTTTTCCTCGACCTCCGCATCGAGGCGCACAAGTTCGCAGGCCGTGCTTTCGGACGCCTCGCCGAAACGGATCCGGTCGCCGACCTGAAGCCTCTTGGCCGGCCGGGCGAAGGCGCGCCAGCAATCCGCCCCCTCCCGCTTGTGCAGCATGATCTCGACCCGCGCCGCCGTTTCCTCGCGCACGCGCAGGCCGTAGAGCCGGGAGGGGATGACCTTGGTGTTGTTGAGGACGAGCACGTCCCCCGGCCGCAGGAGATCCGGCAGATCGCGGACGATGCGATCTTCAGGTGTCTCCTCTTCGGGCCGCACCACGAGCATGCGCGCGGCATCCCGCGGCTCCACGGGGCGCAGCGCGATGCTGGATTCGGGAAGGTCGAAATCGAAGAGGTCGACGCGCATGGGGGATCCCGCTCTCCACGCGACCCCGGGGCCCTCCCCGGGGACATCCATTAGCTCAAGGCGTGGATGGCCGGATCGTGTCCGGCCATGATGAGCGTTGATGCGGAACGGCTCTTACGCCGCGTCCGCCGCGACCTTCATGGACACGATCCGATCGGGATCGCGCACGGGCTCGCCGCGCTTGATCTTGTCCACGTTCTCCATGCCCTCGGTGACCTTGCCCCAGACGGTGTACTGCTTGTCGAGGAAGCGGGCGTCGTCGAAGACGATGAAGAACTGCGAGTTCGCAGAATTCGGGGCATTGGTGCGGGCCATGGAGCAGACGCCGCGCACGTGGGGCTCGGCGTTGAACTCGGCCTTCAGGTCGGGCAGGTCGGAGCCGCCGGTTCCGGTGCCGGTCGGATCGCCGGTCTGGGCCATGAAGCCCTCGATCACCCGGTGGAACGGCACGTTGTCGTAGAATCCCTGGCGGGCCAGGGTCTTGATCCGCTCCACGTGGTTCGGCGCCAGATCGGGACGCAGCTCGATGACCACACGGCCCTTCGTGGTCTCCATGATGATGGTGTTTTCCGGGTCAGCCATGGGGTTCTCCTGTTCTGGCTTTCAAAGGGGGTGTCGTCCGACAGCCGTGCCGGTCACATAGGCCGGTTGTCGACAAAACGGAAGATGAACGGGCGTCCGGCGATGGCGGCGCCGAGACCGTCCGTAAAGGGAAGCGGGGTGCAGCGCTCGAAAGCCTCCCCGACGGACCGGGTGAAGGCCTCCCGCCGGTTCCCGTCCTTCCCTGCCTTGTAATAGGTGGCGCGGGGTGGCCCGAGCACCTCGCCATTGCGCTTGAAGGTAACGCGCAAGGTGAGCTCCTGCCCGGAATATCCCTTATCCCGCGAGGGCTTCCAGCAGGCCTGGATGGCCTGGAAGACCTCACGGATCTTGTCGACGCGGCGTAGCGGGGTCGCATCGTCCTGGGGGTGAACCGTGCCGATGGAACCCTCCGGCAGCGGAAGCGGCGGCTCAAGCATCTGCTGCCGCTCATCCGGATCCCAGACGGGCGAAAACCCTTCATCCTGGGCTGCCAGCGGGGACGCGGCGGCCAGGACGAGGAGCAACGCGGCGGCACCCCGCCACGCTCCGGATGGCGGCAGGGCACGCATTACTTTGCGTCGGCGGCGAGCTGCATCTTCACGATCTTGTCGGGATTCGTGACCATGCCGTTGGCGGCCGGATCGCCCTTCTTGATCTTGTCCGCCACATCCATGCCGGACACCACCTCGCCGAAGAGCGTGTACTGGCCGGTCAGCGGGCCGCAGCCCTCGTAGCAGATGAAGAACTGGCTGTTGGCCGAGTTCGGGTTCTGCGAGCGGGCCATGCCGACGGAGCCGCGCTTGAACTGGGTCTTGGTGAACTCGGCCGGGATATTGGGAAGGTCGGACTTGCCGGTTCCGGTGCCGGTGGGGTCGCCGGTCTGGGCCATGAAGCCGTCGATCACGCGGTGGAACACCACGCCGTCGTAAAAGCCCTGCTTGGTAAGGGTCTTGATCTGCTCCACGTGCTTGGGCGCGAGGTCCGGACGCAGGCGGATGGCGATGCGGCCGTCCTTGGTGTCGAGATAGACCATGTTCTGCGGATCGGCCGCCTGCTGGGCGGCGGCCGGGACGAGGCCGGCGAGCACGATCGCTCCGGCTGCGAGCAAACGCTTCATGAGGTAGTCTCCTTCGAGGATTACGGCGTCATGGCCGCTTGAATTTGGCCCCTAACCGCTCGGCGACAAGGTCTGGCACGAAAGCCGAGACATCGCCGCCCATTCCGGCGATCTGACGCACAAGCGTGGCAGTGATGGGGCGAACGGGGGGCGAGGCGGCAAAGAAAACCGTCTGGACCTCCGGCGCCATGGCGGCATTCATGGACGCCATCTGGATCTCGTAGTCGAAATCCGTCCCATCCCGCAGGCCCCTGACGATGAGGGAGGCACCGTGACGCCGGGCGGCCTCGACGGCGAGGTCGCGGAAGGTCACCACCTCCAGCTCCACCCCCTGCCCCTGCAGAACAGGCCCGCAGACCGCCCGCAGCAGCTCCGCCCGCTCCTCGTCGCTGAAGATCGGCGTCTTCGAGGAATGAACCCCAATGGCCACCACGATCCTATCCGCCACACGGCAAGCCTGGCGCAGGACGTCCAGGTGGCCGTTGGTGACGGGATCGAAGCTGCCGGTATAGAGCGCGGTTCGGGTCATGCGCCTATGGCGTAGCTTGAGATGTGCAGAAGGGCAAGCTGTGCCGCAGCGCACAGCCGCCCTCGCCTTCCCATGCGAAAACCGCTGCGACCTTGGAAAAGGAGGGTCCGATGATCTTTCGTCTTTTCGTTGTCGTGGCGACCGCCGCCCTCGTTCTCAGCCCTGCGGCCCTGGCGGCCTATCTGTGACCTGCCCCTTGCGGGCGGCCACGCTAGTGGCCGACAGGAACAGGCCTAAGAGGGGAGTGGGAAATGGCGATGTGGCATGGGAGACGGTGCCCGGGCCCTAGGGGCGAAGCTCCTCTCATGAAGGTGTCGAGCGACCAGGGATCCAGCTCGACGAACCCGGCCATCGTCGCAGTGAGGCCGAAGGTGAAGGAATTCGGCATCGGCTATCCCCAATAAGCACGAGTGGCTGCACAGAGATCCCGTTGACCGGCGTGGGGAGAACGGATAGAAACTGCCACATGATCACACGCCGCAACCATTCCGCGAAGTATTATACGCCGTCCCCATAGGGCGGCTGCGTTTGGTTGTGACCTGACGATCCATGCCGCCGCAGTCCGGCGGCGTTTTCATTTCAGGATCGGTCTCCGGCCTGCGGCTCACCCCGAGCCAAGGAGACCACGATGACCAGTCCCACCTCTGCCTTCCTGAAGACGCTCACCGAGCGCGGCTTCATTCATCAATGCACCGACCTCGCGGCCCTCGACGAGCGGCTGTCGGCGGGGCCTATCGCGGCTTACGTCGGCTTCGACGCGACCGCCGACAGTCTGCACACGGGGCACCTCCTGCCGATCATGACCCTGCGCTGGCTGCAGCGTTCGGGCCACAAGCCGGTCGTGCTCGTCGGCGGGGGAACCACGCAGATCGGCGACCCGAGCTTTCGCGATACCAGCCGCCCGCTGCTCGACGACGACCAGATCGCCAAGAACATCGCCGGACTGAAGCAGGTCTTCTCGCGCTACCTCACCTTCGGCGACGGGCCGACCGACGCGGTGATGGTGAACAATGCGGACTGGCTCGATCCCCTGCGGTACCTGCCCTTCCTGAGGGATTTCGGCACCCATTTCACGATCAACCGGATGCTGAGCTTCGACAGCGTGCGCCAGCGGCTCGAGCGCGAGCAGCCCCTGACCCTGCTCGAGTTCAACTACATGGTCCTGCAGGCGTTCGACTTCCTGGAATTGTCGCGCCAGCACGGCTGCGTGCTGCAGATGGGCGGTTCGGATCAGTGGGGCAACATCGTCAACGGCATCGAGTTGGCCCGGCGCATCGACCAGCGCCAGCTCTTCGGCCTCACCACGCCGCTGCTGACCACGTCGGCCGGAACCAAGATGGGCAAGACCGCGGGCGGCGCGGTCTGGCTCAACGCCGAGCGGCTGAGCCCCTACGGGTTCTGGCAGTTCTGGCGCAACACCGAGGACGACGACGTCGCGCGCTTTCTGCGCCTCTTCACCGAGCTTCCCCTCGACGAGGTGCAACGCCTCGGCCGCCTGAGGGGCACCGAGATCAACGAGGCGAAGCGCATCCTCGCCACGGAGGTCACGCGCCTCGCCCACGGCGACGAGGCGGCGCGGGAGGCCGAGGAGACGGCGCATCGCACCTTTGTCGAGGGAGATTCGACGGCAGGCTTGCCGGGCATCGAACTGCCGAGTGCCGAACTGGAAGCGGGGGTGCCCGTGGCAAACCTTCTTCATCTCGCCGGCTTGGCCTCCTCGCGAAGCGAGGGCCGGCGACTGATCAAGGGCGGCGGCGCAAGGCTGAATGGCACCTCCGTCACCGACGAGGCCGCCATCGCCACGAGCGCCGACCTACGCGACGGAACGCTGATCCTGGCGGCGGGACGGAAGAGGCACGTGGCGGTCCGTGTGGCGTGATGATCTCCGGTACCGCTATCGGCTGCATAGCGGCGCGAGGCGTCCATGGGCGTACCGGTGCCGGAGGGGCCAACTCGGTCCTGTTCCATTGCCAGACCCTGGCACTGACAGGCTCAGTCCGCACCTGCGGTAGCGAAAGTACCTGAAACAGAAATGGCCGGGACTGTGCCCGGCCATTTCGATTCTCAAGGCTCTGTGCAGGTGGCCTTACTCCTCGCCGCCCTCGGCCACATCGCCGGCATCGCCGTTGGCTTCGAGATCGCCGTCTTCCGCGTCCTCGCCCTCGATGTGCTCCACCGAGACGACCTTCTCCTTGCCCTTGGTGGAGAAGACGGTGACGCCCTGCGAGTTGCGGCCGACGGTGCGGATGCCGTCCACCGGCACGCGGATCAGCTGGCCCGCATCGGTGACGAGCATGATCTGGTCGGCATTCTCCACCGGGAAGGAGGCGACGAGCTGACCGTTGCGGCTGTTGACCGCCATGGCCGTGATGCCTTTGCCGCCGCGTCCGGTGATGCGGTACTCGTAGGACGAGGTCCGCTTGCCGAAGCCCTTCTCGGAGAGCGTCAGGATGAACTGCTCCTGCGCGCTCATCTCCGTGTAGCGCTCCATCGACAGGGCCTCGGCGGCGACGTTCTCCTCGTCGCCTCCGTTGCCGTTCTCGGCTCCGTTCTCACCGTTGCCCTGCTCGCCCGTGATGGCGCGACGCATCTTGAGATAGCCGGCGCGCTCCTCGCCGGTAGCCTCCACGTGGCGCAGGATCGCCATGGAGATGATCCGGTCGCCCTCGGCCAGGTTGATGCCGCGCACGCCCATGGAGTCGCGCCCCTTGAAGACGCGCACCTCGGGCACCGCGAAGCGGATGCACTGGCCTCTGGCCGTGGTCAGAAGCACATCGTCGTTCTCGGTGCAGATCTGCACGTCGACGATGTGCTCGCCCTCGTCCAGCTTCATGGCGATCTTGCCGCCGCGATTGACCTGCACGAAATCCGACAGCTTGTTGCGGCGGACCGTGCCGCGGGACGTGGCGAACATCACGTCGTACTTGTCCCAGGACGCCTCGTCCTCGGGCAGCGGCATGATGGTGGTGATCCGCTCGCCCTGACGCAGCGGCAGCATGTTCACCAGCGCCTTGCCCTTGGCGTTCGGGGCGGCGAGCGGCAGGCGCCACACCTTCTCCTTGTAGGCCTGTCCTTCGGAGGAGAAGAAGATCACCGGCGTGTGCGTGTTGGCCACGAACAGGCGGGTCACGAAATCCTCGTCCCTCGTGGACATGCCGGAGCGGCCCTTGCCGCCGCGGCGCTGCGCCCGGTAGGTTGAGAGCGGAACGCGCTTGATATAGCCGGCATGGGACACGGTCACGACCATGTCCTCGCGGGCGATCAGGTCCTCGTCGTCCACGTCCGAGTCCCAATCGACGATCTGGGTCCGGCGCGGGGTCGCGAAGGAATTGCGCACTTCCGTGAGTTCGTCGCGGATGATACCCATGATGCGCACTCGCGAGCGCAGGATCTCGAGGTAGTCCGAGATCTCGGCCGCGAGCTTGGACAGCTCGTCGCCGATCTCGTCCCGGCCGAGCGCGGTGAGGCGCTGCAGGCGCAGGTCGAGGATGGCGCGGGCCTGAGTCTCGGACAGGCGATAGGTGCCGTCCTCGTTGATCTTGTGGCGCGGGTCGTCCACGAGCGCGATGAGCGGCGCGATATCGTGCGCAGGCCAGTCGCGGCCCATGAGGGCCTCGCGGGCGGCGTTCGGGTCGGGCGCCGTGCGGATGAGACGGATCACCTCGTCGATGTTGGCGACCGCGATGGCGAGGCCGCACAGCACGTGGGCGCGCTCGCGGGCCTTGCCGAGCAGATACTTGGTGCGGCGGGAGACGACCTCCTCGCGGAACTCGATGAAGGCCCGGATCAGGTCCTTCAGGGTCATCAGCTCCGGCCGGCCGCCGTTGAGCGCCACCATGTTGGCGCCGAAGCTCGTCTGAAGCGGGGTGTAGCGGTAGAGCTGGTTGAGCACCACGTCCGCCATGGAGTCGCGCTTGATCTCGACCACGATGCGCATGCCGTCGCGGTCGGACTCGTCGCGCAGATCGGAGATGCCCTCGATCTTCTTCTCGCGCACGAGCTCGGCGATCTTCTCGATGAGAGACGCCTTGTTCACCTGATACGGGATCTCGGTGAAGATCAGGGCCTCACGGTCCTTGCGGATCTCCTCGACCTCGGACTTGGCGCGCATGACGATGGAGCCGCGGCCGGTCGTGTAGGCCGACTTCACGCCGGCGCGACCCAGGATAAGGGCGCCCGTCGGGAAGTCCGGACCCGGGATGATCTCGATCAGCTCGTCGGTCGAAATGTCCGGGTTTTCGATGAAGGCCAGACAGCCGTCGATGACCTCGCCCAGGTTGTGGGGAGGCATGTTGGTGGCCATGCCGACCGCGATGCCGCCGGCGCCGTTGACGAGGAGGTTCGGGAACCGGGCGGGCAGGACCGCCGGCTCGTGCTTCGACTCGTCGTAGTTGGGGTTGAAGTCGACCGTGTCCTTGTCGATGTCCTCGAGCAGGGGCATCGCCGCGCGGGTCAGGCGGGACTCGGTGTAGCGCATGGCGGCCGGCGGGTCGCCGTCCACGGAGCCGAAATTGCCCTGCCCGTCCACGAGCAGGAGGCGCAGCGAGAAGTCCTGCGCCATGCGCACCAAGGCGTCGTAGATCGCCTGGTCGCCGTGCGGGTGGTATTGACCCATCACGTCGCCGACGATGCGGGACGACTTCACGTGCTTCTTGTCGGGCGTGTAGCCGCTTTCGTGCATGGCGTAGAGAATGCGCCGGTGCACGGGCTTGAGGCCGTCGCGCGCGTCGGGAAGAGCGCGGCTCACGATCACGCTCATGGCGTAATCGAGATAGGAGCGCTTCATCTCATCGACGATGGAGATCAGCTTCACGTCGCTGGCCGGCTGATCCCCCGCGGGAGGACCGGAGCGGATATCGTTCGGATCGGTCAAGGTAGGTCTTTCTTAATTCGTCTGCCCCTTCGCGAGAGGCGGCTTTCCGCCGCTTCATCAAGCTGTCTGGCAGCCCACGCGAATCCAAGTGAAATCAACTCGTTAGATGGGCGATTACAGCCGGATTTTCAAGGCATTTCAGGGGTTTTCCAAAGCCTGGAGAGCTTCCGGGAGGGCACAAACTGCCGCATGCACGTGGGATAGGCGGAAAAACCGAACCTGAAATGCAATAACTTGCCGGAAAAGCGCGGCCGTGGCATGGGTAACCCCCTCGAAAACAAGGGGGCATGGGCAATGGATTGGGTTCTCTGGGGCGGCGTCGCCCTCGTCGTTCTCTACGGGATTTCGGTCTATAACGGCCTCGTCACGCTCCGGACCCGGGTGAACCAGGCCTTCGCCGACATCGATGTCCAGCTCAAGCAGCGCCACGACCTGATCCCGAACCTGATCGAGACCGTGAAGGGCTATGTCGCCCATGAGCGCGGCACCCTCGAAGCGGTGGTCGAGACCCGCAACGCGGCCCTGAGGGCCCAGGGCCCGGCCGACCAGGCCGCGGCGGAGAACGCCCTCTCGGGGGCGCTCGGACGCCTGGTGGCGCTCGGGGAGGCCTATCCGGACCTCAAGGCCAGCGCCAATTTCCAGCAATTGCAGACGGATCTGGCCGAGATCGAGGACAAGCTCGCCGCCGCCCGCCGCTTCTTCAACAACGGCGTGGCCGAATACAATGCCGCCATTCAGCACTTCCCGGCGGTGATCTTCGCCGGCCTCATGGGCTTCCGGCAGCAGGTCTTCTTCGACGTTGGGGAAACCCAGCGCCAGGCCCTCGAGACGCCGCCCAAGGTGGCGTTCTAGGCCGTCCCGTGCTCTCCGCCTTCGGCCTTTACACCCATATCCAGGCCAACCGCCGCCGCTCGGGTTTCCTGATCGCCGGGCTGTTCGTGCTGTTCTACCTGCTGGCCTTCGCGCTCGCGATCCTGCGGCGGGCCTGGCTCGACGACGGAACGGGCAGTTTCGAGGCCATCCTGCAGGCGGCGGCCCGGGACAGCCTCTGGCTCGCGCCCGCCGCGACCGCTCTGGCGGCCCTGTGGGTCTGGTGCGGCTTCCGGCTCAACACCCTCATTCTCAATCTCACCACCGGCTCCGCGGCCGTCACCCGGGCGGAGGCTCCCCGCCCCTATGCCCTGCTCCAGAATCTCTGCATCTCCCGCGGCATGACCATGCCGAAGCTACGCATCCTGGAGACGACGGCCCCCAATGCCTATGCGTCCGGCACCCGCCCGGACCAGTACACGATCACCCTCACCCGCGGGCTCCTAGACACCCTCGACGACCGGGAGCTGGAGGCGGTGCTGGCGCACGAGCTGACCCATATCCGCAACGGCGACGTGCGCACCATGATGGTCGCGGTCCTCGTGGTGGGCATCATCTCCTTTCTGGGCGAGATGATCTATCGCTGGCTCGCCAATAGCCCCGGGCTCTGGCGTGCATCGACCTCCCGCCGCTCCTCCGGCAAGGGCGGGGGCGGCGCCCGCCTCGCGGCCGTTCTGGTGGCCGTGCTCTTCATCGTCGTCGCCTGGCAGCTTTCGGTGGTGATCCGCTTCGCCCTCTCCCGCCGCCGCGAGTACCTGGCCGATGCGGGGGCGGTCGAGCTGACCAAGAACCCGGACGCCATGATCTCGGCGCTGCGCAAGATCGAGGGCAAGGGCGAGATCGAGGGCGTGCCCTCCGCGGTGATGGAGCTCTGCCTCGACAATCCCCGCTCGGGGTTCTCGGACCTTTTCGCCACCCATCCCACCGTCGAGGATCGGATCGATGCTCTGGTGCGCTTCGCAGGCGGACGCCCGGTGATCGCCCCCGTTCTGGCGGAGCCGGAAGCTCCCGCCGCGTGAACAGCCCCCTGCCCCGGCCGGCACAGCCGGAACGAAGGGCGATGCGGCAGCACTGGAGCGACATTCTGCGCATCTGCCCTAATTGTGTTCCGAGTTTATGGGAACAGGGAAAACCCGCCCCAGATTTCTTCAGATACCGTCCGCTGCAAAGGGCCTGTCGGCCGAGACCCGCGCACCCCCATGAAATACAACCCGACCGAAAGCCTCATCCCCGCGCCGCCGGCACAATGGCCGGGCGGCCGCGGGGAGATGGCCGGTCGCGTACGTGGCCATGATTGGGCTTCGACGCCGCTCGGCGCGGTCGAGACGTGGCCGCAGAGCCTGAAGACTGCCGTCGACCTGATGCTCGCCTCACGGCAACCGGTCTATATCGCCTGGGGGCCCGAGCTCACGTCGCTCTATAACGACGGCTACATCCCGATCCTCGGCACGAAGCATCCAGATGGTCTCGGGAAGCCTTATGCGGATCTGTTCGCAGAGATCTGGGAGGAGTACCGCCCGGTGCTGGCCGCCACGATGGCCGGCGAGGCGCAGCATTTCGTGGACAAGCCGGTGGGCCTGGCTGGCCGGACGGGTCTCTCGACGAGCTGGTTCACCTTCTCCTGGACACCGCTGCGCGACGAGGCGGGAGCGATCGCCGGTTTCTACTGCGCAGCGACCGAGACGACCGAGAAGGTCCGCAACGAGGAAGCCCTGCGCGAGAGCAAGGAGGCGGCGCTGCGCCAGAGCGAAGCCCGCTACCGGACGCTGTTCGACTCCATGGATGAAGGCTTCTGCGTTCTCCAGCTCATCCTGGACGACGACGAAAGACCCGTGGACTACCGTTACGTCGAGACCAATCCCGCCTTCGAGCGCCAGACCGGCATGAAGGATGCGCTCGGCAAGACGATCCGGGAACTCGTCCCCGACATCGAGCCCTATTGGTTCGACATCTACGGCAAGGTCGCGCTCACGGGAGAGGCCACGCGGTTCGTCAATCACGCGCCCTCGATGGGCCGGTGGTTCGACGTCAACGCCTTCAGGATCGGCGAGCCGCACCGGCGGCAGGTGGCAGTGCTCTTCAAGGACATCACGGACCGCAAACGGGCGGAAGATGCGCTGCGCCGAAGCGAGGAGCGGCAGAGGAGCGCATTGAGCATCAGCACGGTCGGCGTGATGTTCTGGGACGACAAGTTCGGCCTGACCGAAGTGAACGACGCATTCCTGAGCATGACAGGGTTCAGCCGCGAGGAGGCTCTCGGCAAGACCTGGCAGGAACTCACACCCGAAGAGTTCTTTTCGCCATCCCTCCGCGCCGTCGAGGAGGTCACCACCCGGGGAGAGAACACGCCGTACGAGAAGCAGTATTTCCGCAAGGACGGCTCCCGGTGGTGGGGACTCTTCGCGGCCCGCAAGGTCGGCGACGAGATTGTCGAGTTCGTCCTCGACATCACAGCCCGCAAGGAGGCCGAGGCCGCCCTGCGGGAAAGCGAGGCGCGTTTCCGGCACATGGCGGATTCGGCGCCGGCGCTGATCTGGATGTCGGACGACCAGGGGCGGATCGTCTTCGCGAACATGCACTACGACTATCTCTTCGGACGTCCGGCATCGGAGATGACCGGAAGCGGCTGGCGCGACATCGTCCACCCGGACGACCTGGAGGAGTTTGAGCAGACCTTCCTCGAGGCGTTCCAGGAGCGCCGTCCGATCCAGACGGAGGTGCGGGTTCTGGACCGACACGGCGCCGTCCGCTGGCTGCGCTGCGAGGGCGTGCCGCGCCTCGACGACGCCCATCGCTTCCTCGGCTATACGGGCTGCAACGTGGACATCACCGCGGCCAAGGTGGCGGAGGAGCGGCGCGACCTGCTCATCAACGAGCTGAACCATCGCGTGAAGAATACGCTCGCGACGGTGCAGTCCATCACCAGCCAGACCCTGCGCACGTCCGAGACGGCCGCGGAGGCCCGGGAAGCGATCGAGGGACGCCTGATCGCCCTCTCGCGCGCCCATGACGTGCTGACCCGAGAGAACTGGGAGGGAGCCGACCTCTACGAAATCGTGGAGCAGGCGGTGGCCCCCTATTCCAGCCAGGGGGAAGACCGGCTCCACCTGAAGGGCCCGGAGGTTCGCCTGCCGCCGCGCACGGCGTTGTCGCTCGCGATGATGCTGCAGGAACTGGCGACGAACGCCGTGAAATACGGCGCCTTGTCGAGTTCCGCGGGAGAGATCCGGATCGCCTGGGAGGTCGATCCCGCCGAGCCTCCACAGCTTCAGCTCCGGTGGGAGGAGAGCGGAGGCCCGCCTGTGCAGGCGCCTACCCGCCGGGGCTTCGGCACCCGCCTGATCGAGAGGAGCCTCGCCCAGGACCTCGGAGGCGACGTTCGCATCGTCTTCGCGCCCACAGGGGTGGTTTGCACCGTGGTGGCCCCGCTGGCGCCCGCCTGAGGCTTGACGGCGGCGCTCCTCCCGCTTTCAGGCGCGCAGCAGCAGCCCTGTCGTGTCGTCGCTTTCCTTGAAGCGGGGATAGAGCCTGCCTTCCGGATCAACCTGCGTTTCGATCTCCCGGGCACGGCGGGCCAGGGCCTCGAGGCCGTCCGTCAGGGCGGTCTCGACCAACGCCTTTGCGTCCATGGCTTGATAGAGGTCCACCAGCGCCGAGAAGCCATCGCTTGTCAGGAGGACGACCGTTCCCTCGTCGCAGGGCACGCTGTCATGTCGCAGTCGGTCGGCAGCGGACGGGTCGAGCCCGAGCAGCGCCGGGCCCCGGCCCTGCTTCTGCCGCTCCCGGCGTTCGGCCAGCCAGGTTTGAAAGACTGTCGTCTGCACGATGGTCTTCGGGGTCGCTCCGCTCGCCTGCAGCAACTCGGCGGCCTTGGCCATCTCGAATTGGCGCATGCCCGGTGCCTCGCCGACCGTGAGAACCGCACCGTCGGACCGGCGGACGAAGGCCGTCGTGTCCGCGAAGGACCATACGTCGAGCCGGCCTCCCTTCCGGCGCACAAGGGTCATGGCTCCGACCGGCCAGGTGAAGGCGTCGTGCCGCTCCTGCGGAGCCCGCGCGAGAAAGGCCGTGCGCGCCTCCTCCATCACATGGCGCACCAGCGCCGGCCCATCGTCGGCCTGAGGCGCGAGATCGGACAGGCGCCGGCTTGCGAAGCCTGCGAGCCAGGTCGCATCGCTCCCCTCGCCCATGATCGCCGGCGTGCCGGGGAAGATGGAGGTATCGATGACCCAGGCCCAGTCCCGACAGGTCCCGCAGGAATCCTCGTTGGGCTTTTCGGGTGAGCCGGGCCAGCTGATCCGATCCAAAATCGTGAACATCGTTGCAAACGCCCTCGCCAAAACGACCTGGGGACGCCATAACGCAAAGCCAGCGATAAGGTAAGCCGATGCTCCTCGACTACATCTCCGCCGCCCTCGTCACGCTTCTCGTGACGCTCGATCCGCCCGCGCTCGCACCAATCTTCGTGTCGCTGACACGGGGCATGAACGCGGACGAGCGCAGACGCGTCGCCTTGCGCGCGGCCCTGATCGCGTTCGGGATTCTGGCCTTCTTCGGCCTGGGCGGCGAGATCCTGCTGCGGCTGCTCGGCGTCGGCATTCCGGCCTTCCGTATCTCCGGCGGTCTGCTGTTGTTCTGGATCGCCTTCGAGATGGTGTTCGAGCGCCGCAACGAGCGCAAGCAGCACACCGCCGACGTGGCGATCACCGAGGACCACATCCGTAACGTGGCCGCCTTTCCGCTCGCGATTCCCCTGATGGCGGGTCCGGGCGCGATCACCGCCACGATCCTCCTGGCCGGCCGGGCCGACAGCAACCCGATCTACCTGGGCTTCCTCATCGCGCTCATCGCGCTCGGCGTCGCCTCCTGCTTCCTGGTTTTCATGATGGCGGACCGCGTGTCCCGCATCCTCGGGGTCACAGGCAACGTGGTTCTGAGCCGCCTGCTCGGCGTGATCCTCGCGGGCCTCGCGGTTCAGTTCATCATCAATGGAGTCGAGGCGCTGCTGCGGCCGCCCGCGCTTTAGCCCTCCGCCGGCCTCTTGCTCTCCGCAGCCTCATTCAGGCTCCTGCGCAGGGTGTTGAGCTGATCCTTGAGGGCGTCCAGCTCATCCATGGCTAAGCCTGTGGCGCAGACGACGTCCCGCCAAACCGCAGCGACCGGGGCTTTCAGATCGCGACCCCTCTGGGTGAGGTCGATCCTCACCTGCCGCTCGTCATGCGTGTCCCGGGTCCGGCGGACAAGCCCGGCGGTCTCGAGCCGCTTCAACAGAGGCGTGAGGGTTCCGCTATCGAGATGGAGCCGCTGACCGATATCCTTGACCGTCACGTTCTCCCGCTCCCACAGGACGAGCATCACGAGATACTGCGGGTAGGTCAGCCCAAAGGGGTCGAGCAGAGGCTTGTAGAAGCGGTTGAAGGCATGCGCTGCCGCATAGGTGGCGAAGCAGAGCTGGCTCGAAAGCTGCAGACTGTCTTCCGCGCTGACAGCGGCGGTCTTCTTCGTCGACATTGCGTTCTCCCGAGGTGTCTACACCTTTTGTATGGTGCGGCATTAAATTGCGCAATATCTATCTTGCGCACAATCTAATTGTTCGCTACTAAACAGTCACTGGTCGCGAGCGAACCTACAGCCGCCATCGGGGAGATCCGGAGATGCTGCCCGGATCGCAAGGCACTCTGGAATCATGGAGAATGAGATGTCGCAGTCTCGTGCGATGCCCGGCGACGCCGCGGCACGAGCCGCCGCCTGTCGCGACCGGATCGAGGAAGAGCTTATCCGAGGATACATCCGCCTCGCCCTCACACCGGATCAGGCGAGCGGGATGCGGACCATCACGCTGGCGCAGTTCGGCGCCTTGGAGGTTCGCCTGACGGAACTGACCTCGAGAGACGAGGCCACGCCGATGCCGCCGTTCTGGGTCGAAATCTATTCCCACGCCTGCGGGTCTGTGGTCGACAGTTGCGGCTGCTTCGAATTCGACGAGGATGAGCTCAACCGTGCCGTCGAACTCGTCCTCGAAGCTCGCCAATGCCAGCCCGCGCTGAATTGAGGCCGGCGAGAGGTCTGCCCCTCTCGCCGATCGTCTCGGCAGGTCAGCGCAACGTTTCGAGCAGGCGCTTCATGAGCTGCCGTCGCGGGGCGATGGACGAGATCAGCCCATATTCCTGCAGGGTATGCGCGCCGTCGCCATCGATGCCGAGTCCGTCGAGGGTCGGAACCCCGATGGCTGCGGTGAAATTGCCGTCCGAGCCGCCGCCGGTGCGGGGAGACGAAACGAGTTCGAATCCGATCTCGGCGGCGAGCCCTTTGGCATGGTCGAACAACTTCGCGGTGCCTTCCGAGCATTCATAGGGCGGCCGGTTCATGTCGCCGGTCACGGTGACCTTCATGTCCGGATTGTGGGCCTTCAGGCCCCGGATCGCAGCGGTCAGCGCCTCCCCGTCCGCGACCGTCTCGACGCGCAGATCGACCGGGAACTGGCAGTGCTGCGGAATGGTGTTCACCGCCGTGCCGCCGGAGATCATGCCGACCGTGGTGGTGACGCCGCGAACGTAGTCGGTCATCGCCTCGATGGCGAGGATCTGGCGCGCCGCCTCGTAGATGGCGTTGCGTCCGTCCTGATGGCGCGAGCCCGCATGGGCCGGGCGGCCTTCCACATGCACGTCGAAGCGGCCGACGCCCTTGCGCGACGTGACGATCTTGCCGCCGTCGCGGGCCGGTTCCGTCACGAGGGCGTAAGCCGAACGGCGGCCGAAATCCTCGATGATCGGACGCGTCATCGGCGAGCCGATCTCCTCGTCGGGCGTCATGAGGAAAACCATGGGACGCGCCGCGTTGCCCTGGCGGGCGACCTCCTTGAAAGCCTCGAGGGCCAGATAGGCGCCGCCCTTCATGTCGTAGATGCCGGGACCGTAAAGACGGTCGCCCTCGACCCGCACGGGCAGGTCCTCCTTGATCGTCCCGACCGGATGGACCGTGTCGAGATGCGACATGATCAGAATCCCCGCCTCGTCGCGCGCAGGACCGGCGCGTAGGATCAGCGCATCGCCCAGCCCCTGCTCGCCCCGGACGCGCTCGACGGCGACCGGCGCGTCCTTCATCTGCTCGACCACGAGGTCCATCATCAGGTTCACGCCCGCCACGTCATGGGTCGGGCTCTCGGTACGGATCCAGGTGCAGAGGGTGTCAAGGGATGGAGAGGTCATGGGCCGCTTAGGGTTCGAGGAACATGAAAAAGGCGGCATGGAGCCGCCCTTCTGCTCTTAGCCCCATCCGGCCGGGGTGTCACCCTTTCCGAAGCTGCGGGAGCCAAGAGGCTCCTGCAAAAAGGCGTCCGGCCGCCTCACCGGCAACGCGCCTCAAATGACGAAGAAGTCGTTTGCGGTGAGCGCTATAGGTGTCGCCTCCAACCGAGCCCCCATGCCGCATCGCCATCGTCCATCGCCACGTTATAATGAAATTATAACCCATCGGCGGTTAAGCCAGAGAACAGCAACCAACATGAGGGGCCTTTCATCATGGCACGGAGCATCGGCACGCGCGGGCGCAATTTCCTCGAGGGGACGGACAGGTCCGACCGGATCTACGGGGACGGTACGTCGCTCACTTCCCGCACGGCCGGGGGCGACCAGCTTCACGGCTATGGCGGGGCCGATTTCCTCTACGGCGACAACGACGATGATACGCTCTACGGCGATGCCTATTCCATGGCAGGCTCGGCAGCGGGCGGGTCGGACGTTCTCTCCGGCGACAACGGACGCGACGTGCTCTATGGAGATGCGCGCTCGCTCAAGAACTCCGCAATCGGCGGGCACGATCTTCTCAAGGGCGGCAGTTCGAACGACAGCCTCTACGGCGACGGCTATCAACTGCACCATTCGTCGGTCGGCGGCAGCGATACGCTTTACGGCGGAACGAGCAACGATGAACTCTATGGCGATGCCCACACGCTCTTCGACAGCGCGAGAGGCGGAGCCGACCTCATCTACGGCGAAAGCGGAACCAATGTCCTGTACGGCGACGCCTCGACCATGTACGGCGCCTCTGTCGGCGGGAACGACAGGCTTTATGGAAGCTCGTCCAACGACAAGCTCTACGGCGATGCGCTGACGCTCGGCGACCAAAGTGCCGGCGGACACGACTATCTGAGCGGAGGTTCCGGCAACGATACGATCTATGGCGACGCCAGGACGACGGGGCCTCAGGCCGTCTATGGCAACGACACCCTGCTCGGCGGCGCCGGAAACGACAAGCTGATCGGGGATTCCGCCTATGGCGGCACGGGCCTCGACTACCTGAACGGCGGCAGCGGGCACGACACGCTCGACGGCGGCGGGGGGCGGGATATCTTTGCGTTCGATCACGCCTCCGGCAAGGACGTGGTTCAGTATTTCCAGCCCGGCGAAGACCAGATCGATCTGCGGGCCTGGCGCATCGCCTCGTTCGACGACATCGAGATCGCCCAGCGCACGGGATATTCCGTGATCTACCTGGCCGGGTCAGACCACCGCATCAAGCTGGAGAACGTCCTCAAGGCCAACCTTTCGGCCGCCGACTTCATTCTCTGACAAAGCGAAAGGCCCGGAACGCTCCGGGCCTTTCCCGTCTCCCGGACTAGAACGGAATATCGTCGTCGAGATCGTTGTAGCGCGATCCGCCGCCCCCGCCGCCGCCGAAGGAGGAGGACTGGGCCGGGGCCGGGCGCCGCTCCGTGGGAGCCGACCGTCCGAAATCTCCGCCGCTTCTGATCTGGCCCGGCTCCTCGTCGCCGTACTCGGACGCCCCGCCCCCGCCGCGGCTGTCCAGGATCGTCAGCTCGCCCCGGAAGCGCTGCAGCACGATCTCGGTCGTGTACTTCTCCTGACCCTGCTGGTCCTGCCACTTGCGCGTCTGCNTTCTTCAGGTACTGCTCCGCCACCCGCGCCAGGTTCTCGTTGAAAATCACCACCGAGTGCCACTCGGTCTTCTCCTTGCGCTCGCCCGAGGCCTTGTCCTTCCACGTCTCAGACGTGGCAATGCGAAGGTTCACCACCGGCTCGCCCGAGTTCAGCCGCCGCACCTCCGGGTCACGCCCCAGATTCCCTACAAGGATCACTTTGTTCACGCTTCCCGCCATCGGAGCCTCTCCTGTTCACGTGAGGCTGTTCTGGAGCCCATGGACCGGCGGGACAAGCCGCCGGCGAGGTTCTGCACAGGTCTGTCCCCAGGAAGCGTCGGCATGGTCCCCGCCGGCGACACGGTACGGAATCGAACTGAGTCTCTCGCCCAGAGGGTCGTCGGACGGACGGAAAGTCTAACCTGGGAAGAAACCTACGTCTTTCTCAACACGTTAGCGTTCGACCCTGCGGACTGGACTAGTCGAGCGAACCGACAGGAAGCCGAGCTAGCCATTCGCTGAGAGGTCTGAAAGCACTTAAACGAGGAGGAAGAGCAGATGTATAAGGTCGCTCTCGTACTTTCAGCCTGCATGGCAGCCGCAGCCTGCTCGCCGACCACCACCGGCACCGTGGCAGGCGCCACCACCGGCGCGATCGTCGGCGGTCCCATCGGCGCGGTTGTCGGCGGCGGCATCGGTGCCGCGACTTCAACCGTCGGCGCCGCTGCGGGTCCGGGCTACACGGATACCCGCGTCGTTCAGGCGCGTCCCGGCTGGTGCTATGTCTACGGTCCGGACAACCGCCGCATGAACAACGTCTACGGCGACCCGGCTCTCCAGCGCTGCTAAGACCGGGCATCGATGCGGAAGACCTGGCTCGTTCAGGTCTTCCGCCCTTCTCCGTCCCATGCCGGCCTGCGGTTCAAGTTACCGCGCGATGGCCTGCCGTGCCTGCCCCAGAGCCTGCTCGCAGGCTGCCCTGTCTCCGGCCGCATCGGCGGCGCGTGCCCGGGCCAATGCCGCGAGGGCGGCCTCTGCCGGCCCTCCTTCCCCGAGCTTCTGCTCCGCAGCCGCCATCGCCCCGGGGGTCGGCTCCCTGTGAAGACGGGCCGCCCTGGTTTCGGGCGCGGACGGCCCCGCCCCCGCAATCGCGTCGATCCGATCGTCAACCTGAGCCTGAACGCGGGCAATGTCGTCGCTGCAGGGACCGGCATGGCCCGGCTGAACCATGAAGATCAGCGCACAGGCGGCGGCCATGGCAATTCGGCGATTGATCATGGTTCGTCTCCGAGAAAGGTGATTGGGTCCCAAGCTTAACGCAGCGGAAAGCTTAGAACACCCTTTTCCTTCGACGGATACGCCTGAACGGTTCTAAACGAAGAAGAAGTCCTTGTGGGTGAGGGTCTCGCCCTCCTTCTTCTGGAACTTGAAGCTGGCGATCTCCACCATGGCTTTGCGGCCCGAGCCGTCCACGTCCCAGTACAGCTTCTTGCCCTTGAGGATGAAGAAGTCGTCCTTGTCGGTGGCCTTGCTGCCCTTCTTGAAGTAGCTCGCCTTGAGCTTGGCCGGCTTGTCGAGCG
>NZ_JBHSBQ010000028.1:0-33815 GCF_042650665.1 Microvirga sp. GCM10011540 | reverse complement strand
GAGAGGGCTTTGAGGTTTTCGCAGACTTTGCCACAGACTTGTCGTTGGCCCTGGTCGCGGCGGCCTTCCGGGCCGGTGCTTTCTTGGTCGAGGTCTTGGTTGCTGCTCGTGCCACTGATCGCTCCTTTCATTGAACACAGCTTGGTTGCGGCCAATCTAGGAGCACTTGCTTGATTGTATAGGCTAGGGGTCTTTCGTCCAGCCATACTATCCAAAAGAAACTAATGTCTGAGCAGACTCGTGGTCTTCGATAGCGGGTGCGAGTATCAGGTTCTGAAGGCTTTAGCAGTGCTCACCGGCTGCCTCTGATTCGATAACTTCACCCGACATGACCTATAGTGTCCTGTTGCCGATCTACTAGGTCATCTCGCCTCAACGGCGATGACTTCGAGACGGATCCAACTAGATCCTGGTGCTTGACAGAGGTTCTCTCTCCTTCCTCCAAATGTCCTATTGACATGACATTAGTATCATGGAGCATAGGAGCCGCAGTCCCAAAAACAGGCACGCACAACGCTCGGGGAGGAGCAACATGTTTGAATTGAACCGTATAACCGCGGTGATCGCTAAGGCTGTTGGTACGGCCGCGTTGGCGGCCACCTTCGGTCTTTCCCCTCTAGCTTCTCAGGCAAAGGACTGGCCAACGCGCCCTCTGACCTTTGTTGTTCCTTTTGATTCAGGAGGCAGTGCCGACAGAATGGCCCGTGGCTTGGCCGAGCATATGTCGCCACGGCTTGGGGTTCCCATTCAAGTCGTCAATCGGCCGGGTGGAGCTGGCGCGCTTGGCGCAACATGGTTCCAACAGCAGCCAGACGACGGCTCACACGTTATGGTCATGCAGGCAACGCCCTATCTCGCCAGCGCTATTCTTGTCAGCGGAGCACCTGTTAAATGGTCCGACTTCGAGTTGCTCAATGCTCAGTGGAATGACTATGGCATCGTGGCCGTCAACAAGGACAGTCCGTACAAGACGCTGGGCGATCTTATTACCGCGCTCAAAGAGCCAGGCAAGGTTTCCTCTGGCATCATCGTCGGCAACGGCGGTCACATCCAGACGATGGCGATCCTAGATGCGCTCAAAGTCTCGCCGAAAAATGTCCGTTTCGTAACCTATAGCGGTGGCGCCCCGCTTCGCACAGCACTTGCTGGAAATCAGGTCGACTTCGAAATCCTTGCAGCGGAAGCCGCAGAGCCAATCCGCGATCGGATCCGGGTGCTTGCGGTTGTGAACGAGACCGATCCCGGAAACTGGGGAGCTCCCCTGCTCAACGAGGCGCTGAAGCAGCAGAGTATCGAGGCTGTGCCCCTCGTCGGAGGCAACGTCACGGGTCCGATCGTACATGCTTCGATGAAGAAGAGCCATCCCGATCGCTACAAGATCCTTCTCGATGCCTATCGCGAGACGGTACAGAGCCCCGAGTATCAGGAATGGGCGAAGAAAGCGAACATGGGCGCGGATTGGGTCGGCCCGGAAAAAAGCCAAGCCTTGGTGGACTCTGCCTACGAGACGCTGACGCGATACGCGTCTGAGCTGAAGTAAGCCGCAATCAATTTCAACGCTAGGCTGATGGACCAATGCAGAGTCTCAGAAACGAGCGCCGGGCTTGGCCCATCGGCGCAACCATCTTTGCGCTTGCCGTGGCAGCGTCATTCGCTGGTTACGCCTTTGATGTCGTCAGCAAGGCGCGTGGCGCGACTGATTCGATGATGATCGTTCCTGCCGCGGGTATCGGGATTGCGGCTCTAATCGCTGCCGTTATTGAGGACTGGAGAGCTCCTGCGAGACGCCACGATGCTTATGAGGCGGCGGCCGGAAAGGCCCAGGATATTCGAGCACTGAGCTTCATGGCGGCGCTGGCTGTTTACGTCGCCGCCATTCCATTCGCAGGCTTTGACATCGCCTCGTTCGTTTTCCTTGCGACAGCTCTTCTCATTCAAGGCGAGCGACGTCCGATCGTCGTCCTCGGCTTCTCGCTAGCCTGCGCTGTGGTTGTCGTTTGGACGTTTGTGTCAGCTCTCGACGTGCCGCTGCCTACCATCCTTCTCTAATGCCGATACCGACGAGGATGCCATGATCGATACAACCGCCGCCTTTGCCGGCTTCTCGCTGCTCGGGGATCTCCACGCATGGGCCGTCGTGCCGCCGGGCCTTCTCATTGGTCTCGTATTCGGTGCGATTCCGGGACTCTCTACCTCAATCGCGATGGCGCTGTTTCTTCCAGCCACGCTCTACATGGACTTCTTGCCAGCGATCCTTTTCCTCACCTCCATCTTTACAGGGGGTGGGTTCGGCGGAGCGGTACCGGCGATCCTTATGAACATCCCGGGAACGTCCGCGGCGGTGGCAACCGCTTTCGACGGCTATCCTATGGCTCAGCAGGGCCGGCACAGCGAAGCCCTCGGGCTTGGCCTCGCCGCTTCCGTGATCGGAACGTTTGTCGGCTATGCTGTCCTGCTGTTGACGGTCGACTTTATCGCCGAGTGGGTGCTGCGACTTGGGCCAACTGAAATGTTGCTCGTCGCGCTATGGGGCCTGACACTGATCGCAGTACTGAATACCGGCAGCTTTGCGAAGAGCGTTGCCGCAGGTGTATTCGGATTGCTGATCTCGACCATCGGCTATAGCGATGCTGGACAGATGCGTGGCACCTTCGGCTCGATGTACCTGCTCGACGGCATTCCTGTGATCCCGGTGCTGATCGGCCTATTTGCGGCTTCGGAACTCTTTAATCTGATTGGGCGGGACTACATCGTGCGCGATGAGGCACTCAGGGTGGTCAGCATTCGGAAAATCTTCGCTGGGATGGCCGAGTCGTTGCGCCACCCGGTGGAGCTACTTCGAGGAAGTCTGCTGGGCGTCGGAATTGGTGCGGTGCCTGGTGTGGGTTCTAGCATTGCGAACCTAGCGTCCTACGGTATCGCGAAGCGCCGTGCTAGGAACCCAGACTCGTTTGGAAAGGGCAATCCGACGGGTGTTGTCGCCTCGGAATCCGCGAATTCGAGCTCCGAAGGTGGATCGATGGTGACCCTACTGGCCCTCGGTCTCCCAGGTGGCGCTGGGACAGCGGTGCTCCTAGGAGCATTTGCAATCCACAACGTCACCGGCGGACCTCGCTTCATCGCCGAGAACAAGGACATCGTCTATGCATTGATCTTCGGGAATATGGCCCAAGCACTGCTGCTTCTCATCATTGGCGTAATCTTTGTTTATTTCGCTGGCGCGATAGTGAAAGTTCCACTGCGCCTTATGACGCCTCTGGTTATGGTCCTTTCTGTGCTCGGTGCATTTGCAATGACGAGCAATATGGTGGGGCCAATTACAGTGGTTGTTTCAGGAGCGATTGGCTGGCTAATGCGTCGCTATGACTACCCTGTCGCTGCCGCAGTCGTCGGCCTCCTCGTTGGCAAAATGGCCGAAGGTGAGCTTGTCCGCAGCTATCAGGTGAGCGGCGGCGACATTGGGTTCATCCTTGGTAGACCTATCACTCTTGCGATTATCGGCTTGCTTACACTCTCTCTGCTGCCGCGTCTGATTGGTGTTCTGAGGGTTAAGCAACCAGTCGGAGTGAATCCGACGGGAGGTAGCATCAGATGACTGGGCCTCGTACACTGTTTGCGAAAATCTGGGACAGCCATGTGATCGACAGGGACGGCGCACAGGATCTGCTTTGGATCGATCGCCACTTCGTGCACGAGGGATCGTTCCATGCGTTTGGAAAGTTGAAAGAGTCGGGTCGAACAGTACGGCATCCCGAACTTACGTTCGGCGTCGCTGACCACTATGTTCCGTCGGACCACTCGGCGCCGCCGAGAGATGCGGAAGTGGGGCGGATGATCCAGCTTCTCCGGACGAATACAACGGAGCACGGGATTGATCTGTTTGATCTCGGCGACCAGCGCCAAGGAATCGTTCACGTTGCGGCGCCTGAGCAAGGCTTAACCCTACCCGGACTCACGATCGTATGTGGCGACTCCCATACTGCCACGCATGGAGCGTTCGGTGCATTCGCGTTGGGCATCGGGGCGTCGGAGGTTGCTCACGTCCTCGCGACCCAGACGCTTTGGCAGAAGCGCCCGCGGACTATGCGGGTGACAGTACGCGGCCACCTTAGCCCATATTGCAGTGCCAAGGACCTAGCGCTTTATATCATCGGACAGATCGGCACAGCGGGAGCTACCGGGCACGTCGTCGAGTATGCGGGTGAGGCCATCGAGGCACTGTCAATGGACGGACGGATGACGCTCTGCAACATGACGATTGAAGCTGGCGCCCGTGCGGGCATGGTTGCTCCGGATGCAACGACGATTGACTGGATTGTCGGACGTCGATTTGCCCCCAAAGACGACTACTGGCGTCAGGCGAACGAGGCTTGGGCGGTCTTGAGGACTGACCCGGGTGCCGTGTTCGATCGTGAAATCGACATTGACGCAGCACGGGTGGCGCCGATGGTTACTTGGGGAACCAGTCCGGAGCATGTGATCCCGGTTGATGGGCGGATCCCGACTAACGGGGACGAAAGGTTCTCAGATACCTTGGTCTATATGGATCTTCGGGAAGGTCAGACCATCGAGGGCGTTGAGGTTGATCAGGTCTTCATCGGATCGTGTACCAACTCACGGATCGATGATCTTCGTGCCGCGGCTGCTGTGATGACTAATCGGAAAGTCGTAGTCCCAACAATCGTTGTTCCTGGATCAGGATCTGTGAAGAGAGCAGCGGAGGCTGAGGGCTTGGACCGTATCTTTTTGACTGCAGGTGCCTCGTGGCGTGACAGCGGCTGCTCAATGTGCGTGGCGATGAATGGTGATACTGTGGCTGCCGGGAAGCGGTGCGCCTCGACCTCGAACCGCAATTTCCCCGGACGCCAAGGACGTGGTGCACGCACTCATCTTCTAAGCCCCGCCATGGCAGCGGCGGCAGCGGTGACGGGCAGAATTACCGACGTGCGCGCTCTCGGGTCCGATCGCATGGAGGTCCAAGCGTGACACCTTTCACACGCCACGAAGGCAAAGCCGTTATCCTTCCGTTGGACAACGTGGATACGGACCAGATCATTCCTGCGCGGTTCTTGCGAAAGCCGCGAAGTGCCGGATACGGAAACTTTTTGCTCCATGACCTGCGTTTCGACGAGGCTGGATCGCCAGTCGCTGGATTTCCCCTCAATGAAGCAGGTGACGACGTCCGCTTCATTGTCGCGGGCTCAAACTTCGGATGCGGCTCCTCGCGGGAAGGTGCCGTGTATGCGCTAGTCGACTACGGTATTCGGGCCGTGATCGCGCCGAGAGTCGCGGATATCTTCCGGAACAATGCGGTTCGCAACGGCCTGCTTCCGGTCGAATTGGATGCCGAGGCGCACGCGACACTCACGGCTGCCATCGCGAGTGCACCTGATGCACCCCTTAGTATTGATCTCGAATCCAAACATATTTCTCATCCGAACTTCCAGATTTCGTTCGAGATCGATGAGCCGAGCCGCCGTCGGCTACTGCTTGGCCTTGATGACATAGCGGAGACTGCTGAACGGTTTGCTGTCATCGACGCTTTTGAGACGACTTATCGGCTTGCCGAGCCGTGGCGGTGGCCGGCGGCTCAATAGACACGTCAGTTACATCGGACGCAAATAGATTTAGGGCGATAACTTGGAAAACGATCTGGCGGAAAGAACGAGCGACTTCGGCCCTTGGCCGAAGTACCACCAGATTTATCTGGTACTGCTCCAGCAGATTCAGGAGGGCGAATTTCCGGCTGGTTCAGCATTGCCGAATGAGAAGCTGATCGCCGAGCAGTTTTCGGTCTCTCGCATCACTGTTCGCAAGGCGATGGAGCGGCTTGAACGCGAGGGACGGATCGAACGCTTTCGCGGCCGGGGGACGTTCGCGCGCCCCCTCCCCACGACATCGCCAGTTCAGGCGTCCATGTCAGGCTCAATTGAGAATCTTATCGCGATGGGTCTGAAGACGAAAGTCCGGGTTTTATCCTTCGACTATGTATCGGCTTCGCCCGAGGTTGCGACCGCGCTCGAACTCCCGGTTGGCGCAACTGTTCAGAAGGTCGCCCGGTTGCGCAGCTTGGAGGGACGCACGTTCTCGCACCTGGTGAGTTATGTGCCTGAGGACATCGGACGCACCTATACTCGAGACGATCTTACCGAACTCCCCCTCCTCGTTCTTCTGGAAAGAGGTGGTGCACAAGTCGGTAAAGCGGAACAGGTTATCAGCGCAACACTCGCGACTCCCGAAATCGCAGGCTACCTGGGGACCGACGCCGGAGCTCCTCTGCTTTCGGTTCGACGCGTTGTCTTCGATCGGGACGAACGACCAGTCGAGTACATCATTGGTCTGTACCGACCGGATACTTACGAGAATCGGATGACTTTTGAGCGGCGCAGCGAAAGCAGCGGTAGGATCTGGGCACCGGCCAGCGACAACCCGGTATAAGCAGATAAGGATCAACAACATGCAATCTCTCAGGCATCGCCTTGTCGGACGCAAGGATGCACTCGTCGCACCGGGTATCTACGATGCGTTTACTGGCCATCTCGCTTCCCAAGCTGGTTTCGAAGCCGTGTACTTGTCGGGCGCGAGCATCGCTTATACCAAGCTCGGCCGTCCGGACATTGGACTGGTGTCCATGTCTGAAGTGGCCGACACGATCGCATTGATCCGCGATAGGATCGAAACCGACATCATTGTTGATGCCGACACAGGCTATGGAAATGCGCTGAATGTTAAGCGTACCGTGCGCGTCTTTGAGCGCGCAGGGGCCAACGCTATTCAGCTCGAGGATCAAACGTTTCCAAAACGTTGCGGGCACCTTGCGGGGAAGAAGCTGATTTCGTCGCGGGAAATGGTTGGAAAGATCAAAGCCGCAACGGACGCGCGTCGTGATCGGGAAACCTTGATCGCAGCGCGAACGGACGCCATTGCTGTGGACGGATTTACCGCAGCGTTGGATCGCGCAGAGGCCTATCTTGAGGCGGGCGCCGATATTCTGTTTATTGAAGCTCCCCGGAACACCGAGGAGCTCGCCACGATTGGGAGGACCTTCTCAGAGCGTGTTCCGCTGATCGCCAACATGGTGGAAGGTGGTCGCACGCCCGTGAGCGCGGCCGGTGAGCTGGCACAATTCGGATTCCGTATCGTGATCTTCCCCGGCGGTTTGGTCCGCGCCCTTGTGCATCAGGCGCAAGACTACTTTTCAAGCCTGAGGGCAAATGGCTCAAACAAGCCGTTCGCAGGTCGGATGGCTGACTTCGATACACTCAACAACGTCATTGGCCTGAACGAGATTCTTGAGGACGGCGGACGGTATGAGTCCGATGCGATCACCGTGGCACCGTCAACTTAACCGATGAGTGACCCGGATCGAGCTATCCGTGAGGGATGAAGCCGATCCGTGCTCCTCGTTATGCCCGCCACCGCTTTCCAGCTAAAGTGCTCAGCCACGCCATCTGGCTGTACTTCCGATTTCCCCTCAGCCTGCGTATGGCTGAGGAGATGCTGATGGCCAGGGCATCCTGGTCATTCATGAGACTGTGCGGCAATGGGCGCTGAGGTTCGGGCAGAGCTTCGCCAAGCAGATCCGCCGCCGTCTTCTGATAGCCGGTGACAAGTGGCACTTGGACGAGGTCGTGATCAACATCGACAGCCGCAAGCACTGGCTCTGGCGCGCTGTCAAGCAGCACGGGCTCGTACTCGACGTCAAAGTTCAGAGCCGCCGCGATGCGAAAGCAGCCGGATCTGTCGCAATTATTTGCATCAGGGTTTCAGCTATTGTCCGTGGAGCTCAATCCTCGCTCGCCGAACAGTTTGGGCGGATCGCGGCATAAGCGTTAAGCAATACGCACCGGCATGTTTCGGAGTGAATCCAAGATTCGCGATAAAAAGCTTTCAAGCACCCGGCTTTCCGATCAAATCCGCCGTGATGCGCGGCAGGTAAGTGAGAAGGACTTCGCCGTAACTCGCGATAGTGTCTGGATCGAAGCGTGCTGCCGGGCCCGCGATGCTTACCGCGGCAACTGTCTCGCCGGATGCTCCGAAAATCGGCGCGGCAATGCAGGCGCTGCCGAGTTCATTCTCCTCCATCTCGACAGTCCAGCCGTCGCGGCGGCAGTGCTCCAGCACATCCTCAAGCTTCTCGGGATCAGTGATGGTGTGTCGCGTCGACGGGGTCAAGGTGCTGTTGCCGTAGATGAACTGGCGGAAGTGTTTGGGCTGCCAAGCCAATAGGGCGCGGCCGCAGGCGGTCGAGTGATACGGCGCGCGAGTTCCCGAATAGGACGAGACCCGCAAGGTATGGCTCCCTTCGAGGCTGTCGACAATGACGGCATCGGCTGGTCCCGGGAGCGCGAGGTTCACGGTCTCGCGCGTCAGGGCGCACACGGCGATGAGGTGAGGACGGGCCACCGCGCTGACATCGAGGCGACGTTCGACCGCGCGTCCATAGACGAGATGCTGCAGGCTGAGACGGTAGGCGCCGGCCTGCGTATTCCGCTCGGCAAGACCGGTATCGACCAGTGCCTTGACGAGATTGAAGGCCGTCGTCTTTGCGAGGCCGGTGCGGACCGCGAGGTCACGGAGCGATACCCACCCTCCGTCCGCCATCACGTCGAGTAGGGCTTTTGCCCGAGCAATAGATTGAATGCGCGCCTTGCCGACAGCTGTCGGCCCATCTGTAGTAGCACTCTCGTCGCTTGGGACCGGCTGCATGTGGTATCCTCTCTCCTCATTTTTCATACCATAATGTTGAACGATTATCGACCATCCATGCAGAGAGATGCGACAATGTTGAAGCACTCTACGAACGCATTGACGCGTTGGGCAATTTGCACCAATCTTCTCTCAAGAGAAAAAGAAAAACATCGTTCTATTATATAGGACGAATTTTGGCAGAGGGCTTCGTGCATTTGTCGCTTCAACAGATGCGCGAAAAGATGGCTACGAGGACGAGACCGCCATGAGCGTTCTGTCTGACCGGTTGCGCGCCATGTGCCATCGGCGGAGCAGTCGCCAAGCAAGAAGGGGAGTTCGTATGACGAAGGATAAGGATTTTACCGCCCTGCCGGCCGCGGCGTTCACTCTCGACCGCCGGCACTTCATGCGCCTCTGGCTGGCAGGAGGCGTAATGGTCTCATGTCCCTCGGCATTGGCCGCATCCCCCGACGGTGGAACGCTGAAGCGCGGCGGCACACTGCGCATCGGCGCCGATGCGGATCCGATCGGCCTTGACCCGACGACGGTCACGGCATTCTCCTCCAACGACTTCACCGCGCTGCTCTATTCCGGGCTTCTGCGATGGAATGCGAAGATGCAAGTGGAACCGGATCTTGCCCTTGGGTACGAGATGCCCGACGAGCGGACTTATCTCTTCAAGCTCCGTCAGGGCGTCAAATTCCACAACGGGAAGGACTTTACCGCCGAGGACGTCAAGTACACTTTCGACCGCATTCTAGACCCGGCGACAGCCAGCCGCTTACGTGCCCAATATGCCAGCATTGAGAACGTCACGGTCGTCGATCCCTTCACCGTGCGCTTCACGTTGAAGACCCGCGACGCCGCCTTCCTGAGTTATCTGGCGAGCAATCCGGACGGGGCCATCGTACCCAAAGGTGTCGAGGATCTCACTACCAAGCCGGTCGGCACCGGTCCCTTCATCTTCGAATCCTACCAGCCGAACCAGCAGTTCACGCTGACTGCCAACCCGCACTATTATGAGGAGGGGCAACCCTATCTCGATAAGGTCGTGTTCAGGTTTTACAAAGACCAAGCGACGCTCTCTTCGGCACTCCGGTCCAGGACCATCGACATGACGTGGCTGAAGGATCCTAAGGTGGCCGCGGTGATGGCGCGCGCTTCCAAGGACTTCGTCTCGGCGCCAGGTCAGACCTCCCGTACCTTCCCCGTCTGGCTCAACATGAAGGCACCCCCGCTCAACGATGTCAGAGTGCGCCGGGCGCTGAGCTTGGCGACGGACAGGCAGGCGTGTCTTCAGACCGTTCTCGGCGGTTCGGGCAAGGTCGGCGCCATGATCCCGGAAAGCCACGTGGGAGGCTACGACGGCATCGGCGAGATGCCATATTACAAGCACGATCCTGCGGCGGCCAAGGCGCTGCTGGCAGAGGCGGGCTTTCCGGACGGCCTCGATCTCGGCGACTACATCGTCGTGGCGGCTAATCCCCTCGATGTCTCCTGCGCGCAGATCCTTCAGCAGCAATGGCAGGCGGCCAGCATCAAGGTACGGATCGTGCCCATGGAAACGGCGCCGCTGCTCAACCACTGGAGTGCCGGGACCTGGCCGACCCTGTTGTCTGTCGCGCTCTCCTGGACCCCGGACTCCGACGCTATCCTCCAGTATGTCAATTCACAGAGCAAGTTCGGCAAGGCGATGGGAATCGCGGATGAGTCTCTCGACCGGATGATGGCCGAGGCACGGGCCGAGACCGATGATGCCAAGCGCGCGGCGAAGAACCTCGCAGTCCAGAAGCACATCGCTGAGCAGGTCTATATTCTTCAGATCTATCAGTATCCCCTCCGCTGGGAGATCTGGTGGAATTACGTCGAAGGCTACGTTCCACTGGCGGCTAACATACGCTCCTTTGTTCGAACCACATGGCTGAAGGGCTGACGCCTTGGCCGGAGGATTTCTGCACACCGGAGCGGCGCGATGAAGCGCGTCATATTCCTGCGGTCGATGTGGATGGGGGTGATCCTGCTCGGGGTCTCCTTCGTCGCCTTCATGCTCATGAGGGCTCTGCCGGGCGACTTCGTCCTCGCAGCGGCCGGTGCCCAGATGCTTCAGCCCGACGTGCTGGATGCGATGCGTCGGGATCTCGGCCTCGATCGTCCGCTGGTCGAACAGTACCTCTCCTGGCTCAGCGGAGTACTGCGCGGCGACTTCGGCACCTCCTTCGTCACGCGACAGCCGGTTCTCCATGAGTTGTGGCCACGCTTCTTGGTGACTCTCGAACTCGCTCTCATTGCGGCCGCCATTGCCCTCATCATGGGTGTCGGCACGGGCCTTGCCTCTGCGCGGTTCCGAGGAGCGGCCGACTGGATCGTTCGGCTCTATAACGGGTTTATAATCGCCGTTCCGAATTTCGTCGTGGGCACGTTGATCGTCCTTCTCGTCGGGCTCTACTTTCCCGAACTCGCCGTTCTCGGCTACGTTCCCTTCCGGGAGGATCCCGTCGGCAACGTGTTTGGCCTAATCCTTCCGGCCTTCGCTCTCGCACTCGCAATTTCGGTCACCATATCCGAGAACACACGGGCAGCGGTGCTCGAGGTGTCGAACCAGGATTTCGTGATGGTAGCGCGCGCCAAGGGCCTGCTGCCGAGAACGATCCTCTGGAACTACCTGATGCGCAACGCCTTGACCCCCATCATCACCGTCACGGGACTGCAAGTCGCGACACTCCTCGGCGGCAGCATCCTGGTCGAGACAATCTTCGCCATACCCGGGATGGGCCAGTACCTCTTCGATTCTATCACGAGCCGTGACTACCCGGCGATTCAGGCCATCGTCCTTGTCGCCGCCGCCTGCGTCGTCTTCGTAAACACTCTTGCGGACATCGCCTATGCCCATGCGGATGCGAGGGTGGAGACATGAGCGAGGCTGCAACCACAAGCGATTCCACTTTCGCCGGCACCAGACAGAAGCATTCTGGTCGCGCATGGCTCGGCGCCGGTCACCTGCTGCTAGGTCTCGGACTGATGATGCTCGCAATCCTGGTGCTGGTGACTCTTTTCGCTCCCCTGATCGCACCTTACGATCCCTCCGCCACATCGCCCAATTCGCTCGCGGGGCCGAGCGCGCAGCACTGGCTGGGAACCGACGCCATCGGCCGCGACGTGCTAAGCCGCATTCTCGTCGGTGGACGCACAACCCTCTTCGTCACCTTCACGGCCGTTGCTTTGTCTCTTGTCGCGGGGCTCGTGCTCGGCCTCGTCAGCGGCTATGTCGGAGGCTGGATGGACGAAGCGATCATGCGTGTGCTCGACGTAGTCTTTGCGTTTCCGGTCTTCCTTCTCGCCATCGCCGTCGTCGCCGCTCTAGGCCCCACGGTGCCGAACCTCATCCTGACAATCGCCATCGTCTACACGCCGGCCATGTCTCGCGTCGTGCGCGCGCCAGTACTGAGCGTGAAGAAATGGGATCACGTGGAGGCGGCTCGGAGCGTGGGCATGAGCGAGTTTCGGATCGTCACCCGCCACGTCCTGCCGATGGTCGTCTCCCCTATCGTCGTAGCGACAAGCCTCACTCTAGCGCAGACGATCTTCACCGTCACGGCCCTCTCGTTCCTTGGGCTCGGGCCGCCACCGCCCGATCCTAACTGGGGTGGCATGCTGGCTGATGCGCGTCAGTTCATGGAACTCGCCCCACTTACCGTCATCGGTCCGGCCGTCGCTATCGTTTTCGCGACACTCACCTTTATCGTCATTGCAAACGGACTGCGGGAAGTTCTCGACGTGGGGAGCGACCTATGACAGCGGGCGGCTCGATCCTGACGGTGCGTGATCTGACTGTGCGCATCATCTCGCGCAGGCAGGCAGTCGAAGCCGTCAAGGGTATTTCGTTTGACATCAAGCGCGGCGAGGCCGTCGGCTTCGTGGGCGAATCCGGCTGCGGCAAGAGTGTAACAGCCCGCGCCATCATGCGTCTCGCGCCGGAAGGAATGCGCGTCGACTTGGGTGGTTCGGTGCATTTTGACGGCCGAGACCTTGTCACCATCAGCGAAACGGAAATGCGGGACATCCGCGGACGGCGCATCGCCATGGTGTTTCAGGACCCGATGACGTCCCTCAATCCGGTGATCACAGTCGGGGCGCAGATCGAGGACATGCTGCGCCGCCACACGGGCCTATCAGGACATGCTGCCCGGGAGCGAGCTATCGAGTTGCTCGATCAGGTCGGAATTCCTTTCCCCATCCGGCGTGTCGACGACTACCCGCATCATTTCTCAGGCGGAATGCGTCAGCGGGTGCTCATCGCCATCGCAATTTCGTGCGATCCTGACCTTCTCATCGCCGATGAGCCGACCACGGCGCTCGACGTGACCGTTCAGGCCCAGATCCTGCGCCTGTTGCTGCGCCTGAGGGAGGAACGGAGTATGTCCCTGATGCTGATCACGCACGACTTCGGCGTCGTCGCAGGAATGGTAGAAAGAGTGAATGTCATGTACGGCGGCAGGATTGTCGAAACGGCCGGGGTCGACAAGATCTTCCGTGCCCCTGTTCACGAGTACACGCGAGCCCTGCTCGATTCCGTCCCGCGCCTGCATCGTGACGGAGATTTGCCATGACACCCTCGCCGCCCCTGGTTGCCGTACGGGATCTATCGGTCACGTTTCCAGCGTCCGGCCGCCATCCAGCCTTCGTTGCCGTTAAAGGCGTATCGTTCGACATCGCACCGGGCGAGACCCTCGGCCTCGTCGGTCAGTCTGGCTCCGGCAAGACGACGACTGGACGAGCCGTTCTGCAGCTCCAGCGAATCTCCAGCGGATCGGTGAGGCTGCGCAACCACGAGCTTACCACCATGCCGGCGGGCGAATTGCGGCGGATGCGCCGCCACATGCAGTTCGTATTGCAGAACCCCTATTCCAGCCTGCATCCGCGGATGACAATCGCCCAGACGCTCATGGAGCCGCTGATCGCCCACCAATCGGTTCCGAAGGCACGCTATCGTGAGCGAGTAGCTGAGCTGCTGGAACTCGTGAGCATGGATCCGGCGGTGATGGATCGCTATCCGCACGCGTTCTCCGGTGGGCAGCGCCAGCGCATTGGCATTGCCCGTGCCTTGGCGGTAAACCCGGACTTCGTAGTCTGCGATGAGCCGGTTTCAGCCCTCGACGTCCGTACACAGGCGCAGATTGTCGCGCTGCTGCACTCCCTGCAGGAGAAGCTCAAGCTATCCTACCTGTTTATCGCGCACGACCTCGCCATCGTGCGCGAGGTCAGTCACAAGGTGGCGGTGATGTATCGCGGTGAGATCGTAGAGAAAGGCGGGATTTCGCAGGTCTACGACAATCCTGCCCATCCCTATACGCAGATGCTGTTCGAATCCGCTCCCATTCTCGATCCCGCCCGGCAGCGCCGGCGCCTTCAAATGATGCCGCCCGATCCGTCTGTCCTGGCGGCGGGCCGTCGGGGTGATGTTTGCGCTTTCGGCGAGATCCACGCCGTGGCGGGTACGACCCCGTGGCACGAGATCGGTCCGGGACATGGCGTCTCGTGCCGCTACCAGCCGATGTAACGGCTACTTGTACTCGATGCGCGGATCGATATAGGCGTAGAACACATCGACCGAGAGGTTGATGAGGATGTAGATCAGCATAATCACAATGATACAGCCTTGAATCAGGGGATAGTCACGCGTGCTGATCGCCTGGATGAGTAGCCGGCCGAGCCCCGGATAGGTAAATACGGCCTCAGTTACGACGGCGCCGCCAATGAAGTTGGCCATCATCAGGCCGACAATGGTGACGAAAGGCAAAAGCGCATTGCGCAGGATATGAACGCTGACCACCTGCCATTCAGGCAGCCCCTTGGATCGTGCTGTGCGGACGTAGTCTGAGCGCATTTCGGTGACGAGCGAGGCACGCAGGAACCGCGCCAAAACGCCCGAGACATAGAGGCCGAGGGTCACCGCAGGGAGAATGAGGTTGCGCAATGCCGCGGCCGGATCCTCCCATAACGGTACATAGGCGGAAGCAGATGGAAGCCACCGCATTTCCACTGAGAACCATAGGATGAGCAAGATACCGAGCCAGAAAGTCGGCACCCCTAGCGTCAGCGCGTTCCACAGGGACAGGATCCGGTCGACCCAAGACCCTGGCCTGAGTGCGCTCGCGATCGCGATCGGGACACCGAGAACAAGGGCGACAAGCGTTGCCAGAAAGGCGAGCTGGAACGTTGCTGGCAGGCGGTCGGCGATCAGCGCAAGTACAGGTTCGCTGGCGTGGATGGAGGTGCCGAGATCGCCACGAAGGGCGCGCCAGAGCCAGTCGGCGTATTGCACCAGAACCGGCCGGTCGAGCCCATACTGCGCGGTTGCGGCTGCGATTTGCTCGGCCGTCGCATTTTCTCCGACGAGAACCGAGACTGGATCTCCGGGTACCGCGTAGATGATGGCCCAAACAGCGGCGGAGCCGAGAAGAAGGACGGGAACAAGATGCAGCAGCCTTCTGAGGACATAGCCGATCATGGGTCACGCCGCTCCTTCCGAACCGGATTTGCGCAGCTCGTAACGCTTACCAAGGAGATCGGCCATCGCGCGTCCGATGGCATCGAACGACAGGATGGTCAGGGTTAAAATGAGGCCTGGCAGGACTGCATAGTACGGCGCCTCGTGCAGATAGGACTTTCCCGACCGCAGCATCTCACCCCAGCTCGGGGTCGGCGGCGCGACGCCAACCCCGAGGAAGGCCAGCGCTGCCTCGAGGAGAATGGCGACCGAGCATAGCACCACCACCTGCACCAGGATTGGGCTCCATGAATTGGGCAGGATAGTCCGAAACATGTTGTATCGGGCGCTGCCGCCAAAGGCCTCGACGGCCACCACGAAATCGCGGCTCCGCAATGTCAGGGTCTGCGCTCGGGTGATTCGCGCAAAGCTCGGGATGCCGGTGATCCCGACGGCGACGATCGCGGCGCTCTGGCTGCGTCCGAGGATCGCGATGAGCGCCATGGCGAAGAGGATCGCCGGCAGCGTCATCATCACGTCGACGAGACGCATGAGGATTGCGTCGCGCCAGCCACCGAAGAAGCCGCTGATCAAACCCATGGGCACTCCGACGGCAGCGGCAATGATAACCGCTCCGGCGGCGGTGGTCAGAGAGGTACGCGCGCCATAGACGACACGGGCGAGAATGTCCCGGCCGAGTTCGTCGGTGCCGAACCAGTGGGCGCGGGACGGCCCCTTCAGGGAGTCGACCAAGCGCTGCCGGAACGGATCGAAGGGCATCAAGTCCGCGAAAATCGCCACGAGACCGATGAAAAGCAGAAAGGCGAGCGCCGCCGCCGCCCCCTTATGACGGCGGAGCGCGCGGAAGAAGGCGCGGATGCGGCCTGACGCGACACTCATTCTCCAGACTCCATCGAAGCCCCGCGGACCATGGGATTCGCTGCGGCAATATCGGGATAGTGGCAGGCTACCAGAGTCGACGTGTCGGGCAGATGTCGCGCGCCCGGCGCATCCCGGCGACAGCGATCGTTCGCGCGGAAGCATCGGGGATGAAAGGTACATCCCGACGGCGGGGCTGCGGGATTGGGGATCTCGCCCTCGAGAATGATGCGGTGTCGCGTCCTACCGAGCGACGGATCGGCGATCGGTGCCGCCGACAGAAGGCTCTGCGTATAGGGATGGCTCGGCATATTGTAGAGTTCATCCCGTGTCCCCTGCTCAACGATGCGGCCGAGATACATGACGGCCACGCGGTTCGAGATGTGCTGCACGACCGACAGGTTGTGGGAGATGAAGAGATAGGCGAGCTGCAGCTCCCTCTGCAGGTCCTGTAGCAGATTGAGGACCTGCGCCTGGATCGAGACATCGAGCGCCGATACGGGCTCATCGAGAATGAGCAGGCGCGGGTTGAGTGCGAGCGCTCGCGCGATCCCCACGCGCTGGCGCTGCCCGCCTGAGAACTCGCTCGGATAGCGGCCGAACATCTTCCGCGACAGGCCGACCATCTCGAACAGTTCCGCGATCCGCCCTGCCCCTCCCGCCTCCTCGTATAGGCCGTGCAGGCGCAGGGGCTCGGCCACCACCTCCTCCACCGGCAGAACGGGATTGAGGGCCGCATAGGGATCCTGGAACACATATTGCATCCACCGCCGCGCCTCACGCATTCGTCCGGGGGACAGGTTGCGGATCGAGCGTCCCTCAAAACGCACGTCGCCGTCAGTGGCAGGAATAAGGCCCATGATGGTGCGCGCGGTCGTCGTCTTGCCGCAGCCGGACTCGCCGACGAGGCTTACCGTCTCGCCCGCCCTCACCGTAAGATTGACGCCGTCGACGGCACGCACCCGGCCGACGATACGCTTGAGAATGCCCGATTGCACGGGAAAGTGCACCTTCAGTGCGTCCACTTCGAGCAGAATCTGTCCGACCTGGCCGACTGTCAGAGCTGGCGACTCGCCTCGGCGCGGCGCGGCCGGGATCCGCGTTTCATCGGTGAAGTGGCACGCTGCCTCGTGCCTGCCTTCAACAGCCTGCAGCGGAGGCTCCTCCGCCCGGCACGCGTCCCGATCCTTGCCGAGGACACAGCGGGAATGAAAGGGGCAGCCGGCTGGGAGCGCCTCCGCGGTCGGCGGCTGGCCGGGGATGGCATCAAGTCTCGCACCAACTGCCCCGCCCCGCGGGATGCTGCGGAGCAGTGCACGGGTGTACGGATGGCGGGGCGAAGCGAAGATCCCGTCTACGGTCCCGGCCTCGACAATGCGTCCGGCATACATCACCGCGACGCGGTGGGCGACCTCGGCGACCACACCCAGATCGTGAGTGATTAGGATGACGGCTGCTGAGGTTTCCGCCTGCCGCCGCTGAAGGAGCGACAGGACCTGCGCTTGAACCGTGACGTCGAGCGCCGTAGTCGGCTCATCCGCGATGATGAGCCGTGGCTGTCCCGCCATCGCCATGGCGATGACTGCCCGCTGACGCATGCCGCCAGAAAACTGATGCGGAAACTGCTGCGTTCGGCTGACAGGATCGGCGATGTCCACCTCCCGCAGCAGCTCGGCCGCGCGCGCATTCGCATCGGAGGGTTTGAGGCGGCCGTGAGAAACCTCGCCCTCCACGATCTGGCGTCCGACACGCAGCACAGGATTCAACGTGGTGGCCGGGTCCTGGAAGATGAAACCAAGATCCCGGCTCCGCACCTGCCGCAAGGTGTCCGGGGCCGCCCCCACAATCTCGGTCCCGCCGAGGCGGATTGAACCTGAGACCCGTGCCGCGCCCGGCAGAAGGCCGGCGACGGCAAGAGACGTGACGCTCTTGCCGGATCCGGATTCGCCGACGATGCAGAACACCTCGTTCGCAAACACATCGAAGCTGACGCCCCGCACGACAGGCACCGATCGCTCGGCACCGCCGAAGGCAACGGTCAGATCACGCACGGACAGGACCGGCGTCGTCAACGACACGCCCTGTGCTTGAGGGATAGCGTCACTGCCGCACCGCTCAATTCTTCAACCCGATCGTACGGGCAACGAACAGGTTGTCGATGTCCGGCGTGAACCCGCCTAGCTTGGACGAGGACACAATAACGCCGACGTCATAGGAGTTGGTCGGGATGGCGAAGGAGCTCTTTACCAATACGCGGTTAAGATTGTCGTAAGCCGCTTTGACCTCTTTCTCGGAGCCGTAGGTGGTGTTGACCCGTTCGATAGCTGCAACGTATTCCGGGAATGGATGGGGTTCCTTAAGGACTGGATTGTCCCGGGTGCGATAGATGCTGTTGGTGGCAACGCGTGACGGGAACTTCTGCACGTTGCCTACGCCACCGAAGGTAGCCTGGTATTCTCCCGCGAGCTGAGCCTTAACGTATTCGGAACCTTCCATCACCTCGAGCTTGATGTCGATCCCGACATCGGCGAGCGTGCTCTGCACAATCTGGCTGATCACCACCGACGACTGGTCGGTTCCATAGACCAGAAGCTTCCAGTTGCTCATCTCCTGCTTCGATAGGCCCGACTCGGCGAGAAGCGCCTTGGCCTTCACAGGATTGTAGGCGAACTCTTTGAGATAGGCGGGGTCGAAGGCGGGGCTTGCCGGCGCCCAGGGAAGCGCGACAGGTTCACCCAGTCCCGCATAGCCGACCCGCAGGATGCCGTCACGATCCATCAGGTAGTTGAAGGCCTGGCGGAATTTCTCGTTGTTGAATGGCGGGCGGGTGGCATTAATGCGGAATACCTGCACCAAAGGCCCCGGCCCGCGAGTCACGGTAAATCCCGCGTCGCGCAGCCGCACAGCGCTTCGGGCACCGCCACCGTAGATGATGTCGGTTGCGCCCGATTCCAGCGCCGCGCTCGCAGCGGCATCATCGCTGAAGACAGTGAAGTGGATGTCAGGGCTGACCGGTTCGCCCTCGCGCCAGTACTTCGGATTGGCCTTGAGCGTCACACTCTGGCCGACGGCGCGTCCTGCCAGCATGTAGGCGCCGGTACCAGCCGGTTTGGTCTCAACGGTCTCGATGCCGGCCGCCTCGATAGGCATCGTGAACTGGAGGAGGTCGAGGATCTGACGCTCTGGCACCGGGGCCTTGAAGTTGATGACGATGGTTTGCTCGTCCGGGGTCGTCCAATCCTGGACGATCCCCATCGTCGCATAGACGTTTTTGCCCTTTACCGGGTCGGACGCCTTTTTCAGGGTCGCTGCCACATCCGCCGAAGTCAGCGGCGCACCGCTATGGAAGACCACACCTTTGCGCAACGTGACTCGTACCGACTTGTTGCCCTCGCCGATGGACCACTCCGTCGCAAGGCTCGGCACGGCTTTTCCGTCAGGCGTGTATTCGATCAGGCTGTCGTAGAGGTTCTTGATGAGGTGGAAGTTGACAACCGAGAACTGCATCGGGTCGAAGTTGGTCATGTCCGTGACAACCGCGACCCGAAGTGTCGTTCCCTTGAGGTTCTGTGCATGAGCGTGGCTTGGGGCAGCCACTGCGGTGATCGCGGCGAGAGCGAACGCCCCCAGCACCCTAGTGAATGGGATACGGCTGTTCGTCATGGCACACGCTCCTGATCCTCTGGTTTTATGAACTTGTTCACGTCTCGGGCCTGTCAAGGAGCAACCTTGGCGAGACCGAAATCCGGCTGTTCAGCGGCAGCGTTGCGCTCGACGTTCCGCTCCGCTCCCCGTCCCAAGCCGGGTTTTCCTGATCATGACCCCACGGGCTGCATCATTTTAGATGCGTGACAAGCCGTGCGACTATGCTAGGAGCCGGTCGGCGTCAGCGTCAACGGCGCCCGGTTCCGCCTTGAGAAACAACGTCAGTCGAGCGTCGCCACATTGAAGCGCTCGCTGCCGTAGATTTTTTCGACGACCCGGTCGATAGACGTCCTCAAGGCCGCAGCAGCTTCAATGCGTCGCGTCGGCGCCAACCGCGCCTCCGGAGCTGACAGGCTAATAGCGGCGACCGGCCGTCCACGGTCGTCGAGAATGGGGACTCCGATGCACATGTGACCATCTTCGTTCTCGCCCATGTCCAAGGCATACCCCTGTTGTCGGATGTGATCGACCTGCCGGCGCAGAAAGCGGCCATCCGTCAATGTGCGGATCGTTCGCGCTGGGAGAAGCGGCATGCAAAGCGCCCCGAACTCCTCGTCGGGCAGGTGCGCTGCAATAGCCTTGCCCAGCGAGGTGGAGTGGACCGGGTGACGCTGCCCTACACGTGCCTCCGTACGCGGCGCGCGGCCCCGATCGACAATGTCGATGTAGACGATGGTCTTCTGCGCCAAGATCGCGAGGTTGATTGTTTCACCGAACCGCTCGGAGAGGTCGTGCATCTCTGGTTGCACGGCGTCACGAAGGCGGTGCAGGCTGCGGTCGATCTCGGCCAAATGGCGAAAGCGCGGACCCGCGCGATAACGGTCGCGGCGCAGGTCGTATTCCAGGAACGAGGCTGCGGAGAGGGTTTGGAGGTAGCGGAAGACAGTTGTCTTAGGCAGCTTAAGCTCTTTAACGGTCTCGGTCAGGGTCACGTCACGTCCCTGCGTCGCCACGTAGTCAAGCACCTCCAGCGCCTTCATCACAGGCTGCACGATGTAGTCTTGGCCGTCCTTGGGCATCGGTCCTCTCCACATCCGGGTCGGGTTCGCTCCGGCCCTCGTCACATCTCCCCATCGGGGCTTCAGAAGAACGTCTTTACGGCCTTGACGACGTGATAGGATTCGTCGACGGCCAGCAGCAGCGACCAACGATCGAAGGTCGTGCAGGGATGGCCGATACCAAACCCGACAAGGTCGCCGACCCGGAGGTCGCTGCCTGCAGGCAACTCCAGATAACAATGTTGATCGTTGAGCGCGACGGTCTTGTATCCGGGGGGCATCGGCTGAGGCTTCTCAATCGCGCCGCCTGGTCGATACCAATACTGGGGAATCGGCAGGCCCGCATCGAATCCGACGTCGCGCTTGCCTACGGACAGGAGAGCAAGCCTTGCCTCAGGCACGGACTGAACCTGTGCCCAGACCTCAAGGGCTGGGACGAGGCCGCCCGGCGGCAGGGTGAGCCGGGTCTGCCGACAGATGCGTTCGAAGGCAGCCGCATAGCCCATGCAATCGTGCGTCAGATAGCAACCGGACCGCAGCACCCGCAGGACCGGCGCCGGGAAGTCGTGGGCGTTGAAGCGCTCACCGACCCGGTCGAAGAATGCCGATCCTCCGGCGCTGACGATGACGGGGCTGTTTCTCGGCAACAAGCCCTCGTCGATCGAACGGCGTGCGAGGGCACCAACCTCGTCCAGAAGTTCGTCCGCCGCCTCCGGTGTCGGCAACAAGCCTTCGAAGCACTCGAAACCGGCCAGCGCGAGCCCATCCGTCGCCGCGATGTTTCGGGCGAGCGCCAGCGCCGTCTCCCGGGAGCGGGCACCGGTGCGCCCACCCGTAAACCCGACCTCCACAAGCACGCGCAGCGGGTTGCTTGCGGGTGGTCGAGCACGAACTGCCCCCTCGGCGAGTTGCGCCAACCCTTCCTCTCCGTCGACTAGACAGTAGAGTTCGAAGCCTTCGTCCGCGAGGGCAGCGAAGCAAGTGTTCACTGCCTGCCGGCCGATCGGCTGGTTGGCTATCAGGACGCGGCGCACGCCGAAGTGCCGGCACACCTGCATCTGCTGCACCGTTGCGACCGTGATCGCCCAGGCACCGTCCGCGATCTGCAGGTCGAACAGGTACGGGGCCATGGTGGTCTTCCCGTGAGGGGCGATCACGAGTCCGTTCGCCTGCGTGAACGCGGCCATCCAGGCGCTGTTGGCCTCCACGCGTGCTTGACGGATCACCGCAACCGGCATCGGCACGTCGCCTTCCAGAACATTCCAACCGCGCCTGCCGACATCTCCGAATTGCATGCCGGGCGCATCGAAGGGAAAGCCCTTGGTAAGAGGGTCTACCGACTGCGAATCGAGCGCCGCGATGTCGAGACGAGGAATTAGAGCCATGGGTGGGGATCCAGGGGAGCAAGCGGGCGACGCACCTTACGGTACTCGACCTTCGTCGCGTCATAGGGATAGGGGCCGCCGGTATTGAGATAGTGGACCTTGGCGGCGATCGGCGCGAAGGCGGCGTAGAAGTGGTTTGATGATTTGACGACGACGATCTTCTTTCGCGCCAGATCGATGCCCAACTGCGTGAAGGCAGGTGGGCTGAAGGTCTGGGCGCGCCCGTTTACGAGTACGATATCGAGTTCGCCGATGGTAATGGCCGCTGCCGGCCCGAGCGAGACGATGCTCTCCTCGAAGGGGATCACGAGTTCGTCGCTTACTCCCCGCACGACGACCTCGGCATCGATGGGCGAACCGGACTGCGGCGTCGCCTTGCCACAGAATCGCAAGGGGATGCGGGCACCGATTCCGGCCGCGCGACAGAGAGATACGGCGACGGGGTCCCACAAGGCGCCGATTGCAGCCGGAAGATCCGGATGCTTCAGGAGGGTCTCGATCATTACGGTCGAGTCTCCGGCGACACCGCCGCCCGGGTTGTCCCATCGGTCGGCGAAGACGATCGGCTGTCCCGGCTCGGCACGCGCCTGCGCAATCGCCTCCTCGGGCGTGTAGTGATACGGGCCGGGCGCTGTCCGGTGCCACCCGAGGATCTCATGGCCGAGCGCCTCAGCCAATGCGGCCGCTTTCATGCGGTTCTCTTCGCCGTCGGCAATGACGAGAACCTTGGTGCCGACGTCATAGACATCCGCGGCTTGAAAACCGTGGGCGACGGAAATGCTGAGAATGCCGTCCCTGCCCTCCCGTGCCATGATGCGGTCGACGAAGCCGCGGCCGGGTTCGATGCTCGTCATGAAGCCAGACAGGGAGCGACAATCGAAAACGGCGGAAACAGGCTTCACCTCGCTGCGGGCGGCACGCAGGCAAAGGTCGACGAGGTCCTCCGCCCTATCGAGAAAATCGATATGCGGAAATTCCTTGAAGGTCAGAAGCACGTCGGCCGCCGCGACGCGCTTCGGTGTGAGGTGGCAATGCATGTCGAGCTCGGCGCCAATCACGCAGTCAGGTCCGACGATCTCGCGCGCCCTCTCCAGAAGGTCCCCTTCGCAATCGTCGTAGTCGCGCGCGACCATGGCGCCATGCAGACCGAAGAGTGCGACGTCGACGGGCATTGCCGCCTTGAGCTGATCGAGGATCTCGTCACGCAGGGATTCGTAAGCCTCGCGCGAGACCAGTCCGGCGGGTTCGGCCCACGTAGCAGTCCCCTCGATCAGCGTGAAGCCATCGGCTTCAGACCGTCGGCGCGCAGCGACCACGGGCGCGGAGCAGAGTGTTGGAGTCGGCGGATGATTTCCCGGCGAGCAATAGAATGCCTCCTCGAAGGCGCGGCGATCGACGAACAGCGGCGAGAAGGTGTTCGTCTCGGTGGCTAGCGATGCAACGAAGACACGCAAATCGGACCCTCCGGAGCGACATTCCAGATTATGGAATAATAATTTCGGACGTTGCCGGAAGATTAACTGCCAGGATTTTCAGCCTGTCAACTGCCCTCACGATGTAGGTACCGTTCCGATTGAAATGACGACTTGCGTCTTACCGAACGTTCGTGTTCACTTCTTCGGCCGCCACACCTGTTGCGGTTCTATAGTGTAGAACAGCCTAAACAAGAACCATGCGACGTCTTGTGCAGGCACGGGACGGCGGATCCATCCGCCAGAGATGAGGTCAGCCGCCGGCTGACGGAGAGCGTCGATTTCAAGCTGGATGCTTCACATGGCCAAGCGCAGGATTCTGTTTGCAGGTCTCTTTCACGAGACCCACACATTCATCGATGAGATCACGGTCTCCGACGATTTCACCGTCCATCGCGGGGAGGACATCCTCCACCGTCGCGGCGACGGCTCGACTACGGACGGATTTCTCGAGGTCGCCGAAGCTCATGGCTGGGAGGTAGTGCCGATCTGCGAATATGTAGCCCTGCCGTCCGGCACCGTCAATCATGCGGTGTTCGAGGCCTTTTGGGGCGAGATCGAGACCGGATTGCGTCATGCGCTCGCCAGCGGCGGGCTCGATGGGATCTGGCTCGGGTTGCACGGAGCGATGGTGACGACGACATGCGAGGATCCAGAAGGAGAGATGCTCGCGCGTCTACGTTCGACCCCAGGTGCGGAACATCTTCCGGTCTTCGGCGTATTCGACCTGCACGCCACCTTCACGACCAAGATGGCGCAGCACGCCAATTGTCTCGTCGCCTATCGCGAGAACCCGCACGCGGATGCGCGCGAATCCGCAATCCGTTCGGCCCATCTCCTGGCGCGGGCTCTCAACGAAAAGACGTTGCCGCGGATGCTCGCCCGCAACGCTCCGATCATGTGGCCGCCCCCGGGGACCGGAACGGCGGACCGCCCCATGCGCGATCTTGAGACGCTCGCGCGGCAGATCGAGGCTGAAAACCCGGATATCTGGGTTGCGAACGTCGTGGCGGGGTACTCGTTTTCCGATGTTCCCGATGCAGGGGTCGCCTTTTCGGTTGCCACAACAGGAGACGAAGCGGCGGCGAAACATGCCCTCGACCGGCTCGAGGCGCTCGCCGTCTCCCTGCGAGATCTCGGCATTCCGCAGGAATGGGACCTCGACCAGGCCCTGGCGGATATCGGCTCCCGCGACGGTGGGCCGTGGATCATCGTCGAGCCGGCCGACAATATCGGCGGCGGCGCGCCTGGAGATGACACGGCCGTTCTGCGCGGTTTCCTCCGCCACGGCCTGCGCAACTGCGCGGTGGCAATCGCAGACGCTGCGGCGGTGCAGAGCCTTGCGGACGCCAAACCGGGTGAAAAACGACGGCTGTCTATCGGCGGCAAGGGTAGCCGCCTTGGGGCTGATCCTCTCGAAGTGGAGGCGGAATTCATCCGCCGCAGCGACGGCCGCTTTACCCTGGAGGATCACCACAGCCATCTCGCAGCCTCGCGCGGGATCCATTTCTCGATGGGTCCCTCAGCGGTCGTCCGCGTCGACGATGTCATCGTGCTTCTGACCAGTCGCAAGACACCTCCGTTCGACCTCGCCCAGTTCCGATCTCAAGGCATCGTACCGGAAGACCTTTTCGCCATCGGCGTAAAGGCGGCTGTCGCGCATCGCAAGGCGTACGACCCCATCATGGCGGGAAGCTACACCGTCAGTACGCCTGGGCCGTGCACGAGTGCTATCACGGCGTTGGATTATCGCCGCCTGCGCAAACCCGTCTTCCCGATCAGCGATCGGAGCATCCAATGAGTATCGAACATCCCGGTGGATCAGACACGCCGCGCTCGCATCTGCCCTTCAGCCCTGCAACGCGCGTCGGCGACCTGATCTTTGTCTCCGGCCAAGCTTCGGTCGACGTAGCGGGCAAGATCGTCGCCGACACATTCGAAGGTGAGATGCGGCGCTCGATCGAGAACCTGCGGAAGGTCCTCGAGGATGCCGACAGCGATCTGGCCCATGTGGTGCAGACACGCAACTACATCCGCGACCCCGAGGACGTCGCGGAGTTCAACCGTATCTACCGGGAATACTTCCTCGAGCCTTATCCAGCCCGCACGACCATTACGAATTGCCTCGGGCCGAGCCTGCGCTACGAGATCGATTGCGTAGCCGTGGTGAGACCGAAACGCGGTTAAACGTCCCGTTCTGTGTGGGTTTCCGCCCCGTGGAACGGGCAGGCATTTACTTTGCGGACCAGCTCGGGCCTGTTGCTGCGAAATCCCTTGAGGAGCATTCAAGCCACATGTCTTCCCTCGCTGAAACGACGCGCACGCGCGGTGACACCTTCCTGTCGTTCGACAAATCCGCGGAGCTGATCGAACGCAACGCCCAGTGGATGGCAGGTGGAGTCAACAGCAACTTTCGCCTCAACATCTCGCCGACGCCCCTCGTGTTCGAGCGCGGGGAAGGGCCTTGGCTCTACGACGCGGACGGCAACAGACTGATCGACTACTATCTCGGCATGGGGCCGATGATCCTCGGGCACAAGCCGCAGGCACTCGTCGATGCGGTGAAGCAGGAGGTCGAGAAGGGCTTCCTCTTCGCTGGTCAGACGGCTATTGAGGCCGAGGCCGCGCGGCTCGTGTGCGAGCTCGTTCCCTCCGCCGAGCGCATGCGGTTCGGTTGCTCGGGCTCGGAGGTCGATCAGGCGGCGATCCGTCTCGCCCGTGCCGCGACGGGCCGCGAGAAGATCATCAAGTTCGAAGGTCATTATCACGGCTGGTTCGACAACGTGCTGTGGTCGACTGCTCCCGCCCTCAACGCCGCTGGCCCGGAGAATGCGCCGGTCCCAGTAGCGGGCAGCAAGGGCCAGCTCGCACAAACGGCAGATGCTCTCGTGGTGCTGCCCTGGAACGACCTGGACCTCCTGACTCAGCGGCTCGCGCAGGGCGACATCGCCGGCGTCATCATGGAGGCGGCGATGTGCAACGCCGGAGCCGTACATCCTGCTCCCGGCTATCTTGAGGGAGTGCGCGAGGCCTGTACGCAATACGGCACGATCCTCATTTTCGACGAGGTGATCACGGGCTTCCGTCTGGCGGCCGGCGGCGCGCAGGAGCGTTTCGGCGTCACACCGGACCTCTCCACCTTCGGCAAGGCCATCGCCAACGGTTTTCCTGTCGCCGCTATTGCAGGGCGGTCGGACCTTATGGACATGTTTGCCACCGGTGGCGTCGTGCACGGCGGCACGTACAATGCCCAGCCGATCGCCATGGCCGCAACGGCCGCGACCCTCAAGTCGCTGAAGCCATCGCTCTATGCGACGATCGAGGAGCGTGGCGGACGGCTCATGACGGGCATGCGCGACATCTTCGAACGCGCCGGTGTGATCGCGCAGGTTGCCGGCTTTCCGCAGGTCTTCCACGTGGCTCTTGGCCTCGAGGCGCCAGCGCGGAACTACCGCGACCTCGCGCGGATGGACCGGGCGGGCTATGTCGCTCTCACAACAGCCCTTTTGCGCCGGGGGGTGCGTGCCCTGGAGCGTGGCGCCTGGTTCCTCTCCATCGAGCATACGGACGCCGTGATCGACGAGACCCTTCTGGCGGTGGAGGACGCTGTGCGGGAACTCAAGGCCACGGGAGCGCTTCCGACCGGGAGTCTCCGTAAATGACCTTCCATCGCGCTTCGGGGCAGACACCATGCGTCTTTTTGTAGCCACGCTCGGGACTGAGACGAACACTTTCTCGTTCTTCCCAACCGGGATCGAGGATTTCAGGAATACACTCTGGTGCGAAGGCGACATCGAGACGGTCCCCGCCTCGCCGTGGTCGGCGCCGGCGCAGATCTGGGTCGAGCGCGCGCACAAGGAAGGCTGGGAGGTAATACAGAGCCTCTTCGCCTTTGCCTCCCCGGCCGGACTAACGACGCGCGTGGCCTACGAGTCCATGCGGGACCGTATCCTTGACGACCTGCGAGCCGCCGGTCAGGTCCATGCGATCCTGCTCTTCCTCCACGGGGCGATGGTGGCGGACGGTTACGATGATTGCGAGGGAGATCTCGTCTCGCGCATGCGCGCGATCGTCGGTGGCGGCACGAAAATTGGGATCGAACTCGATCTTCATGCTCATATCGACGACACCCTCCTGGAGGCCGCCGACATCATCACGATCTACAAGACCTATCCGCATATCGACCATGCCGAGCGGGCCGAAGATCTCTTCGTTCTCATGCAACGGACGCTCGCGGGCGAGATCGATCCCAAAATGGCCCTGTTCGACTGCCGGACCATGGGCCTGTTTCCGACCACCATGGAAGGACCTATGGTCGCCTTCACCCAGGCGATGTTCGATGCCGAAGGCAAGGACGGCATCCTGTCCCTCTCCCTGAACCACGGCTTCCCCTGGGCGGACGTTCATCTGGCGGGCGCAAAGATGCTGGCCGTTGCCGATGGTGATGAGACACTCGCCGAGCGCGCCGCGCGCGACTTCGGCGAACGTTTTTATCGAATTCGCGCAGATGCGATGCTTCCGTTCACGTCGTTCGAGGAGGCGATCGCAGAGGCCGCAATCAAGGGCGATAAACCCCTCCTCATCGCCGATACCTCCGACCAGATCGGCAGCGGTGCACCAGGAGATACCACCCATGTGCTGCGGGCCTTCGTCGATGCCGGCATTCGCAATGCGGCGATCGCGCCGCTGTGGGATCCGCTTGCGGTTCGCATCTGCTTCCAGGTCGGTGTCGGCGCGCGGATCAGAGTGCGCATAGGAGGCAAGTTCGATCCGAACTCCGGTCCGCCCTTCGATGCGGATGCGGAGGTTCTATTTCTGAAAAGGAACGCCTACCAAGACCACATCAATGACGAGCGGATCAACATCGGCGACATAGCCGTCGTGCGGGTCGAAGGAATCGACATCCTCTTGACGACGCAGCGCACCAACCTCTACTCGCTCAGCCTCCTCACGCTGCACGGCATCACCTTCGACGATAAGCAGGTGGTTGCGATCAAGAACCTCTACAAGCACAAGGATCTCTTCGTCGACAACACGCGCAAGCAGCTGTTCGTGGCGACGCCCGGGACCAGCAATCCGGACTGGGCCGCCCTGCCCTTTAAGCATCTGCCGCGCCCGATATGGCCGCTCGATCCGGATCCGCTCGGGCTCGACTGACGCCGTCCTCAACGTCCTCGGGGACAACCGTCTCAGGTGCGAGTGTTGCGCAGGAACTCGGCCAGCCTTGCGCTGCGCGGATTGCCGAAGATCTCCGCTGGCGGCGCGTCCTCGACGACCTGTCCCTGATCCATGAAGACGACACGGTTCGAAACATCTCGGGCGAACCTCATCTCGTGAGTCACGATCAAGAGCGTCGCTCCGTCGTCTGCGATCGCCTTCACGGTGTTCAGCACCTCCTGGACAAGCTCCGGATCGAGGGCGGAGGTCACCTCATCGAGGAGAACGAGCTTGGGATCCATCGCGAGCGCACGGGCAATGGCAACGCGCTGCTGCTGCCCGCCCGAGAGCTGGCTCGGGTAATGGTCGGCACGGGCGGCAAGTCCAACCCGGCCGAGCCAGCTTTCGGCCAGTGCGCGCGCCTCCGCCTTACCGAGGCGGCGCACCTTGCGCAGGCCGAGCATAACGTTGCCGGCAGCGGTGAGATGAGGGAAGAGATTAAAGCTCTGAAACACCATCCCGGTCATCGAGCGCTGGCGTGACAACTCGCGGTCGCTCAAGCGATGGCGGCGCCCCTTCGTCGTCCTGTAACCGATGGTTTCTCCGTCGAGCACGATGTCGCCTTCCTGAAATTCCTCAAGAAGGTTGACGCATCGTAGCAGCGTCGTCTTGCCGGAACCGCTCGATCCGATGATCGAGACCACCTCCCCTTTGTGAAGGGCGAGGTCGACCCCTTTGAGAACCTCTACGGCGCCGAAGCGCTTGTGCAATCCGTGGATCTCGAGCAGCGGGCGTGCGGTTTCCATGGTCAGCGCCCCTGTACGCGTCGCTCGACGGCCCTACCAAGCTGATCGAGGGAGATGTTGGCAAGGAGATAGAGCACTCCCGCCAATACGTAGAACTCGATGGTCATGAAGGTGCGTCCGATAACTTCCTGGGTCTTGAGGAGAAGTTCGCCCACCCCAATGATGGATAGAAGGCTCGATCCCTTGATCAACTCGACTCCTGTGTTGATCCAAGGCGGCAGGGCGCTCCGCAGCGCCTGCGGCAGGAGTACATAGGCGAGAGTCTGCGGGAAGGTGAGGCCGATGCTGCGCGCTGCTTCGGCCTGGCCTGGCGGGATCGCCTGCAGGGCGCCACGCACCAATTCGCCGATATGGGCGCCTGCAAAGAGCGACAGCGCGAGGATACCGGCATGGGTCGCGTTCAGGCTGACATCGACGACAGCCGGAATGTAGAACGCGGCGAGGATCAGGACGAGGACGGGTGTGCCTCGCATCACGTCCACATAGACCCGGAATGGAAAGCGGACGATGGCTGGCCCGTAGACGAGTTGGATCCCGCAGATGCATCCCAGGATCGTGCCGAATAGGATGGAGGCCGCGGCAATCTCGATCGTGAGCAGGAAGCCTTCCCACAGGGGCCAACGTGCGATCCAGACCTGATTCAGGAACGACTGCATGAGCTCAAAACCTCGGGAACAGCCGCTCGAGGCGGCGTAGGAGCGACGCGATGGTGAAGCAGGCCGCGATGTAGAGTCCGCTCGCTACGAGCCAGGTCTCCACGACACGGAAAGTGTCCACGTTGATCTTGCGCGCCTCGAACGTCAGCTCCGGAACAGCGATGGCTGCGGCAATCGAACTGTCCTTGAACATGCCGATGAAGGTATTCCCCATGGACGGCAAAGCATTGCGCAGCATGATCGGCGTGACGACTGAGACGTTGGTCTGGATGCGCGTGAGGCCGATGGCCCGGGACGCCTCCACCACGCCTTTCGGCACCGCCGCAAGGCCGGCGCGGAATACCTCCGTCAGGTAGGCTCCTGAATAGAGCGCGAGCGCCCCGATGAAGCTCTCGTACTTGTCAAACCGGATTCCAAGCTGTGGAAGCGCGAAGTAGACGAGCAGCACCAGCACAAGGAGCGGCAGGTTCCGGATCAGCATCACGTAAACGCCGACAAGGGTCCGGGCAAATCGAGATGAGCTGACGCTGGCGAAGGCTGCAACAAGACCGATAACGGTGCCGCAAGCCACCGCCGCGACCGCCAGGCCGAGGCCGATGGCGAGCCCCGACAACAGGTTGCCGAAGCTCGCCCAGACTGCTCCGAACTGAAGCGAGTAACCCATGAGCCGATTTTACGAAGGCTACCGGAATTCGGAGGGGAAGCCGATCTTCGGCTCTGCCGGCGTCTCACCGAACCAGCGCTCGTAAGCGGCCTTATAAAGCGGGAACGTAGTACCGGTCATTGCCTCGCGTATGGCGACGTTGACGAAGTTAAGCCAGTCCGGATCACCCTGCTTAACGATGCAGGAGTAGGTCTGCGGGTTCCAACTATATCCGGAATCAACGTAGCGGCCGGGATTCTGCTTCATGTAGTAACGCAGGGACGAGGAATCTGTCGCTGCGGCGTCGGCCCGCCCGGAGTTGAGAGCCTGGTACATGAGATCGACGCTCTCGAACTGGTCGACGTTCGCTTCGGGAAGCGCATCGCGCACCATCTTCTCCGCGAAGACGTTCTGGAGCACCGAGACGGTCACCTTGTTCCCGGCGGCCTTGAGGGCAGCGTAGTCGGCATAGCGGCCTCCCGCAACGAGCATGAGGCTGACGCCCTCGCGATAATATGGAACAGTGAAGGCCACTTGCTGCGCGCGCGCCGCCGTCACGGTCACAAACTGACACGCTATGTCGACCTTCCCGGTTACTATGTTCGGGATGCGGGCATCGGAGGCTTGGTTGACGAACTCGACCTTGGAAGGATCGTCAAACAGGCCTTGGGCGACGATCTTCGCAATTTCGATGTCGAACCCGACGAGGTCACCCTTCTCGTCGCGGAAATGCCACGGGGGATTCGTACTTCCGGTCCCGACTATGAGCTTCCCGCGGCTGAGAACTTCCTTCAGCTTTCCCTGGGCGGAGGCGGTCTGGGCCGGCAATATCGCCAGCGCGCATAAGCCGATACCGGCAGCAACCTTGATCGTCCACTTCAACACGCTATTCCCCTCTTCCTCATTGTCGCGTTCCTCGGCACGCCCCCACTCCCGCGACGCTGTCACACGGCTTCGACGAGCGCACGGAACAGCGAAGCATTTGGCAGTTTCGGTCTCACCACAAGCGCGGACCGTTCCACGGGACGAAACATGTGGAACCGGACCTCAAGGACGGTGCGATCCACATCTGGCAATTTGCAACTAAATATCATACTGCATGTTGCCGCGGCTTTGTTGCATTAACGTGAAGAGGGCAAAACGAACTCAGTCGAACGGGTCATTCAGGCCGCAAGACCGAAGAGCTGGTTCACAAGACGGATTTCGCCTGTCACGTCGCGCTGTGCCAGGCTGCAATGGCCGTGGCGGATCATCCGCATCACCTCGAAGCCTTTGATGGTGGCGGAGGCAGTTTTCATCCTCTGGAAGCCGCGGGCCGGCCGGATTACACGCTTGAGCGCCCCATGATCGGCCTCAATGATGTTATTCAAGTATTTTGATGTCCGGTGNCGCGGCGGGTCGTAGGGGCCAGGAGGGGCGCCAGGATCGCCCACTCCGCATCGCTCAGGTCGGTGTCGTAGCTAAGGGCTGTCATGCCCCTTCAGATGGGAACCACCCGAATTTCCAGACACCCTCTACAGCGATTTTGGGATCAGTGTAGGGTCTAGCCGCTTGCGTTCTGCCGTCAATCGCCTAGATATACATCTATTGGAATGTATATCATGGAGGGTATGATGCAGGTCGCAAAATGGGGCAACTCCCTTGCGGTTCGTCTCCCCGCTGCTGTCGTCGAGGCTCTAGGGCTCAAGGAAGGCGACGATATTGAGATTACGGTCGCGGGATCCCGAACTTTCGAGGTCTCAAAGAAGCCCGAGGTGGCTGAAGTGCTAGCTCGGTTGCGCAAGTACCGCGGCCGTCTTCCCGAAGGGTTCAAGTTCGACCGGCTCGAGGTCAATGAGCGCTAAGCCGTTCCTCGACACCAACGTCATCCTCTACCTGCTGTCCAGTGACGAGGCCAAGGCGAACCGAGCTGAGGCTCTTCTCGCGCAGGGCGGCACGATCAGTGTTCAGGTCCTCAACGAGGCCGTGAATGTCATGACCAAGAAGCTCAAGATGGGCTTGGACGAAGTATGCGAGGTCCTTGCCGGGGTTCGGTATGCTTGCGATGTCCTGCCTGTCACCCTTGAGATGCACGACCTGGCACTCGACATCATGCGCCGCTACAGCTTCTCGATTTATGACAGCGGGATTGTCGCGGCAGCCGCCATTGCCGGCTGCACAAACCTCTACTCGGAAGACCTGCAGGACGGCCAGAGGGTTGCCCCGGACCTGACGATTGCCAATCCATTCAAGCACGAAGATCCTCATTGATCTACTTGGCTGACGCGCGCCTTACTTTATGGAACCGGATAGCGTGTTGTTTTGAAGCGTTCGGAAGAATTCTTGCGCCTGTCGCGCCTGGTCTCGGAAGGCTTTGTTGCATTAACTTGAAAACGGCAAAACGAACTCAGTCGAATGGGTCATTCAGGCCGCAAGACCGAAGATCTGGTTCACAAGACGGATTTCGCCTGTCACGTCGCGCTGTGCCAGGCTGCAATGGCCGCGGCGGATCATCCGCATCACCTCGAAGCCCTTGATGGTGGCGGAGGCAGTTTTCATCCTCTGGAAGCCGCGGGCCGGCCGGATTACACGCTTGAGCGCCCCATGATCGGCCTCAATGATGTTATTCAAATATTTTGATGTCCGGTTCTCAACATTTTTCGATAGCAGGCCTTCCTTCTGCAGGCGCTGGATTGTCTTGGGATACGACGCCAGTTTGTCAGTCGCAATGGAGGATGGTGGATAGTCACTCACCGTCCTTAGGGCTTTGCGCAGGAAGCGATAGGCAGCCCTGGTGGGGCGCCGGTCTGACAGCATGAAGTCAATCAACCGCCTATGCTTGTCGACCGCACGAAACAGATATTTCCATTTCCCGCCGACCCGCACATAGGTCTCATCAACACGCCATGAGCCGGACCGATGTCCCTGGTATCGGCGAACCCGCTTCTCAAGCTCTG
>NZ_JBHSBQ010000027.1:0-22045 GCF_042650665.1 Microvirga sp. GCM10011540 | reverse complement strand
CGGCTCTGGGCGAGGTTGAAGGAGTGGCGGGCTGTTGCAACCCGCTACGAGAAGACGGCCTCATCGTTCATGGGCATACTCTGTCTCGCCGCCGCTCTCGATTGGCTCAAGACCTAACAGTACCTAACCAATCTAAGAGCCTGTTTGGGAAATCGCCCTGAGGGGACTCGTGTCGAGGGCTGGTTGTGATTCAAGCTCTGGATGTGGACACCAGAGCAGCGGGGCCGGATGGCCAGGATCGCCCGAAAGACGAAGCGTTATCCGTCCGATTTGACGGATGAGGAATGGGAGCGGATTGCGCCGCTCATGTCCAAACCGGGTCGCCGTGGCCGGCCGCGCGAGGTGGAGTTCCGGGAGGTGATCAACGCGGTGCGCTACTTGGTGCGTTCGGGCTGCGGCTGGCGGATGCTGCTGATCCATTTTGGGCACTGGCGGACGGTCTATGGCTAGTTCCGCTACCGAGCGAGGAGCATGCCTCAGCGCTCGGCCAGAGCGAGCCTTGCTCCGAGTGCCACAAAGGCGGTCGCAAAAACGCGGCGCATCCAGGCCAGAACCCGCGGGCGGGAGGTGACGGCGACGTCAGGCACGTGCATCCCGGTGCCGTAGGCGAGGACCGTAGGCAGACATGTCCAGGACGTGACGTCGGGATCGACGTCGAGAAGGCAGCCGAGGTCGCGGGCGGCCTGGTTCCGGAACAGGGGCACGCCCCGGCAGCGGACGGTGCCGCGCGGATGGAAGGAGAGGGCGGATGCGCTCTCGCGGAGGTGAGCCAGGAGGTCGGATTCATCGTCGGCGATGATGTCGGAGGAGGAGATGATGGGCATGGGTACGCTCGTCCCAAGGCAGACGGCAACGGCCGTCGCGTGAACCGATCAGGGGCGGGTTCGGGAGGTCAGCGTATCGAGGCTATTCGTGCCGAGCGCACGGCTGCGGCGCGCGAAACGCGCGGTTCGGTGCAGACGGTGCGTGAAGGGTTCGTCGGCATGGCGGAACAAATAGGAAATCAATCGAACTCGTCAATACGGTCCATTGCCGAAATGTCATGCCGTGAACCTATCGACGCCACCGTCGGCCGATCCGTATGTCCCGAGAATGCACCGTCGGCACCTGGCCCTCCCGCCATACCCGCGAGCACGGCATCGTCTCTGCCCTTGTGTCAAGCTTAGTGTGCGACAATACCAATATTGTATTTGACTTGTATCTGTGATGTATTTAGCTGCGTTCGGCGCCTCGCGCCGCAGTCCCTTAGAGGTCATAGTCCGGTGCGCGGGCGCGACCGGAACCACGCCGGCAGGAGCGCGACATGAGCATAGGATTCATCGGTCTCGGCATCATGGGCGGTCCCATGGCGCTCAACCTCGCGCGTTCCGGGACGCCGCTCGTCGTCTGGAACCGCTCGGCAGACAAGTGCGAGGCCCTGCGTGCGGCCGGAGCGTCGGTAGCCTCGGATGCACCGGACGTTTTCCGGCAGGCGAGGATCGTGGTCCTCATGTTGTACGACGGTGGGGCGATCGATGCCGTGCTGGGCCGCGGCACTGCGGCCTTCGGGACGAACGTCGCCGGGCATGTCGTCGTGAACATGGGAACGGTGGAGGCAGCGTACTCGCGCGGGCTGGAGGCGGACATCCACGCGGCCGGCGGCCACTATGTCGAGTGTCCGGTGTCGGGATCGCGCAAGCCCGCCGAGGCCGGGCAGCTCGTGGCGATGCTCGCGGGGGAGCCTGCCGTCATGGAGGAAGTGCGTCCGCTGCTCGCGCCGATGTGCCGCGAGACCGTCGTCTGCGGTCCCGTCCCGTCCGCCCTGTTGATGAAATTCTCGGTCAACCTGTTCATGATCGCCATGGTGACGGGTCTGGCGGAGGCGGTTCATTTCGCGGAGCGTCACCACCTAGACCTCGAGCGGCTGCGGGACGTGCTCGACGCCAGCCCCATGGCGAGCAACGTGTCCCGGGTGAAGGGCGAGAAGCTCGTCGCGCGCGACTTCAAGGCCCAGGCGTCGATCGTCGATGTCCTGAAGAACAACCGGCTGATCGCCGAGCAGGCGAGGGCGGCGGGGCTGACGTCACCCCTGCTGGATGTCTGTCATGCCCTGTACGGCGAGATGCTGGCGCTGGGGCACGGGCAGCAGGACATGGTCTCGGTCCTGCACGCACTGGAGGCGCGAACCGACGCGGTCGCGCGGTCCGCGAGCAATGCCCCGTAGGCCGAGGCGACATGCGAACGGGACGGACTGCCATCGGTCCCGTCCGAACGGAAGGGTTTCGCCATGAACGACGTCGTGTTGGTGACCGGGGACGGACGAGGGATCGGGGCGGCCATCGTGCGCGCAGCCGCGTCCCGGGGACATGCGGTCGGCCTCAGCTACCTCAGGGACGATGACGCGGCCGGGACCCTTGTGGCGGACCTGAAGGATGCGGGTTCCAAGGTGCACGCGGTCCGCGGTGACATCGCCGATCCCGGGTTTGCCAGCGCGTTTTTCAACCAAGCGGAGGCACTCCTCGGATGCGTCACAAGCCTCGTGAACAATGCCGGGATCACCGGGCGCATCGGCTCCTTCCGCGACGCGGACCTGTCGACGATCCGCCGGACGCTGGACACCAATGTCCTCGGGACGATGCTGATGGCGCAGGAAGCCATCCGCCGCTGGGACGGGAACGGGACACCGGGCCGGATGGTCAACATCTCGTCCATTGCCGCCACCCTCGGCGCCCCGAACGAGTACGTGCACTACGCCGCGAGCAAGGCCGCCGTCGAGGCGCTCACCGTCGGTCTGGCGAAGGAGGTCGCCGCCTCTAGCATTCGCATCAACGCGGTCGCTCCGGGCACGGTCCACACCGGCATCCACGCCGCAGCGGGGGAGCCGGACCGCCCGAAGCGCGTCGTCTCGCGCGTGCCCATGGGCCGGATCGGGGAGGCGGACGAGATCGCCAATGCCGTGCTGTGGCTCCTGTCGCCGGAGGCATCGTACGTGACCGGGGCCGTGCTTCGGGTATCCGGCGGACTATGAGGAGAGCATTTATGAAACTGCCGATCGCCATCGGGGCAACCGAAGCCCCAGCACGGACCAAGCCGTCCAACTACCCGGAGCCGTTCGCCTCGCGGATGAAAGGTCGGACCAAGCGCCCGCTCGGCGACCTCTTCGGTCTCTCGAACTTCGGCGCCAACCTGACGACGCTGGAGCCGGGAGCGGTCTCGGCGCTCCAGCACCGTCACACCCTCCAGGACGAGTTCGTCTACGTCCTGGAGGGTAAGGCCGTCCTGGTCACCGGGGACATAGAGACGGTCCTCGGCGCAGGCATGTGCGCCGGGTTCAAGGCGGGCGGTGCCAGCCATCATCTCGAGAACCGCTCCGACGTCCCAGTCACCTACCTCGAGATCGGGGACCGCACGAAGGGAGACGAGGTCAGCTACCCGGCCGACGATCTCGTCGGCGAGCTCGGCCCGCAGGGCTGGGTGTTCCGGCACAAGGACGGCTCCCCCTACTGAAGGATCGGACGATGACGACACAATCCGAGAAGGCGGCACTGTTCCGCAGGATGCACGAGGAGAGGCGGGCCTTCGTTCTGGCCAATGCCTGGGATGCCGGCTCCGCCCGGCGCCTGACCTCCCTCGGCTTCGAGGCGTTGGGCACCACGAGCGCCGGCCTTGCGCTCTCGCTGGGAGTCGAGGATGGGGTGAGGGCCCTCGGCCGTGACGAAACCCTGGCCAACGCCCATGCGATCGTCGGTGCGACGCACCTGCCCGTATCGGCTGACCTGGAGAATTGCTTCGCGGACGATCCGGCCGGATGCGCCGAGACCATCCACTACGCCATCGCCGTCGGCCTCGCGGGCGGCTCCATCGAGGACGCGACCGGACACCCGGACGACCCAATCTACCCATTCGGGCTTGCCGTCGAACGCGTGCGGGCCGCGGCGGAGGAAGCGCATGGCAGCGGATCGGACTTCGTACTCACCGCGCGGGCCGAGAACTTCCTGCACGGCCGGCCCGACCTCGACGACACCATCGCGCGGCTGAGGGCCTTTGCGGCGGCAGGCGCCGACGTGCTGTACGCACCGGGCCTGCCGGACCTCCGGTCCATCAGGGCCGTGTGCGAAGCCGTGGACAAGCCGGTGAACGTACTCATGGGGCTCGATGCGCCGCCGCTCTCTGTCGCGGACCTCGCCGCCATCGGCATCGGCCGCATCAGCCTGGGCAGCGCACTCGCCCGCACGGCCGAGGCCACCATGGTCAACGCGGCGAGCTGGATCCGCGAGCGCGGCACCTTCGTCTATAACCATCGCTAGGAGGGAGGAATGCGGGAACCGGAGGAGGTCGAGATCGCCTGCGCCGACGGTTACAGGCTGCGCGGGCACCTGTGGCGCACCGACGGCTCGAGCCAAGGCACCGTGATCGTCAATCCGGCCACTGCGGTGCTCGCCAGGTACTATCACTACTACGCCGGCTTCCTGGCCCAGAACGGCTTCGACGCGCTCACGTACGACTACCGCGGCATCGGCCTCTCGCGGCCGCAGCGGCTGCGCGGGTGCGGCTTCCGGTGGAGCGACTGGGGCGAGCTGGACTTCGACGCCGCCGTGCGGTTCGCCAAGACGCACGATCCGGACGGTTGCCTGCTGGTGGTGGGCCACAGCTTCGGCGGTTTCCTGCCGGGCCTGGCGGAGAGCGCCGTCCTGGTCGACCGCATGCTGACGGTGGGAGCGCAATATGCCTGGTGGCGGGACTACGCTCCCCACAAACGCGTTCCGTTGTTCGTCAGGTGGCATGTGTTCATGCCCGTGGTCACCGCCCTGTGCGGCTATTTTCCCGGCCGTCGCCTCGGCTGGCTCGAGGACATGCCGGCGGGCGTGGCCAACGAATGGTCGTTCCGCAGGGCACGGATGGAGCTCAACCATCCGCCGGATCGGCGCGACGCCCTGCTCCGGCGCTTTGCCGCCGTGACCGCGCCGATCCTCGCCGTCACCCTGTCGGACGACGAATATGCGCCTCCGGTGGCCGTCAAGCGCGGACTGTCCTACTACAAGTCGGCGGAGCGGGCCTTCGTCCATCTCGATCCGGCGGACCTAGGCCACAGCGCCATCGGTCACTTCGGGCTGTTCCATTCGAGACATACGGATGGCTTCTGGAAGCAGTCGCTCGCCTGGCTGGCGGAGGGCGCCAACCCATGGGAGCGGAGGAGCGACGACATCGCTCCCATGCGTGGCAGGGAAGCGGAACGCGCGGAACCGGTTCCGCTGCGCGCACGCTGCACATGACGCATCCCTGCTTCCTGTCGTCACGATGACGAGGGCGCGGGACAAGGCCGGTGTCCCATCTCCCCCGTGACGATCACGGTGTCGATGCCGGGGTTCGGCAGGGGCGAGCGGGCCTTTTCCGCGTGGGCGGCATCGGGCCACGGATCGTCGGATTCAGGTACACGGGCGGAAGCCCATGCTGGCCATCTTGCAGGGCCCGGCGGATCACCGGCGCGATGATCTCCATCGGGGCCGTCCGGGTCCGGCTCGTCGAATTGTCATTGTTTCAAGGCCGCCGCTGCCGCCCTTGCGATCCGCTCCCGTTGCCGCTGAAAGCCGATCGACGCTTCCCGGACAGCCGCGACGATGGTTGGGTCCGAACGCCCAGGCGATCCGCCGGGGAACGGAGGCGCGGGGTCGTACCCCATGGAGCGCTGCACCCTCCTGGCGCGCTCCTCGCCGAAGAGACTTGCAGCGAGCGTGAGGGCGAAGTCTATCCACGAGGTGACCCCTGCCCCTGTCACCCGGTTGCGGTCGGCGACGACGCGCTCCGCCACTGGCTGTGCCCCGAAATAGGCATGTTGGTCGAGGGACAGCCAATGGCAGGTTGCGCTATAGCCTGTCATCAGGCCGGCGACGGCAAGCACGAGCGATCCCGTGCACACGGAGGTCACGTAAGCCGCGTTCGCGGTCTGCGATCGGAGGAAGTCGAGAACCTCCCGGTCCTGCATGAAGTGTATCTGCCCCGGACTGCCGGGGACGAACAGGATGTCGGCATGGGGACACTTGCAAAAGGTTGTCGTCGGAACTAGACGCAGGCCGCTTCCGTCCACGACCGGATCGGCTGACCTCCAGGCGAGGTGAAGGGACAGCACCTCGAAACGGGTGAACACCTCGTAGGGGCCTGTCAGCTCAAGTCGGGTCATCCGTGGGTAGGCGAGCATGACGACGTGCATGGGGTCTCCAGGCTTACCGTTGGTGGTGAGGTGATCCTGCCGGGATTGGAAGCGCAGGGTCGACGTGACCATCCCCGGTGCGCGTCGAACGAAGCAAAGCCGCCTCGACGAAGTCGGCTCGCTTCGAAACGCCGACCTTGGGCAAGACGGAAACGTCGTACCCAAGTCCCGGGTAGGCTTCCAGAATGCGGCGGTACTCGGCTTCCGCCGCCTCGAAGCCGTGACGACGCTCCGGATCGTTTACGTAGATCTCGGGCCACGGTGGCGCCAGGAAGACCGTTCGATGATAGCGATGCGATCGTGCGAGTGCGGTCAGGGTTGGCTCCCCTGTCAGGTGCCATAGCGCGGCCGCGGCATCGACCAGTCCCCGATCGAAGAACACCCATCCGTTCAGGGCCGCTGCCGATGCCCGGTCCTCCAAGGCCATCGCGATCGCGCGACGGGCGAATGCGACCCCGTCCACCCAGGGAAGCGCCGTGCCGCCGCCTTGCAGCTCCTGCCTGACGATCCGCCGCCCCGGTTCATCTACAACGGCGTGGCCGCGCCTGGCGAGTTCCGCCAGCAACGTCGACTTCCCGCCGCCTGAACAGCCGGAAACCACGACGAACCGTACTGTCGACCCTCGTTCATGCCCGTGCATCAACCCTGGTTCCATGACATTCCTCCGCCCCGGGGTTCAGGCCAGCGCCACGTAGCTCGCGTGCAGGCCGAGCAGCAGGAGACTGGCGAAGAAGACCCTCCGGAACGTTGCCGGCTCCAGGCGGTCCCTGACGAGCTGCCCGGCATGCATGCCGATGAGGGACGCGACAAGCGCGAACACCGAGGTGGAGGCGAACGAGGGCCGCACCTCCCCATGGCCGTAAATGGCAAACCCCAAGGCGAGCGTCGAGACCGTGAAGGAAAGCCCGAGCGCCTGGATCAGGCGGTCCTTCGCGAGACCGAGCGATTGCAGGTACGGGACCGCCGGGATCACGAAGACCCCGGCGGCCCCGGTGATGATCCCGGTCGCGAATCCGACGAGCGGGGTGGCCCACGCCTCGTGGCGTTCCTGCACATGGTAAGTCCGGCCGAACAGTCCGAGGAGCCCATAGGCGGCAAGCGCGAGGCCGAGAGCCACGCCCGCAGCGCCGGATCCGTCATCGACGAGCAGTCGGATGCCCATGAACGTTCCCACGGTCACCGTCACCATCATCGGCCACAGTCGCCGGAGGAGGGCGCGCACGTCCGGTCCGGCCAGGAGTTGCCAGAGGTTCGTAACCAGCGATGGCACGATGAGGATCGTCGCGGCCTCCACGGGCGGCATGACGAGGACGAGCAGGCCCATGGCGATGGTCGGCAGTCCCATGCCGATGACGCCCTTGGTCAGGCCTGCGAGCAGGAAGACGGCGACGATGAAGACGGTCTCGAACGGCATTATCCTGGCATCTCCCAAAACGAGCGCATGATCACGCGCTTGCCGCCCGTCGCAGAAGCGCGACCGCAAGCAGTGCCACGAGCGCCATGCCGCAGCAGACGCCAATGGCGGTCCTCTCGCCGTATTGTTCGATGACGAAGGCGAACAGGAGCGGGGATGCGGCAGAGAAGAGAAAGCCCGGCACCAAAAGCTTGCCCACGTAAGCGCCATAGGTTGCCGGATCGAACAGGAAGAGCGGCACGGTTCCCTGGCCAATGGTCACAAGTCCGTTTCCCGCGCCGAACAGGAGCGCGAACACGAAGGCGGCAGCGAGCATCTCGGGTGTCAGCAGGCCGATACCAAAGGAGGCCGGCAGCAGGGCCACCGCGATCAGATAAAGGTCCAGCGGATGCAGACGGGCGCCGAAGAGTACCTCGCACAGGCGGGCGCCGAACTGGCCGATGCCCCGTAGGGTACCGATGCCGACCGCCGTTGCGGCCGTCACGCCCATTCCCTCTAGGGCGCCGATCATGTGCGCCGACATCGCGGAGCTGAGCACGTTCGTCATTACCACGACGAGGCAGAACAATCCGGCGGTGACCGTGCGATCCCGGGTGGGAGGATGCTTCAAGGATTGATCGGGAAGGGGCTTTCCGTCGGTTGCCGCGGAATGGCGATCCTTCGGGATGGCGAGGTAGAGGGGCACGGTAAGAAGCGCGAACGCGGCATAGGCGAGCAGGGCTCCGCGCCAGGTGAACTGGCCCGCAAGGAAGAAGCCGATGGGCCAGAACACGCTCGATGACAGCCCCCCAAACAGCGTGATCTGAGACATTGGGCGTCGGGCCTCGGGGCCGCCGAGCCGCGCCAGCGCGGCGAAGGCCGCCTCGTACAGGGTCAGGCGCATCGCCAGCCCGAGGCAAACCCACGAGGCATAGTAGCCCACCATCTCATGTGAAACCGCCAGCCCGATGCAGCCGAGCGCCGTCAAGGCGGAGCCGACCGCCATCACGGACCGTCCGCCATGCGCGTCGATGAGGCGGCCCACGAGCGGGGACGAGAGGCCCATCACCACCAGGGCGACGGAGAAGCCGCCGTAGACGAGCGTACGGCTCCATCCGAGATCGGCGACGATCATCTCGCCGAAGGCGCCGATCAGGTAATAGGAAATCCCCCAGCAGATGAGCTGACCGAAGCCGATGCAAAGGACGGTCCGACGTTGGATCGACACCGTACGCTCCATGCCGAGGGAACCTGTCGGATTCCCGTTTCAGTACCTCGCCGGGAGTTCTGGCCTGATCACCTTGCAGAGGCGGGCGATGCCTTCCTCGATCGTCTGCGGATCGGGCAGGGAGAAGCTCAGCCGCAGGGTATTCGCCCCCGAGCGGTCCGGGAAGAAGGCCTGCCCCGGCACGAAGGCGACGTTCTGTTCGTCGACCGCGCGCTCGAGCAGGCGACGCCCGTCGATGCCCTCGGGCAGGGTGACCCAGACGAAGAGGCCGCCTTCCGGCTTCGTCCATTCCATGCCGTCCGGCGCGTGACGCTCGAGGGATGCGAGCATGGCATCGCGCCGCTCCCGGTAGCACGCGCGGGCCGCCGCAACCTGGTCATCGTAACGGGCAAGTGCGACCCCGTGCATGGCGATCTGGTTGATGGTGGCGCTATGCAGGTCCGCCGCCTGCTTGGCAAGGGTCAGCCGATGGAGAAGATGCTTCGGTCCGCATACCCAGCCGACGCGCAGGCCCGGCGACAGTGTCTTGGAGAAGGTGCCGCAATAGAGCGTCCGGCTCTCCTCGATGGAGCCGCACCGTGCCTGGTCGAGGGCGGCGATGGGTGGCAGGTCCTCGCCATCGTACCGCAAGGCGGTGTAAGCCGCGTCCTCGACGATGAGGCAGCCGAGCTCCCCGGCGATGGCGAGGGCACGCTCGCGGGAGGCCAGGTCGAGCGTCGCGCCCGACGGGTTGGCAAAATCAGGCACCAGGTAGATCAGCTTCACACGGCTTCCGTGGGCCTCCGCACTTGTGCGCAGGAGGCTCGCCGTGCCGTTGCCGCCGAGGGTGTCGTAGCGCGGCTCATAGGCATTGAACGCTTGGAGCGCGCCGAGATAGGTGGGAGCCGCCGTCACCACCGTGTCGCCCGGGTCGAGGAGGAGCTTGCCGATGAAGTCGAGGCCTTGCTGCGAGCCGCAGGTGATCAGGATGTTGTCCGGCTCGCACCGCACGTCCTTCGCGGCCATGTGGTCGGCGATCCACCGGCGCAGGGGCAGGTAGCCTTCGCTGGTCGAGTATTGGAGGGCGGCGCGTCCTCCCTTGGACTGGCCCAAGGCGCTGGCGTAGGCCTGCTCGAAGGCCTCCATGTCGAAGAGCGCCGGGTTCGGGATGCCTCCGGCAAACGAGATCAGGCCGGGCCTGTCGAGAAGCTTCAGCAGCTCGCGGATCTCGGATGCGGTCATTCGCGATGACCGTTGGGCCAGCAGCGGGCCGGTCGGCGACATATCCTGCATTTGTATTGTCCTCACTCGATACAAACAATACAAACCAGTGGACAGATTATGTCAATATCGCTTACCTAAATGAGCGGTTCGTTTCGGAAACGCACCCCGGATCATCTCACCACGCGGAGCGACGCATGACGGACGTGATCATCCTTCCCGGGATCAACGGATCGGGCGAGGATCACTGGCAGACCCATTGGGAGAGGCGGAACCCCGCCATGCGCCGCTTCCGCCCGGACGACTGGGATCGTCCCGAGCTCGGGAACTGGATCGCGGCCCTCGAGCGGGCGGTGGAGGAAGCGAGCGAGCCGCCCTTGATCGTGGCCCACAGCCTCGCATGCCTGCTGATCGCGCCGTGGGCGGCACGAAGCTCACAGCCCGTCCGCGGCGCCTTCCTCGTGTCGGTTCCCGACCCCTCGGGAGGACGCTTTCCCTCGGAGGCGACCGGCTTCGACAACCAACCCGAAGGTGCGCTCCGCTTCCCATCCCTGATCGTCGCGAGCAGTAACGACCCGTTCGGCACCCTCGACTACATGGAAGGACGGGCCCGGCAGTGGGGCAGCGGCTTCATCGACGCCGGCGCGCTCGGGGACATCAACGCGGCGAGCGGCCTTGGCGACTGGCCGCAGGGTGCAGCGTTGTTCGAGGCTTTCGCCGCAGGAACCCGGCAGCCGTCGTAGGGCCGACGATGAGAGGTCGGTCAGATCACGGCCTCATCGGGGCCGGAGATCAGGCCTGCGATCGTCCTGAGGGCGCGCTCCAGGTCGTTCCGTCCCAGGGGGGCCAGGACGCAGAGCCGGATGCCGCCGACACCGGACCCTTCCACGACCATGGAGTCGGGCGGGGTCAGCCGGACGCCGTGCTCGCTCGCCCTGCGAGCCAGCTTCTCGGCTTCCAGCAGCGGCATCGGCAGCCAGACGTGCGGCGCTCCCTCCGGCATGGGCAGGGCCGGGAGGTTGATGATCCCGGCTGCGAGCTTGAGCCTCTCCCGGGCTTCGGCCTTCAGGTGCCCGGCCGCCGTGACGTCGGCGCCCATCTCGATCAGCGCGCATCCGGTGCCGGTCGATAGCGAGGATGCGCCCCAGACCTCGGCCCGCAGCCGGACCGCGATCCGCTTCCGCCGCTCCTTCGGGGGAATGACGATGCCGGCGCGCAGCACCGGCGACAGGTTCTTCGAGAGGCTGGTGACGTAGTAGACCTTCTCGGGGGCAAGGGCTTTGTAGGTCGGAGCGCCCTTCGTGCCGTAGAAGCCGTAGATGTCGTCCTCGACGATGTAGGCGTCGTGCTTCCTGCACACCGCGAGGATGTCCTTCCGGCGCTGGAGGCCCGTCTCGAAGCCGAGCGGATTCTGGCACACGGGCGTGGTGTAGACCACCTTGCACTTGCCCTGCCTGAGCACGCGGTCGAGATCGTCCGGGATCATGCCCTCGTCGTCGTACCGGACGGGAAGCACCTTCATGCCGAGGTTCTCGGCGGCCACCATGGCGCCGTTGAAGGTCGCTCCCTCGGTCGCGATGGCCGGGGACTGCTCGGCGAGGTCCGCAAGGCAGAGGAAGATCCCGTGCTGCGCGCCCACGCAGAGGACGAGGTCGTCCGCCAAGGCGCCCTCGAGCCTGGTCCTGCCGAGCCATCCTGCGAGCGTGACCCGCTGCTCAAGAGTTCCGGTCAGGTCGACATATCCTCCGTTCGGCAGCCCGGCGACGTAGCGGGCCGCCCGCTCGGCCGCGGCTGCCATGACCTCGGGTTTCACGACCTGCGGGGGGCCATTGATGCTGAGATCGACGACCTTGGTCTCCCGAGACGGTTCCGCATCCTGCACGAACGTGCCCCGGCCGATCTCCCCGCGGACGATGCCGCGACGGCTCAGGGAATCGATCGCCTTGGTCACGGTCCCGATGGAGACGTCGAATCCTTTCGAGATCTCGCGATGCGTCGGAAGCTTCTGGCCCGGCTTGATGTTGCCGCGCAGGATGGCGGTCTCAATGGCGTCCGCCAGGCGCTCAGGCAGCGGAAGATCGGTATCGGGCAGGGACAGGTCGCCAAGGCTCAGGACATTGCTGGACAAGAAGGTTCCTCTCCATGGGCGGGTTGACACATCCCGGCGATTATATCGGTTGATAGTTGAGTCAACAAATACAATCCACGGGATGGCGGTTGCCTCGTAGGGTCGATCCGGTGTTCCTCCCGTGCCCCGGATGGCCCCATCTCGGCCTCCGACGGCTGGTGCCGTCATGCCGATGACGGCTACGTCAGCTCCAGCGATGCCGCCGGAAGGCCGAACGTCCGGCTGAAGGTTCGGCTCAGGTGCGCCGAATCCGCGAACCCCGCCTCGTGCGCCGCCGCGGTGAGGGACGAGCCGGCCGCGGTGCGCTCGACGGCGAGCATGAGACGCCGCCAGAGCAGGTAGGTCCGGAAGGGCAGGCCGATCTCGTCGGCAAACAGATGGCGGAACCGGTCGTCCGAAAGGCAGGCGACGGTGGCTGCCTCGGCGAGGGCGATCCGGCCGCCGAGGCGCGGGGAGATCCAGTCGAGCGCGCGCATGATCCGCGGGTCGAGCGGCCGTGGGGGAAGGGCGCTGCCGACGATATCCTCCAAGATGGACTGGCCGAGGGCGGCGATCGCCCCGTCGTCCGGCCGCGGGTCCGACCAGATGCCGGAGAGCCTCCTCGGCGCATGCGCGGAGAGCGCACCATCCAGACGCGTTACTGTCGCCCCCGCCAGCCGATGCATCAGAGTCCGGCCGGCCCGGCTCTCCGGTTCCACGAAGAGGAGCGCGATCCTGCCTTCGGGTTCGAGCGCGTGGGACATGTCCGGCGCGACGAGAACGACAGGGCCTTCGGCGCGTTCTCCCTCGGTCCTGATGGCAAAGCGCCCGCCGGCGGAGAGGGTGATCTGGATGGCATGGTGGGCATGCCACCGGGTCGTCGGCTGGGCATCGTGCCCGGGCGGCACGTCGAAGGCCCAGAGGCTGGCGCCTTCCCACAGCACGATCCGGCCACGTCCTACGGTCCTCATGCGCTCCCCCGGCAATCCCACCTCGCGTTTTCGCTGTCAGGATAGGCGCTGCTCCGCTGGAAGTCAGCCGCTTCGTTCAAGCGCCACGCCACCGCGGCGCGTACCTGTGTCCTTTCACGACGGGTGCCGCAGCGGCGCCGGAAAGGAACAGACATGCCTTCTATCACCTCGCGCCGCGCGCTGCTGCTCGGCATCCCCGCACTCTTGCTCACCGTTGGCGTCGTCACCGCCGGCGCGATGATGCGCTCCGTCCCCGATGGACTCGACCTCGCGCTCGACAAGCCCACGGCAGCAGGCCTCTACAAGGCGGCCATCGCGCCGCAAGCCAATCCCATCGCGGTCGGGGCGATGCACGCCTGGACGGTGACCGTCCGGACCCCCGCCGGCGCTCCCGTGAAGGTGGCGAGCATCGCCGTCGACGGCGGCATGCCGCAGCACGGTCATGGCCTGCCGACGGCGCCGCAGGTGACCAAGAGCCTTGGCGACGGCCGCTACCTGATCGAGGGCATGAGGTTCAACATGCGCGGCTGGTGGACGCTAGATCTGGCCATCGACGGACCGAAGGGCGCCGACACCGTCACCTTCAACCTCGTGCTCTGAGGAGGTCGCGATGCGCAGGGCGGCTACCATTCTCTCATTGGTGTTGCTTGGTGCCGGACTGCTGGCTGCCGGGCTCCATGCCGCCTCCGCTCCGGCCGAAGGCTGGACGGAGGAAGAGCGCGCGATCATCCGGTCGCTCGCGCTCAACGCGCTGCCGCCGCAGCCTGCGGATCCCTCCAACTGGGTCGCCGACGATCCCCGGGCGGCGGTTCTCGGTCGTGCGCTGTTCTTCGACGTGCGCCTCAGCGCCAATGGCCAGGTCGCCTGTGCCACCTGCCACTTGCCCGAACGCCAGTTCCAGGACGACGTACCGCTGGCGCGTGGTGTCGGCATGACCAGCCGGCGCACGATGCCGATTGCCGGCATGGCGCACAGTCCGTTCCTGTTCTGGGACGGACGCAAGGACAGCCTGTGGTCGCAGGCGCTGGGCCCGCTGGAAAGTCCGGTCGAGCATGGCGGCAACCGCACCCAGTACGCCCGGATCATCGCCGAGCACTACCGGGAATCCTATGAGGCCGTGTTCGGGCCAATGCCGGACATGAGCCACCTGCCGCCCCGGGCCGGCCCCGTTGCCGACCTGGATGCGGCTGCGGCCTGGAAGGCGATGGCAGAGACTGACCGCTACGCTGTCAACCGGGTGTTCGCCAACATCGGCAAGGCCATCGCCGCCTTCGAGCGCACGGTCCTGCCAACGCAGACGCGGTTCGACGCCTATGCGTCCGCCCTCGGCTCCAGCGGCGGTGCAGGCATCCTCACCGAGGATGAAGTCGCCGGGCTGCGCCTGTTCATCGGCAAGGGTGAATGCGTCAACTGCCATAACGGTCCGCTCCTGACCGACAACCACTTCCACAACACCGGCGTGCCGGCGGCTCCCGGGCTGCCGGAGGATCAAGGCCGGGCCGCCGGCGCGAAGCTGGTGCGCGAGGACCCGTTCAACTGCCTGGGCCCGTACAGCGATGCGGGCGAGGGCGACTGCTCCGAGCTGCGCTTCATGGCGGCGGACGGGCACGAGCTGCTGCGCGCGTTCAAGACGCCCTCGCTGCGCGGCGCCGCAGACCGCCCCCCGTACATGCATGCCGGCCAAATCGCCACGCTGGCGGACGTGGTGGCCCACTACAACGCCGCCCCCGCGGCTCCGGCCGGCCACAGCGAGCTTCGCCCTCTCAAATTGAGCGAAGCCGAGCGGCGACAGCTCATGGCGTTCCTCGCCACCCTGAACCCGAAAGCGGAGGGCCAGAGCCGCAACGGCTTCTGACATCGTTCCACAGCCCAAAGGACATCATCATGATCAACCGACGCACCCTGCTGACCCATGCCGCGGCTGCGGCCGCTCTCGCCCCGGCACTGTCCCAGGCCTCACCAGCCGATCCGCGCGAACTCGCCGCCCGCATGCCGGATCTGAAGCTTAAAGGAAACGAGCAGATCGCGAGCTGCTCTATCCCGGCTTCACGGCGCTCGATTTCGTTGGGCCCTACCACTTCCTCGGCAGTATTCCCGGCGCAACGGTCCACCTGGTGACAAACCAGCCCGACCTGCGCCCGGTCCGGAGCGACCTCGGCCTGGCGGTCCAGCCGACGGTCACCATGGCCGACTGCCCGGCCGACCTGACGGTGATCTTCGCGCCCGGAGGCACCAAGGGAACCCTGGCTGCGGCCCGTGATGCAGCCACCGGCGCGTTCATGCGCGACCGCGCCTCGCGGGCGAAGTATGTCACCAGCGTCTGCACCGGCTCGCTGATCCTCGGCGTGGCCGGAGCCCTGAAGGGCCGACGCGCCACCTCTCACTGGTCCGTCGTGCCGCTGCTGCCGCAGTTCGGCGCGACCCCGGAGAGAAGCCGGATCGTGCGGGACGGCAACGTGATCACCGGGGCGGGGGTCTCGGCCGGCATCGACTTCGGCATCGCGCTCGTGGCGGAGCTGCGCGGCCGCCCGGTGGCCGAGCTCGGCGTGCTGATCAGCGAGTATGCTCCTGAGCCGCCGATCACCGGAGGGACATTGGAAACCGCGCGGCCGGAGATCGCCCGCCTCCTGGAGGCCGACCTTCACGGCTTTGTCGAAGAGGCGAAGGGCCTGCGCGTCCAACCGGCTTGATGAGATCCCAGCAAGGAGAAAAGAGATGTCGACATTCATTCTGGTGCATGGCGCCTGGCATGGCGCCTGGTGCTGGGAGCGGATCGTGCCGCTGTTGGAAGCCCAGGGCCACTGCGCTATCGCTCCCGATCTGCCCGGCATGGGCAATGACGGCAGCCCGCTTGCCGAAGTCACCCTGGAGCAGTGGGCCCGCTTTGTGGCTGCCATCGTCCGGCAGCAGCCTGAACCCGTCATCCTCGTCGGCCACAGCCGCGGCGGCATCGTCGTGAGCCAGGCGGCGGAATACGTGCCGAACCGCATCCGGACGCTCGTCTATCTAGCCGCCTTCCTGGTGCCGAACGGGCGCACCCTGCACGAGACCATGCGGCGGATTCCGCCGCGGCCGGAGTCGAAGGACTCGCTGGTGTTCGCTCCCGACGGGGCGACGTCCACCATCGCACCCGATGCCGTGCGACGCGTGTTCTACAACACCACCCCGGACGAGTGGGTGGCCCAGGCGGAGGCGCTCTCCGGACCGGAGCCGATGATGAGCTTCACGACGCCCTTGCAGGTGACGGACGGGCGCTACGGATCGGTGGACCGGGTCTACATCGAATGCACCCGGGACCGGGCCATCGCGCCCCAGCTCCAGCGCATGATGGCGGCGGAGATGCCCTGCCGTGAGGTCATAACGATTGACACGGACCACTCGCCCTTCTACTCGGCGCCGGACACCCTCGCTGCGCATCTGATGGCCATCACGGAGAGCCGGCCCGAAGCGGACCGCAGGAGGACGCCCGACGGTCGTGATCGCACCGGCACGAAGAAGGAGACCGCATGATGCCCTCCGTTCGCCTTGCCCGTTCCGAGGATGTGAGCGAACTCGCGGACGTCGAGCGCTCCGCCGCATCCGTGTTCCGGGACGTCGGTCTGGCCTGGTTGGCGGACGGCGAAACGATGGACCCGGCGTTGCTGACGGCGCTCTGCCGCGACGGCACGCTCTGGATGGCGGCTGATCCTGTCAGTTCCCGCGGGCCGGCGGGGAGGGCACAAGGAACGTGCCGTCGCGCATGCTACGCGTTCCGCTCGATCACGCGGGCGACAGCCGGGATCTGCGCAGCCGCATCGGTGGCCGCGAGCAGCTTCGGGCAGTGTTCCGCGAACCATACGCGTCCTGGTCTCCAGGCGGTCATCACGGCAAGGTACAGGTCGATCGCTGTCAAGGCCGATCCGAGCGCGTAAGGTGCGGGCGAGATAAGGGTTTCCATGTGCTGCCAGATCCGCATGCGACGGGTGTCGCTTTCTGATCGGAGGATGGCAGCCGCAGCATCGTCGAGCCCGAAGTGCTCCGGCTCGTCCCCGAAGGTGAAGGTCGGGTAGACGGCGCCGACCAGGACGACCAGCAGGTTGAAGAACGCAGCCCGGCGGTCGACGTCGGACGGAACGAGCCCCGCCTGAGGCGCCACGTCGTGGATGTGCAGCACCATGGCGGCGCTCTCGGTCATCACGGCACCGTCCGGCCTTACCAGCGTCGGCACCTGCCCCAGCGGGTTGAGTGACAGCAGTCGCTCGCGCCCGGGTCCCGGCTTGAGATAGGGGATCAGCGTCACGCGATGCGGCAGGCTGGCCAGGGCCAGTGCCATCTCGATCACGGCCGAGCCGCAGCCCTTGGAGGCGATCAGTTCGTATTCATCAGGCATCGGACATCCCCTCAATGGCTTGAATTCAGGATCGTTGCTGTGCGCCTCAGGCAGCGAGGTCGAGGTCCATCTCGAACTGGCTGATCGGCGTCCGCTCGAATTCCATGCGGGCCATGAATTCTGGGGCCAGTTCCTCGGGGAAGTTCGCTGGGATCAGCAGATCCTGCCCCGGATAGGCGGAGGCCAGGGCGGAAATCATCGCGCGCCCTAACCCGCGTCCGCGCATGGCGCGGTTCACGACCAGCGTTCGCAGGGCAAGGCTTGCGGGTTGCGGCGCAGGCTCCACGATGGCGAAGGCATTCTCTTCCAGGCACAGCCCACGTGCCGGCGCCGCCACCGCAGCCAGAGTTTCCGGAGCCAGGAACCACGGAAGATCGGCCGGACCTTCCTCGGCGAGCCTGCGGGCGATCGACAGCGGGTCGACCTCGACGAGGTCACCACGGGAGGTGGAGCCGCGACGTCCGCCGGGCGACGGTACCCGATCAGTCGGCGGCGGGTCTCGAACCCGAGACTGCTGTAGAGGCGGATTGCGGCCTCGTTGGTGTCGATGACCTCGAGGATGAGGCGACGGTCGCCGAGCCGCCGCAGATCATTGATGACCTCGCTCAACGCGGCCCGTCCGAGACCCCGGGCCCGGTGCGAGGGAATGATTCCCATCGCGGCAATGCGGGCCGTCCAGCCGCGGCGGGCCACGACGATGAGGGCGACGGGACGGTCGCTCTCCACGAGCACACGGCTGGCGCGCAGGTCGAGGGACTCGCGACGGAAGCGGGCGTTGAACATCTCGCCGCTGATCGCCTGGGGGATGACATAGCCCTCGAAGTAGGCGGTCATGATCTCGGCAAGTGTGGTCGTCGTGAAAGCGAGGGCAGGGTGACTGGCCACTCCGGCAGGCAGGGGCATTGGGCTCTTCTCCAATGGTGTGACGCTGGATTGAAGGTGGTGGACGTGAGGGCTAGTTCGGCGGCAGCCAAGCCGCGACCTGCTCCGGCGTCAGGTTCGCGCCGCATAGGACGGTAGCCACCCGGGCGCCGGCGTAGTCCTGTCGACGGGTGAGAATCCCGGCGAGACCCGCGGCGCCTGCCGGCTCGACGACGCAGCCCAGATGCCGACGCGCTAGCCGCATGGCCTCCAGGATTGCTTCGTCGCTGACGAGGAGCACCTCGTCGACCGTTTCTCTCATGGTGGCGACGGCGAAGGGGACTGGGACACGGACGGCGATGCCGTCGGCCATCGTGTCGACGGCAGGGGTCTCCAGCGGCTGGCCTGCCACGAAGGAATGCGCCATGCAGGGCGCCCCCTCGGCCGCGACGGCGACGATGCGGGTCTGCGGCAAGTGGTGCTTGAGCCAGCATCCCAACCCCGTCGCGAGCGCCCCATTGCCGAGCGGGATGAGCACGGCGTCAAGCGCAGACAGTGCTTCCGTCATCTCCAGAGCGATCGTGCCCGCGCCCTCGGCGATGGCAGGCTCCGCCCCGTCCTCGACGAAGCGGAAGCCCTGCTCGGCTGCGAAGGCCCGCGCCTCGGCCTTGGCGGCATCGAGATCCTGGCCGTGGAGGATGACCTCGGCCCCAAGCCTGTGCATGGCCTCGATCTTGAGGGGGCTTGCCGTCTCGGCGGCGAAGACGACTACACGGTGTCCGGCCCGGACTGCCGCATGGGCCAGGCCCTGGCCGAAGTTGCCGGCCGAAGCGGCAACGAGGGTGGTGGGCTCGCCCAGCTCGCGATTGACGAACAGGCTCGTGCCGCGGCCCTTGAAGGAGCGGATCGGGTTTTCGGTCTCGTCCTTGAGCCACAGCGACATGCCGAGGTCCAGGTCGAGATCCCGCGACGTCCGCAGGGCGGAGCCGAGGAAGATCGGGTCGATGAGGGGACGTGCCTCGGCGACGCGGGCTGGTGACAGGGACATGGTGTTCATGACACAAGCCTAGCAGTATCCTGCGCAGCTTGTTACCGTTCTTCGGAATGGATGCGCGGCCAAACCGCGTAGTAAGCTCATTATTTGCAGGATTCTTGCATGGCTGAACTTGACGACCTCGACCTGCGCATCCTCGGGCTCGTCCAGGAGGATGCCGAAATGCCGGGCGAGGCGATCGCCGTCCAGGTGGGGCTGTCGGCCTCCGCCGTGCAGCGACGGATCTCACGGCTGAAAAGGGACGGGGTGTCATCGAGAGGGTCGTGGCGGTGGTCGAGGGACCCTGCGAAAGATCGTGCTTGGATCAACTGCGACACCGTGCTCGGACATCGTTTCAGCCAGGTCGCGATAGCTGATCCCATATTTGCAGCACTACGGCCTGTTAGTTCTTGAGCCAGTCGATTGCAGCGGCGAGGCAGAGCACGCCCATGAAGGATGAGGCGGTCTTCTCGTAGCGCGTTGCAACAGCCCGCCACTCTTTCAATCTGGTCTGATCCTTATCGACTGAGTACTTGTCCACGATCAATAGCACAGGAATGGCCTCTCCAGTCTCGCTGCCGTCTCACGTTCAGCGCGGTGCCCTGGAACCATGATGGGGTCTCAATCTGAGACAGCGGGCCCGGAGGATAAATAAGCCGCTCTGTCAGGAGCGGCTTGGAGAGCCCGCACTAAAATCCCTGACTATCCGCTCATTAGGCTTTCTGCAGGTTGGTTGCAGACTCTTTGCCTGTACGGCGGTCAGCCTCCACTTCGTAGGAGATCTTCTGGCCTTCAGCGAGGCCGCGCATGCCGGCCCGCTCAAGGGCTGTGGCATGGACGAAGACGTCCTTACCGCCATTGTCCGGCTGAATGAAGCCATAGCCTTTAGTTTCATTATACCACTTCACAGTACCAGTCGCCATTGAATATTCCTCAATTTCCGTCAGGTGAGCTATCGCAAAGTCATCCTGCCGCGTCTGGTTGAGAGGTCAAGTGTCCCGGTCACTCCTGTGCTTTGCGCAACCCAGGCTACTTTCACCCGGCGCTCCCGTGCCTTAGCTCCAAAATTGATGGTTCTGGAGCCGATCAGACCACCTGAGGAGGGCCACACGCAGGATGACCATGCTTCGCCAGTTTATCATAGCTCCGTTCCTGGCCCGCCTGATCCAAAAGGAGAGGGGAGGCGAGCGGGTGCTGGAGGGCTACTTCCCGGACCAGTCGCGCCAAACACCGCCATGGCAGCCGCCAATCTCGGCGAGGAAGATGCGACGCTCATCGATACGTTTAGCCTGCCGCCAGGTGAGCCGACGATCACCATCCTCGAGCCCGATTATCCGCCAACTTGAGGCTCACGTCCTGACGGAACGAGGATGCGGGGCGCTGACTATCAATCTATCTGGATACGCCATGAGGCCCAATTTTCGATAGGCCCCTTATGGAACAGGCACCGTCGCGTGGCTGTCCTCGTTTCGCGTCTCTGACAACCGTTAACGATGTGGCGCAAAACCCCGGCTCTCGATGCGCTCGCATGATCGACTTGGTACCATGACCTGCGCAAGGCTGCCTTAGCCATACGCAGCTCCCCCAGGGTTGGGGCATGGTGCGAGCCGGTCAGGTCTGCCCCCAACCGGCTCTTTTTTTCGTGTCGGGTGTCCCTGGCATGCCCGCGCGGAGCGCTAAAAAGAAAACGCCCAGCCGTTCGAAACGGGGGCGTTCAAGGTCCGACCACAGGGGCAGAAGGGCCGAGAGTGCTTGTGTTGCCCGGGCTAGGCCGGTTTGTCTGCACGTATGGTTACGTTGTATTCTTCCGATGTAACCTCGCGCGCACGAGGTCTGCCCTCTGCCTGTGCGTTTCATAGCGCCAATTATCGGAATAGGTTCTTGCGGTTTTTCCGAGTTGCGGCAGTCATTCCGGCGCCCTGAGCCGCGATGCAGTATAGGCCCAGAACAAACGGCTTTTTTGCCGCCTCTGCCGGCCTGCCCGAATGATAGCGACATCTTTTAGGATGTTTGGCGCAGAAACTGTCGCTTCGGTCCGGAACAACTCCTGGACCTAATGGTTGGGGTGCGGAGCTGACGCATTGTTGCTCCTCCCTCTGGACCTGCCCCCTCCTCGGCCACCGCCGGCGAGGGGGCTTTTTTGAGCGCTACCCGAGCAAATCGGTCGGGCGAACCTCTCACGGAATATTAACCTTGGCCGTTGGAGATGGGCGTGCGGGCCGTGTCTCGCGTACGCCCTCCAGAGACCTCGTTCACCTCCCCCGGCTGAACGGGGTTTTCTTTTTGGGGGCGACGGATGGCAGAGCCAGGAAAAGAGACGCCGACCGTCCTTTTCGCCCACGCCCCGCACAGGCGACTTGAACGAAACCAGGGGCTAGTCGGCGCCGCGCCCACAAAAGGTATCCTGGGGGATCGTTATGGGAGAGGGCCGCAGACGCAAGCTGGGCCGCGATTGTGGCGGTGATGCGGTCGGAAGACTGGTTTTCCACAACGTGGACCGGCTCATCCGCTTGAGCCAATCGACAACGACTGGAAAGAAGCGCAGCCTTATATACGGCTATGCTCTCCCAAGACATCGGCCGGAGGAGGGCCTGCGGGTTTCCTGAAGCCACACCTGCAGGCCCTCTTTTCTTGCATTGCGCTTGGAAGGTCTCACTTGGTGATGAACCGTTCGCGTCAGTAGCGACGGCGGCAAA
>NZ_JBHSBQ010000026.1:0-10257 GCF_042650665.1 Microvirga sp. GCM10011540 | reverse complement strand
CTCTCCAGCAGTGCCACGGCCTCTCGCTTAAACTCGGGTGTGAATTCGCGCCTCGTCTTCGTCATCAAACACCTTCCCGCTCCCACAGGAGCGTATCAGAGGTGTCCGTCAAAGCGAGGGAGGATCAGTCCCGGATCTGCTCGTGTGGTTCTTCAAGTGAGAAAAGTAACTCATGCTGAAGTTTCTCAGGGCTGCTGCAGGCACAGCAAGGCCGGACTGTGTCGGAGCCAAGGCGATCTCCACAAACTGGAGACCTCCATGCATGTGGTTGCTGTCACGCCCAGCTTACGAACGCGGCTTGCCGTTCAATCCATCGCCCGTTGGCGCTCTGACAGCGCCCACATAGTTCGAAAGCGGAGCAAAGTTGAGACGGGTGCCCGGAGCGCACGCGCCTTTACTTGGTCGTAACTCTAGCCCGGAGGCTGCCGTGCCAGGCCGGCGCAATCCGTCGCTCGGGAGCGAACCCGTCCGGCGGAGGACGTCACGGAGCCGCCGGTCGGACTTATCAATAGTAGCGCAGATCTGTGGCCTTGCCCCAGAAGACCCGATAGGCGAAGGCCGAGTACCCGGCGATGATCGGCAAGACTACCAGCGCACCGACAAACATGATCATGAGCGACTCCGGCGCCGCCGCCGCCTGCCAGACCGTCAGCCTGTCCGGCACCACATAAGGAAAGAAGCTGTAGGCGAGCCCATGGAAGCCGAGCAGGAAGATGCCGACTGCGCCCACGAACGGTAGCCAGCAGAAGCGGTCCGTCCGGGTCGGCAGGTGCCGCAGCACGACGAAGAGGATGGCAAAGACCGCCGCGGTCACGACCGGAATAGGCGCGAGCAGGATCAGGTTGGGCAGGCTGAGCCACTTGTCCCAGATCCGCTCTGAAACCAAGGGTGTCACAACCGATATGATGGTCATGCCGAGACCTGAGAGAAGAAGAGTTCCCTTGGCCCAGGAGACGGCCCGACACTGCAAGTCCCCTTCCGCCTTCATGATCAGCCATGTTGCCCCGATGAAGGCGTAGCCTGCGGCGAGGCAGACGGCCGTTAACAGGGCGAACGCCACGTTGGAAGCCGTGCGCTCGAAGCCAACGATGTAGAGGCCGAGCATGTATCCTTGGGTGAGAGCAGCCAGCCCCGACCCGGCAACGAAGGCGCGGTCCCACCACGTCTTGTGGCCGATGGTCGACTTGGCCCGGAACTCGAATGCCACCCCGCGCAGGATCAGACCGAGCAGCAGCCCTGCCACCGGCAGGTAAAGGTCACCGAGGATCATGCCGTGTGCTTGCGGGTAGGCCACTAGAAGCAGGCCAACCGCCAGCACGAGCCAGGTTTCGTTGGCATCCCAGAACGGGCCAATCGAGGCGATCATTCGGTCGCGCTGCGCGCCTCCGGCGGCGGCGCTGAGGATGCCGACGCCAAGATCATAGCCGTCGAGAACCACGTATAGGAGAATGGCCAGCCCCATCAGAACCGCGAAGGCAGCCGGCAGCCAGGTGGCGGGAGTAAGGTCCATTATGTTGATCCTTTAGGCGGTCGTTGCCACGGAGCCTCCGGCGACCATTGCACCCCCGGTGCGGACGGGTTCGCTGGACGCATGGTCGGCGGGCGAGGCCGACCGGCGGGCGAGATAGAAGATGGTTGCGATGTAGGCGGCCAGCAGAACCGCATAGAGCAGGAGGTAACCGACGAGGGTGGACGCGATCATTGGTGCCGGGACGGCGGAGGCAGCCTCCTTGGTGGTAATGATGCCGGTGACGAGCCACGGCTGGCGGCCGATCTCGGTCACGTACCAGCCTGACAAGGTCGCAATCCAGCCAGCGAATGTCATGGCGACAAGCACATAAGCCACCGGGCGCTCGACCTGGCCCTTACTACGCAACTGCCAGGTGGCGAGCCATGACACAACGAGCATGAGCATCCCGATCCCGACCATGATCCGGAAGGCGAAGAACACAGGCGCAACGGGTGGATGATGTGTGAAATCGTTGAGACCCTTGACCTCGCCGTTCCAGTCATGGGTGAGATAGAACGAGGCGATATTGGGGATCGCGAGTTCGAACGTGTTCGTCTTCGATGCTTCATCCGGGATTCCGAAGATCACCATTGGGGCGCCATTCTGCGTCTCCCAGTTACCTTCCATGGCGGCGATCTTGGCGGGCTGATGCTCCAGCGTATTGAGGCCGTGCATGTCGCCGACAAAGATCTGGGCTGGAATGAGCGCAGCGGCCAGGAAGACACCCGTGCGCAGGCCTGCCATGACCCCAGGCGAGCGATCACGACGCAGCCACTGGAAGGCCGAGATGCCCGCGACGAGAAATGCCACCGTCAGGCCTGAGGCCAATAGCATGTGGGTGAGGCGATACGGCATGGAGGGATTGAAGATAATGGCCCACCAATCGGTGGCATGGACGACACCATCCCGTAGTTCGAAGCCAGCGGGCGTCTGCATCCATGAGTTCAGCACCAGGATCCAGAACGCCGATATCGTGGTTCCTACGGCCACCAGCACCGTTGCGGCGGTGTGGACCCGGTTCGAAACTCGGGTCCATCCGAACAACATGATACCGAGGAAGGCAGCCTCCAGGAAGAACGCGGTGAGGATCTCATAGGCCAGCAGCGGGCCGGCGATGTTGCCGACCGTGTTCATAAATCCTGGCCAGTTGGTGCCGAACTGGAACGACATGGTGATGCCGGACACCACGCCGAGAGCGAAGCTGAGAGCGAAGATCTTCACCCAGAACTTGTAGACTTCCATCCAGGCGGCGTCGCCCGTGCGGTTGAAACGCAGCTTGAAGAACAACAGCACCCAGCCGAGCGCAATCGTGATGGTGGGAAAAAGGATGTGAAAGGAGATGTTCGCGGCGAACTGGATGCGAGCGAGGAGGAGAGGATCGTCCATATCTAGTGTTCCTTGAGGTCTTCGCGGCGGCTCTTCTTTGACCCCGGCACGACGAACAGACGGTCCTTCATCTCCAGGATCTTCTGCACCTTTGAGCCTAGGGTCAGGAGCTGGACGAGGCGCTCAGTATCGAGCCGCTGCACGTCGGCGTACCAGCCGGTCAGCAGCTCGAAGAGGTCGTGCATCTCGCGCATGCGGTCCTGGGCGTGGCGCTCCTCCACGCTTGCCGGTTCCTGCATGAGGACCTCACGCAATAGGGTTAGGGTCGGGTCGATCTCGCGTTTCTTGCGCTCCTCGACCAAGGTGCGGACGATCTGCCAGATGTCGTCCGGCGTCGAGAAGTAGTCGCGCCGATCCCCAGGCTTGTGCTGGAGCCGCACCAGGCTCCAGGCCTGAAGTTCCTTCAGGCCCATGCTGACGTTGGAGCGGGAAACGCCGAGCCGTTCGACGATGTCCTCAGCGTTCAACGGCTCATTGGAGACGAAGAGCAGGGCATAGATCTGGCCGACGGTCCGGTTGATGCCCCAGCGGGATCCCATCTCGCCGAAATGGAGAACAAACGTCTGGACCAGGGACGGAAGGTTCATGTCAATTCCAAAATTTCAGAAGTTTCTGAAATATCGGGTATAGCGGACTAGACCGCAAGCGGCGGGATGCCGCATCGCGTCACAATCAACAGCAGATTTGGTCCTGTTACAGGCAGGGCTGCTCGCAACACCCGGGCCGATTGGAACATCAGGCCACCTGCGCGGATGGCGCCAATCACGGAAACGTCCATTGCCCACTGGGAAGGAACGCTTCCCCCTGGTCGACTACGATCCGCGGAAGAGAGACGGATACACTGACGCAGATTGCCTAGGGAGCAGCAGGTGGCCAAGCCGTTGGCTACAGGCGTCTTGGGCGAAGCGCGCTCGCGCTCGGGCTCTTGGTGGAGTGACCCCGACCTAGGTGTCTTCGACGCCGCAGCGGGCGTGCTCGGACGTGATTAGGGGAGCTGGGCGGCGCTAGGATCGTCCGCGCCTCTGAGCACGTGAAGCCTTTCTCGCGCAGTTGCGGTTTGGCAAGTACCGTAACGCAATCTGGGCAGCCGATTCGTCCTCAGCCTGCCTTGGCCCTTGCCCCAGCGGACTGCTGCGCTGACGGCGCGATGTAGACGTCTCTGACTGTCTTGGGATCGAGCCTCGCAGCCTTCAGGAGATGGTCGCGCCATCGCATCTGGTCGTCCACCATGATGCTAGGCGCATCCGCCTCGGCGATGCATGCCGCCATTATGTTCAAGACGGGCTCTCAGCGCTCGACGGTGCTTGGGCTGGGCTTCTTTTGTTCTTTGTAGTTGGCCCGCAGCCCTGCAATGGTGGGGGTCGAGGCGCTGCGGTGGCGGGACGCGATGGCAGAGTGAGGGGGTCTTCGATATTTCGCGTCAAACCTCTAATATTATTGGAGCTTCGCGGCTCGCGGTGCAACCTAGGGAGCACCCATGCGGTGTCAGGGAAAGTGATTATCGAATTGCGCGCCATAGGCGGTGGTCCGGTGGGTAGTTGTGTCCGCCCGGGGGGCGGACAAGCCGGGCGGTAGGCGGCGTTCGATTCTAGCTTTGTCGGCTTGAATACCGCTCATGCTCCGGAGGAGCCGGTCAGCGGACTTCTAGGGAATCTCGCCGTACTTCGCTCCTAGACCCGTCCCGGAGGGAACAGGATCTCGGAATTCTCCTGACATCATTTGTACTCGCCTTCGTTGGAGCCCCTGCGAGAGCGCAGGTAACTTACTCCCGCCGCGCCGTCTGCTGATCCGGAGCGATAAGTCGACGCAATGTGGGCGGGTCCAGTTCACTTGTGACTGTCAGGCCCTGATCGTGCTGAAAGTCCTCGATCGCTTGGCGGGTGCTGGGCCCCAGGATGCCATCCCCCTGCAGCGGACCATAGCCCAGGTCTGACAGAGCCTTCTGTGCTGCAACGACCGCGCCAGAAGTTGCAGACCGGTCTGCGCCGGTTTGCTCGACCCTGGCGGCATTGAGACTCTTGACCATTTCGTCCCGTTCAGAGCGAACACGGGCAAGCTCTGCTTGCATCTGGTCACGGGTTTTCGTCAGTGTCTCCCGGTCCTTGCGCAATACGGCGATCTCGGCCTGCATCTGAGCTCGCTCGCTGAGCAGTTCTAGCTGCGTCTGATGGAGACTGGAGACTTGTGCCCGTAGATGCTCCTCGAACTCAGCCGCGGATCGCATTTTCAGAAGCAGGAGCCCCCAGCCAAGAGCAGCGGTGAGCGTGAGCGCGGCAGCGATGGCAATGTGGGAAAGGGGAGTTGCAAAAGACTGGGGTCGTTTCATCAATGCCTCTCTGTGTAATCAGGTGTCCGGAAGGCATCCCGCCCTGCTGACGGTCAGCCAGGATCGATTTCAACGAGCACACGCTGCTCTCACGGTCTCCAAACGAACCGGTGTCCGTTCGGTATCTCCTGGTCATCCTCCCAAGAGGCCCCAGAAGGCGTTCTCAATCGACCTACTTGCGATAATCTCATCGGGGTAGACCCCCCAGAGTCTGATCTGCCGCGCGTAACCATAAAGTTCGCGCCCCCGCACACCGACCGAGCACCACGTGCGATCGCACCAGTACAGATCAACAAGAACACGCGGCTTCAATCTTGCAATAACAGATGCCTCTTTTGTGGGTTCTGACTTAAGGTCAATGCTGTCTGTGTTCCACGGGCTTACGAGGGCCGTTCTATTTGCAGAAAGGAGAGCGGAGTGGACCCAACCATCGGAACCATCGCTGCCTCTGACCTGGCGCCAGTTTCCGAATTCAGCCATGACCTCGACGGGCAGAGCTCGCCTCCGGTAGATCCATCGGATTGGGTACTTGGTGCCGGGGCCGACCCGGACATTTGTCGGCGCTCTCTTCAGGGACGCGAACCGCGGAAGGAGTGAGGTTGCGTTGTCGGCTCAAGCCTGAGCCTCCTGAACACAGATCACGCCGAGGATCAGGAGCAGGGCGCAGGAGCAAAAACCTTTCATCGGCTCACGGGCAGGTTCTACGGGCCTTGCGCAGCGCTGCGGTAAAGCCCTTGAGCGAGAACCGGTAGTGAGTCTTGTTCCCGCGCCGCGAGACAGCTTCGACAGTCATCGTGCGTCCCTTTGACAGCACACGGGCAAACTCCGCTTCGCGGGCCGTTCCCTGCAGCCAAGCGTTATGGCCATACGGGATCATCGTGAACCGCTTTCCGTCGACAGAGACCCGAATGGCATTTGGAGAAAACTCATAGCCGGCCTGCATGCTGGCCTCAGTCCGTACTTTGCCGCGCTTGAGGCGGCGGACGGAGAAGCTAACTCTGCCGTGGTCGAGTTCGACAGGGGTCTTCGTCAGGGCGTCCGCATGGATATAACAGATGTTGGATTTATTCTCCTTGACCGACCAAGCACTCCATTCATCGTATGTTCCTAGCAGGCGCGGCGTTTGTGCTGCAGCGCAGGTGCTGGACGAAATGGCGACGAATGCAATGGCAATGCCTGTGGGCTTCATCTACGCGACGCTCGTTGCTGTTGGGTGAATGTGCCCGCAGACTTTCAGTTTGAGGTTACCTGAAGGTTAATAGGCCTGTATGGCGCCTGATCGAGCCGGCGGAGATGGCGAGTTCTCATGCGCAGTCAGCAGGTTGGCAGGTGCTCAAGAATTTGTGAGGGGTCCCCAGGGTGCGGAGCCCTGTCGCGAACCCCAGCCGCAACCCTGGTTACGCATGACGTGACCTCACACAGCCGTAATGTGGACTAGGGAGTGTGACGGTTGCAGTGAGGGCGCCGACGTCTCATCTGAATCGTATCCGGATCCGCACTAATCCCCTTGACCTCCCCGTATGCGGGTCCGCTACTTTCGAGACCACTTTCAATGACCCGGCCACCTGGTGTGTGCCGGGCTCTTTTTGCCGTGGCCAGCCGGGCCATTGGGCAGGGTATGGCGGTTGAACTGCGGCGTCGTCCGGGAACCGGGTACCATCCGCGCGTCCGCCACTAGATGAACGGGCTCTGTCGCGAATTTTGGTTGAGAACAGAAAGTGGGCTACTACATTCGCGGGCCCCACGCAGCAAGCCTCCCGACCTGCTTAGTGCGAGTGGGCTGCGGATTTCGGGCGTAGATCGCCTGCTGCTTGTGCATCATGTGGACCAGCTCGACCCGCCCAGGATCACACGAGCGCTGTTTATTGCCTTGAGCTCGAGCATCGGCCCGATCCGAATCGTGATGGCACGATGATACAGACAGTCTCGGCCATATTCTGGCAGTTTATGCTCAAGACGTTTGAAAAGCAGCTCAGCAAGAGAAAATGGGAGGCGAACGATGCTCGGTCGTAGAAGGAGCGAAAGACGAGCACGAGAAGACGCGCTTTCTGATCGACCAGCGGCTGGAGAACCTGTACAACTGGCTGAGCGATCTCAACCGGAACGCAGCACGAGATCCGTGACCATACGCGAACGCTACGGATCTGGCTTATTTGCCTAACTGCACTGGTCGCCATTCTGATCGAAAGGATCTGTTCGGGATCGTGCGTCTAGTCTGTAACTGGGGCCGGATCGGTGCGAGCGGGCAGGGGCTAGTCAAGATCTTCGCGACCGAGATCGAGGCCGGTGCGGCGCTGGAAGCAATCGCGGAGGCCAACCGGCAGTGGGGCTACTGGGACCTCCGAGGTGTGAACGGATTATTTATCATGATCGGACCAGGATGCGGCAACCGGATGCGTTGCTACCTGTCCGGTGCAGTGTGCTCAGACATGGCAATTGCCTTGGCCGAGGGTCAACCGACTCCCCTCGGTCAGGGCAGAGCCACAGGGCTTCGCCCGAAGAGATGAATTGCTGTCGGCACTGCGCCGAGTGATCCTTGACCTACCGCGCTGGAAGACCAGCCAGATGCTTGAGGACAAACCCACTCCCGGTCCAATTGACGGTCTGCGTCTGCCGCAACGCGCCTGGAAGGTGCTGCAGCAGGAAAACATCACCACCCTGGATAGACTCAGGGCGGTGGCGGACCGGATCGAGCGGTTCGACAACATCGGGCGTAAGACGGCAAAGGTCATCCGAGCCGAACTGACCCGCCTCAAATTTCGCGAAAGGCCGGGCCACTATCGAGGCCATATGACCAGGGGCTGACGCTGTCGCCGCCGTAGGGCTTTGCCATGACTCGTTTTCACTTCGACATCCGTGAGGGATCGAGGTTCGTTCCTGACCCGGGCGGTGAGGAGCTTGAAAGCTTAGAGGCTGCCAAGTGCCACGCGGTGGATCTGGCCGCTCAAATCGCAAGAGATCTGGCGCTGCGTCCGACCGGTCATGTGGTGATCATCGAGGTCTGCAACGAGCACAAGCAGCGGGTGCTGACCTTAACGGTTTCGCTCACCATTGAACGGCCGAATGCCGAGACCCAGCCTCATACCCCTTGGGGCGCATGAACTCCTTTATGGAAACAGCACAGGTAAGGTTGAGGGCCCTACCTGCACAATGAAGCTCTTGTGCGCGGTTCTGTCCGGTCATTGCCGTGAGACGCGACGGTCGGTATAAACCGTCGCGGTGAGGGCAGGGGTTTAGATAATGAAACAGACCGAAATGAAGATCCACTTCGGCGCGAAGACGCTCAGCGCGTCCTTGGCAGTGTGCGTTGCGATTGTGCTCAGCGACGTTACTGCGGTGGCCGAGGAAAAGCCGAGTGTTGTCACGACGATCAACGGAGAAACCCTGCCCGGTCAACTTCTGCCCCTGCAGGACGTGTCAACGATGATCGACACCATCGACGCCAATGGTAACCGGCTCGTGGTGACGAAGGGAATCCGGAAGGCTGGGACCCGAGTCGGTATTCACGTCCACAAGCACGGCGGGCATACCTGCGTGCTGTCGGGTGAGATCACCGGTTTCATGGAAGGCGCAAAACCTCACAAGTGGCCCGCCGGGACGTGTTACTACATGCCGCCAAACACCGCCATGGCAGCCGCCAATCTCGGCGAGGAGGATGCGACGCTCATCGATACGTTTAGCCTGCCGCCAGGTGAGCCGACGATCACCATCCTCGAGCCCGATTATCCGCCAACTTGAGGCTCACGTCCTGACGGAACGAGGATGCGGGGCGCTGACTATCAATCTATCTGGATACGCCATGAGGCCCAATTTTCGATAGGCCCCTTATGGAACAGGCACCGTCGCGTGGCTGTCCTCGTTTCGCGCCTCTGACAACCGTTAACGATGTGGCGCAAAACCCCGGCTCTCGATGCGCTCGCATGATCGACTTGGTACCATGACCTGCGCAAGGCTGCCCTAGCCATACGCAGCTCCCCCAGGGTTGGGGCATGGTGCGAGCCGGTCGGGTCTGCCCCCAACCGGCTCTTTTTTTCGTGTCGGGTGTCCCTGGCATGCCCGTGCGGAGCGCCACAAAGAAAACGCCCAGCCGTTCGAAACGGGGGCGTTCAAGGTCCGACCACAGGGGCAGAAGGGCCGAGAGTGCTTGTGTTGCCCGGGCTAGGCCGGTTTGTCTGCACGTATGGTTACGTCGTATTCTTCCGATGTAACCTCGCGCGCACGAGGTCTACCCTCTGCCTGTGCGTTTCATAGCGCCAATTATCGGAATAAGTTCTTGCGGTTTTTCCGTGTTGCGGCAGTCATTCCGGCGCCCCGAGCCGCGATGCAGTATAGGCCCAGAACAAACGGCTTTTTTGCCGCCTCTGCCGGCCCGCCCGAATGATAGCGACATCTTTTAGGATGTTTGGCGCAGAAACCGTCGCTTCGGTCCGGAACAACCCCCGGACCTAATGGTTGGGGTGCGGAGCTGACGCATTGTTGTTCCTCCCTCTGGACCTGCCCTCTCCTCGGCCACCGCCGGCGAGGGGGCTTTTTTGAGCGCCACCCGAGCGAACCGGTTGGGCGAACCTCTCACGGAACATCAACCTTGGCCGTTGGAGATGGACGTGCGGTCCGCGTCGACCCTTGTTATGCGGATCGCCCCCTTGTGTCGCCTCGTTCAGTCTCCGGCTGAGCGAGGCTTTTTTGGGCGGGTGAGGCTGAGAGGAAAAGGGACGCCGACCGGCCTTCTCTCCCACGCCCCGCACAGGCGACGTGAACGAAACCAGGGGCCAGTCGGCGCCGCGGCCACAAAAGGTATCCTGGGGGATCGTCATGGGAGAGGGCCGCAGACGCAAGCTGGGCCGCGATTGTGGCGGTGATGCGATCGGAAGGCTGGTTTTCCAAAGCGTGGACCGGCTCATCCGCTTGAGTGATCCTCCCTCGCTTTGACGGACACCTCTGATACGCTCCTGTGGGAGCGGGAAGGTGTTTGATGACGAAGACGAGGCGCGAATTCACACCCGAGTTTAAGCGAGAGGCCGTGGCACTGCTGGAG
>NZ_JBHSBQ010000025.1:0-182288 GCF_042650665.1 Microvirga sp. GCM10011540 | reverse complement strand
ACTTCTGCGGATCGCGCAGAAACTCCACCACCTCCTGAAGGTCCTCCTTGGCCTCGTCGATGCCCGCCACGTCCTCAAACGTCACACGGCCATGCGCCTCCGTCAGAAGCTTCGCCTTCGACTTGCCCATCGAGAGCATACCGCCGCCGCCGCCCTGCTTGTTCATGGCCCGCCGGGCCATCCAGAACACGATGCCGATCATCAGGGCGAAAGGCAGGAGCGACAGCAGCAGACTGCCGAGAAGGCTGGGCTGCGGCGGCGGCTCAGCTTTGATCTCGACATTCTTCTGCTGGAGCTGTCCGATGAGATCGGCACCCGGCGGCGCATAGGTCGTGACCGTACCGCCCGCGTTGCGCTCGGCAACGACGTTCTGCCCCTGGATCGTAACGGAGCGAATCTCTCCCTGCTCGACCGCACTGACGAAGGCCGTGTAGGACAATTGATTGGGCTGCGGTCCGGCCGTGTTCTGGATGTAGAACAGCGTAATCAGGCTCAGGACCACAGCAACAATCGCAAGATTGCCGAAACGAGGTGTGGTGTTCGGATTGTTCATATAATTGCTTTCTGAACGCTAAAACAGGAAGCTGGCCGCCAGGGCAGGTGCCGATACAGAGATATTGACTGCATCGACGGCTCTAGGATCTCGAGCTTGGATGCGCCTGGTCAAGGTGCTTACGCAGAAGCGCCATGTTGCGCAGGTTGGACCGATAGAACACGTCGCCGACCCAGCCGACGAGCGGAATTGCACTGATAACGAAGTCGACGCCGACATGACCCGCCATGCGCAGGAGAAGCGCGGGCGGCACGCCGAGGCGCCTCGCCTCCCAGATAAGATAGGCCGACATGCCCTTCGAAGTCAGGGTGCCGACGCCGGGGAAGAGGTTCAGGAGCGCGTCGGCGCCGAACCTGATGTTGGTGCCCGGCAAGCGAATGGCGCTGTCGAGGAATTTAGCCAGGGCGTCGAGCCGTGCTCGTGCGTCATCGGCACGAAGCGATACCGTTCCGTTGAGGGCAGGAGCGTAGGTATAAGACGTCATCATGGTCTCCCAGATGCGAAGCCGCCAAGGTGCTTCTCAGGTGAGAGAGTCCGACATCACAGCCCTCGTGGGGCTGTCAGAGGGTCCCGGACCCCGTTGTCTTACAAGTGGGGGGCGAATGCCCCAACATCAAGGCTTGGCAAACGGCCCATCCCGACACTGACGCCGCACTCCCCTCCGAGCGCTTTGCCCCGGGCGGTTGCTTCAGGTCGCGCCATGCCGAAACGCTTGATGGAACGGTTTTATATGACGGAAGATGAACCCGGGCGGACCGGCTCATTAACTTCCGTTAACATCGCTCCGCGGTCAGGAGCATTTCACCCCAGCAAACCGCTCCTGGGGAATAGGCGGGACCGGTTTTCCTCTCCGGGTTCCCGATCAGACGATCCTCACCTGGATGAGCCTTGCCAGCCCCGCTCTATGATGTCGCGGATCCGGGCTGCCAGTTCGTCAACGGCAAACGGCTTCGTGATCATCTCCATGCCCGGCTCCAGGAACCCTGACGCCATCGCTGCCTGCTCGGCATAGCCCGTGATGAAGAGGACCTTGAGACCAGGTCTGGTCAGGCGCGCATGGTCGGCCAACTGCCGTCCGTTCAATCCCGGCAGGCCGACATCGGTTACGAGCAGATCAACCCGCTGCTTGGATTCCAGCATTTTGAGGCCAGACGGACCATCCACCGCCTCGAGAGCCTGATAGCCCAGGTCGGCCAAGACCTCCAGGATCAGCGACCGAACAATCGGCTCGTCCTCGACCACCAGGACAGCCTCACCGGCTTCCGCCCGGTGAGCCGCACTCAGCCCCGGTGCAGCAACAGCTTCCGTGATCTCGCCCTCATAGGACGGAAGATAGATCTTCACGGTCGTGCCCCTGCCGACAGCGCTATGGATCCGAACATGGCCCTCGGACTGCTTGGCGAAGCCGTAGACCATGGAAAGGCCGAGGCCTGTTCCTTCTCCCATCGGCTTGGTCGTGAAGAATGGGTCGAAGGCCTGAGCCATGACGTCGGGAGGCATGCCGGTTCCCGTGTCGGTCACGGAGATGGTCACATACCGACCGGAAGCGATTTCCTGCCGATCGGCCTCATTGGCCCCATCCGGGCCCGACATTGCAGTCTCGATAACGAGCTTGCCGCCCTCAGGCATAGCATCGCGGGCATTGATCGCGAGATTGAGAATGGCGCTTTCAAGCTGGTTCGGGTCGCACAGAGTCAGTGGCAGGTCCTCGGACGTCACGATCCTGAGTTCGATCGCTTCGGAGGAGGTTCTCCGAAGAAGCTCCTCCATGGACATGACCAGCCGATTGACGTCGACGGGCTTCGGATCGAGAGGCTGACGCCGCGCGAAGGCGAGAAGGCGGTGGGTCAACGCGGCAGCTCGGTTGGCCGATGCCGTTGCCGCCTTGGTATAGCGGTCGAGGTTCTCCATCCGGCCCTGTGCCATGCGTGTCTGCAGGAGGTCGAGGGAGCCGACAATGCCCGTCAGGAGGTTGTTGAAGTCGTGGGCGATGCCGCCTGTCAATTGGCCGATCGCCTCCATCTTCTGGCTTTGCCGGAGTTGCGCTTCCAGATGCTTGCGTTGCGTGACGTCGCGGCCGACGCTGTAGAACACATCGCCCGCGGGGGCGAAGGTCCAACTGATCCAGTGATCGGCTCCATCCTTTGTCCGAATGCGAACATCAAAATCCTTGAGCGGCTGCCCTCGCTGGAAAGCCGTCAGCAGATGATCGCTCAAGACCTGATCCTCCGGATGGATCCAGGTTACGAAACGGGTGCCGACGACCTCATCCTCCCGGTAGCCGAGCAGGTCCGTCCATGCCGGGTTGACGGCCTTCAGATAGCCATGGGCGTCGCAGACGCTGAAGAGGTCGCTCGAAAGGCTCCAGAGTCTGTCGCGCTCACGCGTCCGCTCCTCGACGCGGCTCTCCAGCCTTTCGTTCAGCTCCCGCAATCTCTCTTCGGACTGCTTCGCGGCAGTGATGTCGTAGATGACGCCGATGAAACGCAGACCCGCCGTTTCCGTGTCGCGGACATACTCTCCTCTTCGAGCCAGCCAGCGGGTTTCCTTGTTATCCGCGCGCTGTATCCGGCACTCCACATAGGTGGCTCCCTCCGATCCCGGCGCCTGTGCGACGATGGCGGGATCTCCCGGTACGACCCGTGCATTGATAGTGCGGATCGGGAGAGTATTGGTCGGATGGAGTCCGAGCAGACGGCAGAACTCGTCCGAAACGCTGACAGTGGCAAAGCCCTCGACGTATTCAAACGTTCCGACGCCTCCGGCACTTTGCGCCACGCGCAGACGCTCTTCGACGTGCTTCTGATCGGTGATGTCGATGAGGACGCCGGTAAATTTCAGCGGCTGGTCGTCATTGCCGAAAAGACAGCGCCCCCGCGCATGAACCCAACGCACGGAACCGTCGGGAGTGAGAAGCCGGTACTCCTTGGAAAAGATCTCCGCTCCGTTGAGGATACCCGCAACGGCGAGGCGGATCCTGAGGCGGTCCTCAGGATGAATGGCTGCGAAGAAATCCTGCGCGGGCAGACCTCTTGCAGCCGCCACTGGATCCAGTCCGTGGAGCGCAGCGAAACGCGCATCGGCGGTAAAGCGCCGGTTGGGAATGTCCCAATCCCAGGAACCTCCGGTTCCCGCAACGGTCAAGGTCAGCCGAAGCCGCTCGTTGGTTTGGTCGAGCTCCTTCTGACTGGCCCGGAGTGTCGCCTGCATCTCCTCTGCCTGGTGGGCCTGGGTGACATCGACCTGAGTCGAGAGAAAGAAAAGGGGCTTTCCGTTCTCGTCATTCACCGGTGTAATGAAGAGATGGTTCCAGAAACGAACTCCGTCCTTGCGCTGATTCAGAATTTCGATCGAGATGGCGCGCCCGTTTCCGATCGCCTCGCGAATTTGAAGGAGCGCATCCTCACTCGCTTCCGGGGCCTGGAGAAACCGGCAGTTACGGCCGACGACCTCCTCAGATGCGTATCCTGTCGTTCGGCAAAAAGCACCGTTCACGAACACGATGGGATTGTCGTGCAGCCGCGGGTTCGTTGCGACCATCGGCAAGCCCGACCGCTCCAGCGCCGAGAAGATCGGACCAGCCACTCGACGCAGTTCATCAGCCGCCACCTTGACGGTCTGCGCGACCGTTTCATGGGAAAGGGTTCGGGCGGTCATACCTGCCAAGTCTTGGTTGTCGGGTTCTTGTCGGGCGCCATGGCCTAAGCCTCGTCTCCGATAACCCGCTCGATGAAGCTTGCGATGAGCTCCTTCAAGGCGGCAAGCGATGGAAGATCCATGAGCATCGCAATATAGCCCCGGATGTCTTTGTTGCGCACGGAGAAGTTGATGTACAGAAAAAGTACCAGCCCGTTGTCCGCGCGCTCCTGCGTGAGCGTGAACAGGCGCGCCCCATCGCCACGGACCACCTCCGGCAGGGAAATGTTGAGGGAGCGCTTCAGCATGTTCGCCATGGTGGCCAGGCAGCCGTTCAGGATCACGTTGCCTGTCTCGGCCAGCGCCTCCTGCTCCATCTCGGCGATCTGATCGGGAGGGATATCATCGCCGATGATGGCGCGAACCAAATCCAGGCTCGTCGTTTCGGGAAAAATCAGCAGGGCTCGTCCTGAAAACGCCCCCTCGAATTGCTGCTGGATTGCGACGAGTTCGTCCGTCTCGCGCTCCCCGATCAGGCGGGCCGCATCCTGCGGGTCCATGATCTCGATGGATGGCACGGAGAGGAGCACTTCCTCGCCGATCATCTTGCGCAGGCTCGATGCTGCCCGGCTGACGCCGATATTGACGAGTTCTGTCAGAGCATCGCGCTCGAGGTCTGTCAGATCGATGTCGAGCGCCATTGTGGTCACGCGCCGCTCGACCGCAGGCGCAGGGCCGCCCCGGAGATGAATCCCCTCAGCCCCTCCTCCGTCAGAGGCTTGCTGACGAACGTAGCATTGACCTCGCGGGCCCGGGCGATCACCTCGTCCTGGATGTTGGCCGTGATGACCGCAATCGGCATGGTTGGGTGAGCGGAACGGACCTCGGCAGCCAGTTCGAGCCCGTCCTTGTCCGGCATGTTGAAGTCGATCATGGCTAGGTCGATCTTCCTCTCACGCAGGATTTCAAGCGCATCCTGTGCATTGCCGGCCTCGATCCGCTCCCATTCAGGCTGCAGGGCAGCCAAGGCCTTGCCTGCGACAATGCGGGCCAGCTTGCTGTCGTCGACGATCAGAACAGTTGTTGCCACTCAGGTACTCCGCCAAGGATAGGCTGCCCGGGACGACCGGCTCGGCTGATGGGGAAAGTATATCCGCTCTTTTAGGGTATGCGGTGAGAATGACAACCGTTCAGCCTCCCTGCGGCACCATGTCGGGAGGGCGCGCGTTCGTCAGAGCGGGGGCAATCCAGTCCCGGATGAAGGCGTCCTTGCCGGCCCCTCTGAGAGGCGGCTTCAAGGCCAGCAGGACCTGAAGAACGGCTGCGTGGAGGTGTTCGGCGTCCGTCAGGTCGACGGTACGGCCTTCATCCGCCTGAAGCCAGCCCAGCAGCGGTTCTGCGTCCTCGACGCGGCATTGTCCTTCCAGAACGATGATGTTGCCGTCCAAGCGTACGGTCATCCGATCAACTCCGGCACGTCCAGGATCATGAGAACGCGGCCATCTCCGAGCAGGGTTGTGCCCACGACCCCCGGCATACCTGCCAGAATGCCGGTCATGGGCCGCATGAGAACGTCCATTCTCTCGGCAAACCCATCGACGGCAACCCCGACCATTTCGTCACCCACCGCCATCACCACGACCTTCATGCCAGGACCCGGCTCTTCCGAACGAGGGATCTCCAGAAGGTCGGCGAGCCTGACCAGGGGAAGCGTCCTGTCCCGCAGAACGAAGGCCTCGGCATCCCGGACAGGAAGAACGCGCGTGGTTGGCACGACAGCCGTCTCGACAACCCCATCGAGGGGAATGCCGTAGAGCTCGCGGCCGACCCTGACCGCCATCACCCTTGTCATGACGATGGTCAGCGGCAGGGAAAAGCGGATCGTCGTGCCCTGGCCCTGCCGGCTCGTGACGCTGGCTTGACCGCCCAGCTTCTCGACTGCGGAGCGAACGGCATCCATGCCAACCCCGCGCCCCGACAGGTCCGTCACCTCCGATGCGGTGGAGAAACCCGGCGCGAAGATCAACTCCATGGCCTCGGCATCGCTCATGCGCTCGAGCTGGTCGCCCGAAGCCACGCCGCGTTCACGCGCCACCTGCCGGATCGCGTCCGGATCGATGCCACGGCCGTCATCCTCGACCTCGACCGCTACCCGGTCTCCCTCGCGTCGCGCCCGGAGCATGATCTTGGTCTCGATCGGCTTTCCCGCATCGAGACGAACGCTCTCCGGTTCGGCACCATGGGCCACGGCGTTCCTGAGCACGTGGAGCAAGGGCTCGAACAGACCCTCGACCACGGACTTGTCCGCCTCCACATCTTCCCCGTCCATCGAGAACTCGATGGCCTTGCCCAGCTGACCTGCTGTGTCACGGACAGCCCGCGGAAAACGCCGGAAGATATCCCGCATGGGCATCATGCGAACATCCATGACCGCCCTGTGCATCTCTGCCACGAGGCGGTCGATGACGGCCTGGCTCGCCACGAGGCCTTGAGCGACATCCTTCCGGTGCATTCCCTCGCCAGCCTGTCCGGCCAGATGCGCCAGAGCATTCTTCGCAACGACCATTTCGCCGACGAGATCCGCCAAGCGGTCAATCCGCGCCGCATCGACGCGAAGCATCCGCGAGCTCGCTCCTCCGGCTGCGCCCGCCGAGGGGCCTGCAGAGCCGTCGTCAGGGCTCGCTTCGCCAGAATGGGGCGCCGTGGCACGGGCGACCTCATGGAGCACCACCTGGTCCGGAACGAAGCGGAAAACCGCCTTCACGGCATCGAGCCCGGCACCTGAGAGGGCCTCGATCCTGAGGTTGCACGAGAAGGGATCGATTTTAGCCGCAGGCGGCCATGGATCCCTGTTCGAGAGCCGAACGGCCAGAAGTTTCGGGACCGAGCGCAACAGCGCGATCGGGTCGTCGCCAGCGAAGAAGCAATCGGGCCGGGGGGTATACCGCAGTGCAACCAGCGCACCATTCTCCGCCTTGGACACATCTGGACCATGGCTCGAGGCCATCAACTCCTCGATCCAGGGAAGGTTGGCCTCCGGGACCTCGGCAGTTGTGCTTGCGGGTCTCTGTTCGAACTGCGAGCGGAGCGCCCGTGCCAGACGGTATCCCTCCTCCGCGGCGTCGGCCGGCAGCTGCCCTGTCTGTTCGATTGCGCTGACCCAGCGCTCCGTCTGGCCGATGCATTCCAGGAGAGCATCGACCACATCCCCATCGACCGTCCCCCGCCCTTCCCTGAGCCCACCCAGGAGATCCTCCGCGGCGTGGAGCGCTAGCCCCATGGGCGCGAGGTCGAACAGGCCCACCGATCCTTTGAGGGTGTGAACGGCCCGGAAGGCACTGTCCACATGCATCCCCGAGGTCGGGTCGCTCTCCAGAGCCATGAGGTCGTCCGCGGCCTGCTGGATCAGTTCGCGCGCCTCGACGATGAAGTGCTGGAGAAGATCATCCATCGCGTTCCCTCCCCGGCCGTCGATAGACGATCGCGTCCTCGAAGCGGCACAGGTCGAACCTCTTTGAAATGCGGGTCATCGATTCCGTATGGCCGAGGCAGATATAGCCTCCCGAATTCAACGAGTCGTAGAGGTTGTTGGCCGCCCGGAGGCGGGAAGCATCATCGAAATAGATAAGGACGTTTCGGCAGAAGATGACGTCGAACCGGCCCTGGGCCGCGACAGACGCCGCATCCACCAGATTGGCCGGCGTGAACTTCACCGATTCCCGCAGGTCCTGGATCAGCCTGCGCTGCCCGCCACGGGGCGGGTCGAAATAACGCTCGACCACATCGGAAGGCAGGCGTGAAAGGGCACGCTCGCCATAGTCCGCGGCCTTTGCCTCCAGGAGGACCCGCGTATCGATGTCGGATCCGACGATCTCGATATGATAGGCGTCCACCATGGGCCAGTTCTCGAGCAGCCAGATGGCGATGGAGTAGGGCTCCTCACCCGTCGAGCATGGCACGGACCAGATCCGCACGAGATCGCCGGGCTCTCTGTTCTCCACGATGCTCGGCAGGAGCGAGCGCCCCAGGCAGCGCAGCTGATGCTCCTCACGGTAGAAATAGGTCTCATTGACCGTGAAGACGTTGATCAGGTGCTCGACCTCGCTTTCATTAGATTCGATGTGGGAGAGGTAGGCCAGAAACGAGCGCATTCCGGTGGCAGACATCCGGTCCGCGACCCGCCTTTCGATGAAATAGCGCTTGTTTTCCCCGAAGATCATTCCGGTGCGGCGGTAGAGAAGCTCACCCAGGCGGCGGACGTCGTCCGCGGCGAGCACGGGCGCCTTTCCCGGTGTGGCAGCTTTGTCAGGCGAGCGGGGCGGCCTGGTCATGAATGCCCCACCATGTCCAGGATTCGGTCCGCAATCTGCTCCAGGGGGGCGACGACTTGCGCGCCACCGCGTCGAACCAGCTCGCCGGGCATGCCCCACACGACAGCGCTCTCCTCGGACTCGGCAATGGTTCGCCCTCCCCGATCCCGGAGTCGGGTCATGGCCTCGGCACCATCGCTGCCCATTCCTGTCATCAGCACGCCGATCAGCCTCTCCGGTGCGATATGCTGCATGGCAGTGTCAACCATACGGTCGACGCTCGGATGCCAGCGATGCTCAGGCAGCGAGGGAGCGGCCATCACAATGGGACCATCAGGACGAACGCCGATGATCACGTCCGCATCGCCCTTGCCGATATAGACGTTGCCCGGCGAGAGCGGCATCGGGTGGGTGACTTCCGTGACGGTGAGGGCGCAAAGCCTGTCCAGCCGCCGGGAGAGTGGCCCGGTGAAGGAGCCCGGCATGTGCTGCGCCACCACGACGGGCCATGGAAAGTCGGCCGGCAGTCGAGACAACAGAGCATCCAGTGCCGGTGGACCTCCCGTCGATGTGCCGATCAGCAGAAGGCCCTGTGCCGGCGCCGCCTTGACCCGCCGCCGCGGTGGCGGAGCAGGAGCAGGAGCACGCCTTCGCGCCGCAGCAGGCGCCGCTCCGCTCAAGCCGCTTCGCAGCCGGACCCGTTCGGCCAGTCTCAGGCTACCGGGCAAGCGGGCTTGAGATGCAGCGCGAACCTTCTCGACGAGCCGGGGCGCGAGCGTGTCGATCTCCAGGGAAACCGCCCGCTCGGGCTTCGTGATGAAATCGACGGCGCCGAGCTGGAAGGCTTCCAGGGTCACGCTCGCGCCCGCCTCCGTCAGCGACGACACCATCACCACCGGACATGGGCGCTCCAGCATGATCCGGTCGAGGCAGGCGAGCCCATCCATCTCAGGCATGTGGATGTCGAGCGTGATGACGTCCGGCTCGAACAGGGCAAGTTGCTCCAGGGCCTCCACACCGTTGCGGGCATAACCGACCTCGAAGTCGCCTTCGGCGGCAAAGACACGGCCGAGGAGACGGCGCATCAGGGGTGAGTCATCGACGATGAGCAATCGGATCACGAATTGGGCTGCTCCGGATGGCCGTCGCCCATCGCCGCGAGCAGATCCTTCTCCGCCCTGTCCAGGAGTTCGCGCGGGTTGAGCAGGAGGATCATTCGCCCCTCGACCTCGATATTGGCGATGCGGTCGATCACCTGGCTGCCGTCCGCCGCCAGATCGGGAGTTGGGCGAAGCTGGTTGTGGGGGATCTTGAGAACCTCGGACACGGTGTCGACGACGAAACCGGCCTGCATGTGGTCGATCCTGACGACCACGACCCGTTCCCGCCTTCGCCCTCCCCGCCCCTCGAAGTTGAAGCGCCGCCGCTGGTCGATAACCGGAACCACCCGACCGCGCAGGTTCATGACTCCTTCGATGAAAGCAGGGGCCTTGGGCAGCCGCGTCAGCGTTTCGGGAACGCGCACCACCTCTTCGACGGACGTGATGGGCAGACCATACTCCTCTCCGCCCAACTGGAAGACGATGAACTGCTCATCACCGTTGGAAGACCCTTCGACCGTGCCCATCTCGTGGTCTTTCTCCTCTTGCGGCCTGATCTGCTCGACCAGGGCCTGATCGCGGAACAGCCGTTCCGTCGACAGGACCGAAACCAGCCGTTGCCCGCCCTCCAGTCGGCAGATGCCCTGTATCTGAGCCTCCGCATCACTGCGCGTCAGGATTGCCGGGACAGGGTCGATCGCGCTGGCGGGGATGCGGAGGATCTCCCGCATGCCATCGGTGACGAGCCCCACCAGCCCGCCCCCGACCCGGGCCACGACCGCACGGGATTTGCCCTCCCTTGAGCCACTTTCGCGCAGCCCGAGGAGCCTGCGGAGCGAAACCAGCGGCAGAAGCGATCCGCGCAGGGGCATGACGCCGAGGGAAACGGCGTCGGCCCGCGGGACCGTTACGACTTCATCCGGAAGCGCCACCACCTCGTGAACGGAAGCGAGCGGAAGCGCGAAATCCTGCCCTGCAACCGCGAAGCAGACCAGGGCGACCTCGTCGTGGGCTGCCGCATCCTGCGTATGCCCCTCATGCGGAGCCGAGACACGCCTCTGCTGCGTTCGACGGGCGAAGCTGCCGAAGTCCCGGGACAGCAGCGCATCCAGATCGATCAGACGCGCGGGTGCGCTGCTCCCTCCGGCGTCGCCCTCTTCTGCCCCAGAGGCAGTGCCGTCGGTGACAGCACCCAGGGATGCCACCCTGTCGATCACGAGACCTACGGGAGCGCCGCGATCAATCACGACCACACGTGCGTTCGAGGAGGGGCTGCCTTTGCCTCCGAGGAGGCTGTGCAGCGACACCACCGGCATGACCGCGCCCCGTAGGTTGGCAACTCCGAGAAGGCTCGATGGCCCAAGCGGCACACGGGTCAGGGCCGGGCGGCGGATCACCTCGGCCACGTCGGAAGCCGGGAGGGCAAAGCGCTCCTCGCCCACCTGCACCGTCAGGAACGACTGCGCGACAGCCGAAGGCGCCGCCTTGATCATGATCTTACGACTCCGCCATCTGGAGTTCGTCCGCCAAGGAGGCAATCTCCTCGATGGCGGCTGCCAGATCCTCGGCTCCTCGTGCCTGCTGTCGCGCTGCGGTCGCGGCCTGCGCCGCTGCGCTTCCTGCCTGCTCGGCGACGGCTGCGACCTGCTGCGTGCCCAGCCGGACTTCGCGCACGGATGCCAGGATCGTGTCCGACCCCGACAGGATGGCGGCGCTGCCCCGCCGGATCTCTTCGACGTCGACCTCCAGCACCCCGAACCTCTCGGCTATCAACGCATTCTTGCCGACCTCCGCCTCGACGATCGCGGCATTCTGCTCCAGGTCGCGACGAACGATCGTGATCTGGTCACGGATCTGGCGAACGACGTCCTTGATACGGTCGGCATTCTCGGAGGCATCTCGCGCGAGATTGCGAATATCGCTCGAAACAATCGCAAAGCCGCGCCCCGCCTCGCCGGCCCGCGCCGCTTCGATGGAGCCGCTCACGGCCAGCATGTTCGTCTGGACAGCCACCAGGGCGATCCCGTCGACGATCTTCTCGATGCGCCGGCTGGACTCGTCCAGCCCGCCCATCAATCCAATGATGGCTCCGGTCTCCTTCCGTGCCTCCTCCAAGCCTGTGACCAGCCGCATCGTCGCGGTGCGATTGTCCCTCAGGTCGCCGGCAAGGGTCTCGACGCGGTCAACTGCTGCGCCGGCCACGTCCCGGGAGGCGCTGGTTGCCCGCTCGATCTGCTCCATCGCTGTATTGGCCTGCTGGGTGGCCGCAGCCTGCATCTGTGCCCCGCGGCTGATCTGGTCGACGGCGGTCATGATTTCGCCTGCGGCGCCCGAGAGCTCCTGAATCGCTGCCGACAACTCCTCTGCCGCCGATCCGACCTGCTCGGCGGTGGACGCTCCCGCCGTGCTCGCCTGCAGATCGTCCGCAAGAGCGGCCAAGGCCTGAGCGGTCTGCTGGCTCTGATCGAGAGATGCGCTCTGCTGCTGGACGGCCCGTTGCGCCTCGGCTGCCGCTGCCGCCTGTTCCTCGGCCGCACTGGCCACCTGCTCCGCTCCACGCTGCGCCTCGCGGATGGCAGCCTCGGCCTCGACGGCGGCCACAAGGATGGACTGGCTGCCCTCGGCCAGGAGGGCGACGTCGGTTCGGATCTTGTCCAGGGCCGCAACCACATTGCGGCCGATCTGGGCCTCGCCGGACGCGGTGTCCGCCGCCGTCCGGATCCTCTCCGCAACCGAGCGAACCTCGCTGACGATACCCTCCGCGAGGGTCTGGATATCCTGTGCGCTTTTCTCGGAGGTGCCGGCGAGAGCCCGCACCTCGTCGGCAACGACGGCAAAGCCGCGTCCGTTCTCCCCGGCTCGGGCAGCCTCGATGGCCGCATTGAGAGCAAGAAGGTTGGTCTGGTCGGAGATATCGCCAACCACAGTGGTGATCTCCCCGATATTGGCGGCCTGCCGGTCGAGGAGCGAGACGATGTCGACCATGGCTTTCAGGCGCGTGGCGTTACCCTCCACGGTGGCGACAGACGCGTCGATCTGGGCTCCGGTCTCGATCAGAAGGGTCTGAAGTCCAGCGGTCTTCGTGCGTGCGGCCTCAGCATGCCGCCTGGCCTCCGCAAACGAATTGCCCAGGCTCACGATAGCCGTCAGCGACTGCTGAGAGGCGCCTGCGGCCTCCTCGGCTCCGCTGGCGATCTGCTCCATCGAGCGCCGTAGCTCCTCCGCCGCAGACGAGGCCTCGGCAACCCCGCTGGCCAGCTCCTCCGTGGCAGCGCCGATGCGCTCCGCCGCCTTCTGCTGCCGAGCTCTGACACGCTCGAAGGCCCGCCGCTGGGACGCCGCTCCCTTCGCGGGAACAGGAGACACGCTGGAAGCGGCGGCTTCATCGCCCGTCGGACGTGAGTTGCCCTTGCCCGCAAGTTCGGACGTCTTGACCAATGGCATTGAGGTCCCTTGAATTTTGTAACATATCCGACAGCACCGCTTCGACCGAGGAGCCCACCCGCTGGCCGGGTCGAAACGGGACAGGAAGAGCCTGACTTTTTATAGGCCCGGACTGCATCCGAGCAAGGTGCTCATGCAATCGGTCCTCGGGAAAGGAGCGCCATGCGGTCCCGTGGCGCATCAGGTCACGTCCGTCCGGGCGCAGCACTTTCCCGCAGTCGGCAAGAACCGATCCGGCTGCTCCGAGTTGACGGCGAAGGGCCTCACCCCGGAGAAGAGACATGCCTGCCCCCAAAGTGCTCATCGTCGCCACCTCGCACGACCGGTTGGGATCCGCCGGCCACCGAACCGGTGTCTGGCTGGAGGAACTTGCCACCCCCTATTACACCCTGCTCGACGGAGGCGCGGAAATCACTCTCGTCTCCATCAAGGGCGGAGCGATCCCGTGGGACCCGCGCAGTCTGCCTGCGGAGGCCGGCGAAGGGCCAGGCGAGAAACCGGAGGAACAGCAGGAGGTACCGGCCTCCGTGCACCGCTTCCTCGCGGACGAGCAGGTCATGCAACTGGCCCGCAATTCCCCTGCCCTCGGCAGCGTTGATGCAGCCTCCTTCGACGCAGTCTTCCTGCCGGGCGGGCACGGACCGATGTGGGATGCCGCCAATGACGAGACGCTCGCCCGCCTCATCGGGACCATGTTCGACCAGGGCAAGGTCGTTGCCGCGGTCTGCCACGGACCGGCGGGGCTCGTGCAGGCCAAGCGGCAGGATGGCCGCCCCATCGTCGAAGGCCTTCGTGTGAGCGCCTTCACGAACACCGAGGAGGAGGCCGTCGGCCTGACGACGGTGGTGCCCTTTCTGCTGGAGGACCGGCTCAAGGAGCTTGGCTGCCGTTTCGAGCGGGGGCCGGATTGGCAGCCCTTCGCGGTTCAGGACCGCAATCTGATCACGGGACAGAATCCCCAGTCCTCCGAACTGGTCGCCCGTCACGTCCTCACGGCCGTCGAGCGCGACACCCGAGGGTGATCCTGTACAGGGCCCATGGGAACCGGAGCCGTGACGGAGCTCGCTGGCTGTGGCGGCTCAGCCGGCAATGCGCCGAACATCTCCGGTGTCCGACCCCGCTCCGTGACCTGGAGCAGTCCCCGGAGCAGTCCCCTCGGACGGGAGCGTGATGACGATCTCGCAGGCAAGCCCCGGTGCCGGATACGTAATCCTTACCTCCCCGCCGTGCTCGCGTGTCAGGCTCCGTTCGATGAGACGCGAGCCGAACCCTTTCTGCTGAGGCTCGGAAACCGCAGGACCGCCACTCTCCTGCCACGTCAGCTTCAAGCGGACGCTCTCTGGCGTCTCGTCCACAGACCAGACGATCGCAACCCGCCCCTCGGCAACCGAGAGCGCCCCATACTTGACCGCGTTCGTCAACAGCTCGTGCAAGGTCATTGCCAGCGAGAGCGCTACGGACGGAGAGAGGCGGACAGGCGGACCCTCGACCGTGAACCGGGCATGGCCGATCGAGCTGAATGGCGCGGTGGCTTGAGCGACGATCTCGCGGAGGTCTGCCCCGTCCCAACTCTCACGCGTGAGAACATCGTGCGCCTTGGACAGAGCGATCAGGCGCGCTTCGAAGGCCTCACGCACCTCCGGCCGCCAATCGTTTGCTCGGAATGCCTGCGCCGCTATCGACTGAACGGTCGCCAAAGTGTTCTTGACCCGGTGGTTCAGCTCGTTGATCAGCAACCGCCGCCGGGCGTCGGCCCGCACGCGCTCCAGCGCGCTCCAGGTTCTCTCGGCAACCTCCTCGCACAATTCGCGCTCGCTGGGTGTCCAGCGCCGGGGCGTAGCCTGGTGCACGAACAGGAAACCCCTGAGCCGCCCATCGCGCACGAGGGGAACAGTGATCGAGCCGATCGCCCCGATGCTCTCATAGACCTGCACCGCGGACTTCGTCCGGTGATCGGTGCGAGCGTCGTCGACGACAAAGGTCCGCCCCATCTTGAGTTCGACGAAGGCATCTCCGAATGCATCGGTGCGATACCGCTGACGGCTCTCCTGGACACCCTCGGGGCGCCAAGCTGTAAGGACGGTCGCCCACACCTCCCCTTCGTTGATCTCGCTGTATCCGACGCAGGACACCTTCAGGTGAAGGCCGAGAAGTTCGGCGACCGTCCGCAGGAGCTCGCCCGGCCTGCCGACGTCGCGAATGCGGTCGGCAAGGGTCAGGAGAAACGTCTCGCGAATCTCCTGCTCCTTGATCTCCGTGATATCGAGATTGGCCCCGACCATGCGGCGGGGAGTTCCATTCTCGCCCGGTATGGTCCGGCCCCGGACCAGGATCCAACGAACTGCGCCGTTTGGAGCGACGATCCGGAACTCGTTGGTGAACGGCCCCGGACGTGCGCTGTGGCCCTTTGTCGTACGATCGGTTTCCTCGCGATCCTCCGGGTGGAGGATCCGCAGCCAAGCCCCATACGGGTCGGACGCGGCGCTCTCGGGATCCAGGCCAAACAGCTCATACATCTGCCGCGACCAGCTGATCTGGTTTGCGGCGAGGTCCCATTCCCAGACACCGATACGGGCTGCATCCTGAGCGATCAGCAGGCGCTCCTCGCTATCCCGTAAGGCCTGGGCCGCCTTGTTGCGCTCCTCATCGCGTGCAGCCAGTTCGGATGCCATGGCATTGAAGGCGGACCCGAGTCTGGCCAGCTCAGAGCCCTTGCCTTCGAGCGGTGTCCGGGACGTGAGGTCGCCGGCCCGAAGCCGCTCTGCGGCATCTACGAGGCTGCGGATCGGGTTTTGAAGGAATCTCCGTCCGCCGAGCCAGGCGGCGCTCATGGCGACGATAGCCGTGAGAGCGATCAACACGAGATTTCGGCGGGTGGTCTGACGGATCGGCTCCAGGGCGACATCCTGCGAGAGCCCGACGGCCACGCCCACGCCCTCCGGGGCCTCCGGAATGGCCGTGAAGCCCAGGATCCGCGCGACTCCATCTGCCGTGTGGGCGGCCTGCGACCGCAGGGTCCCACCGCGTTCGGCCCGCAGTTCAGGATAGCGAGACAGAGAGGTGCCCTCACGATCCCGGTTGGGCAGACGGACCAGAATGGTGCCATTGCGGTCGACGATCGTGATCGACGTTGCCGGTGGAAACTCCTTTGCCTTCTCGACGAAGTAGGCGCCCAGCCAGTCGAGCCGCAGACCGGAGGCAACGACCCCGACCGGTTTCCCGTTGGCGTCCTCGATACGCTCGGCGAATGGGAGGATCGGCACCGAACTCCCGCGGCCGACGGTGTATTCTCCAAGGTAGCTGTCCGAGGTTCCGAGAGCGGCACGCAGGCTTGGAGTGGCAGCCGGATCGACACGGATGTTGAGCCCGCAGGCGCCCTGCCCATCGACCCGGATCACTCCCAGCCGGGAGAGATTGGGGTGACTCGCCGCCAGATTCGAGAGGTACTGGGTACACTCCTCGCCCCGCAGACTCTGCACGGCGGGAGCCTTTGCGGCGGCCCCAAGGGTGCTCCGGACGGCGGCGAAGATGCGGTCGAGTTCGCCCGAGACGAGCCGGGAGTAGCGCAGGGCGTTGGCCTCGACTTGCGCCTCGGCCGCTTGGCGCAGTTGCCAGTCATTGTAGAGCACCAGGCCGAAAGCGGGCGCCGCGGCGAGGACCACCAGCAGGTATAGACGCGTCAGCAAACTCAAGACTTGGGCTCCCGGAAGCTCGGGTGAGGAAAGGACATCTAGGGGAGCCGGATTTGCCGGCTATCCTCAACGGAATTCTGCAGTGTCGTCGCTAACGTTGATGCTCAAGCAGCGCACCAAACGCAACCGGTGAGAGCCGATAGCATTTCCTCGCCTGCATGGGCTTTCATTCACCCGGTCCTGTCTACGGCGCGATCTTCCATCGGATCTGTCGCTGAATTCGTCCGAGGCAGATTGACACGCAGTCGGGACCTCCGCCGACGATGAATGCGCTTGTGAACAGCTCGAGGCCAAGATCGCGCCGTTATCGCCCGGCAGGATCGGCCGGTTCAGGGGACAGGCTGGGCATAATCTTCCTCCATAGCATCCGCAATTGGCGCAGACTTGGTCTAATTCAGATCAATATCGGACCAACAATAACCTGTGTTAATCTTGGCCGACAGGCACCCGTATTCTGAATTGGTCCATGGAACAACAAGAGCTGCTCATGAATTAAGCAGCCCCGAGGCTCTCTCTAACCGCTCTTAATCATTCAACATCAAGTTTAAAAAGACGGCGGTCTACGTTTCGCGCCGCCGCCTTCTTAAGGTTCGGCCAGGAGTTCAGATACATGGGCGATGATCTTCAGTCGCTGGCAGGCTCTGGAGAAGCCGTGGTCCTGCAGCAGGGGCACAAGCAAAAGGATGACACCTACAGATCGCCAGGCGAGGCGTCGACGAGTCCGATGAATGTGGTTGAACGGGGTGTCTATCGCGGCGCCCATCTCTACAGCCTGACCCCGATGATCCGGTTCAAACTGGATCTCGGCGCGTTGGAGCAATGGCCTTCCAATCTCCTCCCCGGCTTCACGGAGCGGCTCCTGGCTTTCCTGCCCGGGCTGCACCAGCACGGCTGCTCCTTCCACGAGCCCGGAGGCTTCGTACGACGTCTGGAGGAAGGCACCTGGTTGGGCCACGTCGCCGAGCATGTCGCCATCGAACTCCAATCCCTGACCGGCATCCGCGTAACCCGCGGCAAGACTCGGTCCGTCCGGGGGGAGCCCGGCGTCTACAATGTCATGTATTCCTACCAGGAGGAGGACACAGGTTTGCTTGCGGGCCGGCTCGCTCTCCAGCTCGTGGACTCGCTGTTGCCGCCAGAGCTTCAGGGCGTGCGGGGGCTTGATCGGATTTACAGGGACGAGGATGAGCCTGCACTGCAGGGCGGCTTCGATCTGCAATCCGCCCTCAAGGCACTCAAGTATGTCCACCGCCGCAAGGCACTCGGTCCGACGACGCAGTCGCTCGTGCTGGAGGCTGAGCGCCGGGGGATTCCCGTCATACGCCTCGACGACCAGAGCCTCGTCCAGCTCGGTACGGGCCGGCACCAGAAACGCATTCGTGCCAGCATCACGAGCCTGACTCCCTCCATCTCCACCGATGCGGCCAGCGACAAGAATCTTACCAAAGCAATTCTCTCGGATGCGGGCCTTCCCGTTCCGAGAGGCGATGTCGTGCGGAGTGCCGTCGATGCGGTTCGTGCCGCTGAACGGATCGGCTATCCGGTTGTCGTCAAACCCCTCGACGGCAATCACGGGAGAGGTGTCAGCATCGATCTCACGACGCCCGAGGCCGTCACGCAGGCGTTCGAGGAAGCGGCGCGGCACAGCAGGCGCGTGATCGTCGAAAGCTGCTTCACAGGCCGGGATCATCGGATTCTCGTCGTGAACGGCGAAGTCGTCGCCGTCGCGGAGCGCGTCCCGGCCCATGTGGTGGGCGACGGCAGGCGCAGCATTGCCGCTCTCGTGGAGGAAGTGAACCAGGACCCCCGCCGCGGCGAGGGCCACGAGAACGTCATGACTCGGATCACGGTCGGCGACCATGCCTGCGGAGTGCTGGCGAAGGCGGGCCTGACACCAGGGAGCGTGCCCGAGCTCGGCCAAGTCGTTTACCTGTGCGACACGGCGAACCTCTCCACCGGCGGCACGGCCGTCGACCGTACCGATGACATTCACCCTGACAATGCGCTGATCGCCCGGCGGGCCGCCCGTGCCATAGGCCTCGACGTCGCCGGGATCGACTTCATCGCGCCGGATATCACCCGTTCGGTGCGCGAGACAGGCGGCGGAATTATCGAGGTCAATGCGGCCCCCGGGTTCCGAATGCATCTGCAGCCCTCAGAAGGACGGCCGCGCAACGTGGCGCGGCCCGTCGTCGACATGTTGTTCCCCCGGGGAGCTCCGACCCGCATCCCGGTCCTTGCAATCACGGGCACCAACGGCAAGTCCACCACGGCACGCATGGTCGGCCATATCCTGCGCGCCAACGGATTGAACGTCGGCCTCACCTCGACGACGGGCATTTACGTGAACGGCGACAGGATCGTGGAGGCGGATGCTTCGGGCCCCTGGAGCGCCCGCGTCATCCTCAAGGATCCGACCGTGGACGTGGCGGTGCTGGAGACCGCGCGCGGCGGCATCCTGCGCGAGGGCCTCGGCTTTACCGAGTGCGACGTCGGCTTGGTGACGAACATTCAGCCGGATCATCTTGGCCTCAAGGGCATCGACACGATCGAGGACCTTGCCTGGGTCAAGTCGGTCGTTGTCGAGGCGGTGCACCGGAACGGCACCAGCATACTCAATGCCGACGATCCGATGACGGTCGGCATGCGCCGGCGGGCCGGTGGCCGGATCGGGTATTTTTCCCTGCGTGGCGGGGCCGACATGCCGGATTTTCTGCGCGAGCATATCGAAGACGGCGGCTTCGCGGTCGTACGTGAGCCCGGGCGTGGGAACGGCGGTGAAATCGTGATTCACGAGGACGGCGACAGCATCCAGCTGATGCGGGCCTCCGAGATCCCGGCGACTCTCGACGGGCTCGCGGAGTTCAACGTGCAGAACGCCTTGGGGGCCGTGGCCATGGCTTATGCCCAAGGCGTCCCGGTCAACATCATTCGCATGGCCCTGTCGACCTACACGACCTCGTTCGAGCACAGCCCCGGTCGCCTCAACGTCTTCGATGGTCACGGCTTCCGCGTCATCCTCGATTATGCTCATAATCCGGCCGGCCTGCAGGCATTGGGCGACCTCATCTTGAAGATGCGCCCGCGCCACAGGCGCGTGATCGGCATGATCAACATTCCCGGCGACCGGCGTGACGACGACATGCGCGAGATGGGAGCTCTGGCTACGCGGTACTTCGACGAGATCATCTTCCGCGAGGATCCGGCTCGCCGCGGGCGCAGGCCCGGCGAGATCGTTGCTCTGCTGGCGGAAGGTGCATTGTCGGCAGGTTTTCCGGAGCAGCGGATCAGCCGCATCCTGGAGGAAGACGAGGCGGCCGAACTGTGTCTCAGGATGGCACAGCCGGGCGATCTCGTGGTGCTCACGCCGACCGATGTCGAAGCCATGTGGCAGCAGGTGCTCGACTTCCGGATTCCGCCGACGTCCCGTTTCGAGGTCGAAATCGACAGGGCGGATGAGCAATCGGCATCGTGGAAGAGGAGCGCCTGACGACGGGCGGGTGCGGCCGCCTTCCTCGTCCGTCCGGACGGGCAGGCAGCCGCACAGCCGACCCGCCTTTCCAATGCAGTCGCCGACGAAAGGCAGCTGGTCGAGGAGACCAATCGGGACCATGAAGAACCGCACGAGCACGAATTCCAAGGGCCCTCTGATCATCATCGGCGGCGGAGAGGACAAGGTGGGGGAGCGCACCATCCTGCGCGAGGTTGCCAAGCATCTGAACGGTGGCCGGCTCGTCATCGCCACCGTCGCATCGCACGAGCCCGAAGGCTATTTCGACGCTTATCAGAAGGCGTTCGCCGACCTCGGCGTGACCGACCTGGTGGAGCTTTATGTGAAGGATCGCGCCGAAACCCTCGATCCGGACAAGCTGAGCCTCTTCGAAGGAACTGCCGGCGTGTTCTTCTCAGGCGGCGACCAGCTGCGGATCTCCAGCCAGATCGGCGATACACCCATCGAGCAGCGGGTGCGCGAAATCCACGAGCGCGGAGGACTCCTTGCGGGGACGTCGGCGGGCGCATCGGTGATGAGCGAAACCATGCTGGTGAAGGGCACGAGCGGAGAGTCCTACAAGATCGGAGATCTGCACATGGCACCGGGCCTCGGCCTGGTCCGCAACATGATCATCGACCAGCATTTCGCCGAGCGGGGACGGTTCGGGCGCCTGTTCGGGGCCGTGGCGCACAACCCGCGCGAACTCGGGATCGGCATCGACGAGGATACTGCCCTCGTGTTCGAGGACGAACGCTTCGATGTCATCGGGAATGGCTGCGTCTATGTCGTCGACGGTGCCGGGGTCACCCATTCCAACATCGCGGAAGCCGAACCCGAACGGTCGTTGTCGATGTACGATGTTCGCCTGCACGTGCTGAGCTCCGGCGACGTGTTCGATGTCGCAAGACGTCGCCCGACCGCAGTGCCCGACGTCCAGAAGAGCCATGCCATCGAGGCGCAGGTCACAGGGTGACGATTAGCAGCCGAGCTCCCGCACGGCCCGGCTTAGCGTCGGCAAGTCTGCGCCCCTGCTCACCGGTCGCCCAGCGCCCGCCGCCTGTCCCTCCCCATCCGTCAGCTCGCCTCGGAGCCGGTCCGTCGATGAAGGACTGAGATTGATCCAAGTCTCGGCCGCAGGCCGGCAAATGCCTGCGATCCTCCCATGAACTCGATAGCAAGAGAAACAGGTGCGCGCCGGAAAGCATCGTATTCCATTGTACGGTGTTTACGCGCAGATCTGAGGCTGTACCGATACTGCGTGAGCTGACCGGCCCGCATAAACATGGGTTAATGTTATACGTTATTCGATCCTTGGAGATCTTGGACATAAGTGGGTAGCGACGGAGATCCGGCCGATCCGAAAGAACCAATTAACCCAGTATAAAGACAGCTATTTACCTCCGTGTGAAGGGAGCCCATCACGGAAACCAACTCGATGGCGTCACTCCAGTCTCCCCCTCCCTTCCCGCTTGTGCTCAAGTTGGAGAGCATTACGGATCTCTCACCTGAAGAGAGGCAGGCGCTTTTGGGACTACCCTTGCGTGTGCAGGAATTCAGAGCCGACCAAGACGTCGTGAGGGAGGGCGATCGGCCCATTCAGTGCTGCCTGATCCTGGAGGGCTTCGCCTGCCGGTACAAGCTTACCGAGAAGGGCAAGCGACAGATCTTTGCGTTTCATACGCCAGGCGACATTCCCGATCTGCAGAGCCTACACCTGAAAACGATGGACCATTCGCTGGGGACCCTGACGCCCTGCAAGATCGCCTTCATCCAGCACGAGCACCTGCGTGAGCTGTTCCGTCAACATCCCCGCCTGGCAGAGGTGTTCTGGCGGGACACCCTCATCGATGCGGCGATCTTCAGGGAGTGGATGCTCGGGATCGGCCGCCGCTCGGCCAGAACCCGTTTGGCGCATCTTCTGTGCGAGCTTTTCATGCGGCTGAAGGTGATCGGTCTGGCAGGAAGCAACAGCATTCCGCTGCCGCTTTCCCAGGCTGAAATGGGAGATGCCCTCGGTCTCTCGACCGTTCACATCAACCGCACCCTGCAGGAGCTCAGGGGAGAGGATCTCGTGGCCTGGGACGGCGGGATCCTGACCATTCTCAACTGGGAGGGACTCATGCAGGCAGGTGAGTTCGATACCACCTACCTGCATCTGCAAGACTGCGCGGCTGCCTGAGACCTATCCTTCAACCGTCCGCCCCTCTTCCGCCGTGCCTGGGCGACGAAGCCGCGAAGACGCTCATCGCACGCCGCGGCGCCTGGTGCCCTTGCCGGAAGATCGGTTCGGTCACCCTTGCGCCTTCTCCCGCCCGCGCGTGGTGATTGCCACCACCCGCTCGCGTGCCGGTCCCTGCTGCCTGATGGAACGCACGAGCCCTTGCCGCTCGAGGCCGGCGACGACGGCAAAAGTCGTCCCGATGGGGATGCTCAGGCGGGACGAGACATCATGGACCGGCGTCCGGGTTCGCTCGGCAACATCCTGCAGAACATCAGGGCCGTATCTCCGCGTGAGTCTGTCGCCTTGACCGAAGAGATTCGAGAACCTGTTCAACAGCGGGACCCTGGCTCCAAGCCGCCGTGCCAGATCCGGTGCGCCGATGGCGCCGAACGAGCCTCTGCGCCATGCTGCGAAAACGAGCGCCCCCGCAGCCGCCCCGGCCATCGCTCCCAGGAGAATGCCGGACGAGGGCGAAGCCCAGCCGTAATACCCACCGCGCAACGCTTCGGCCTTCTCCTCTATGAACTCATGGCGGATATCGTGAACCTGCTCGTCATGCAGGAGTTCGCGCGCGGCGGGAAAAAGTTCATGCTCCTCACGATGGAAGTGCTCCTCGATCAGGGCAGCCAAATCCCGGAATCTCATGGTCCAGTCACGGCTGCCCTTGTCGTGAACGCGGGCGAGCTCACCGAGCCGCCTCTCGATTTCCTCGTGCTCGTGCTCAAGCTCGGCGATGAGGTGTTCCGTACGGTCGTGGTCCTCGAGCGCATCGTAGAGACTTTCCTCTTCCGCCTCCATGTGCCGCCGGAGTTCGTCATGCAACTCGCTAAACAGCCGGTCCCGGCTCCTGACGCCGCCGTCCGGCAGGGCACGGGGGATCTCCCCACATAATTCTGCAATGTTGGCATGGTCGTTCGTGATCAGATGCCAGAGATCCATAACGTCGCTCCCGTGGTGAAAGTCCGTTACCAACGGAAGCTGGGCACGAGCGGTTCCAGCCTGAACGGTGCGGAACCGGGCTGGCCCGGGATTGTTGCGGGACGCGGGCTCCTATCGGCGAAAGATGAGGCTAAGATTGTTGGCAGGCATAGAAATGCGCTCGGCGAGCACCAGCCCGTGGGCTCGGGCGAGCTCCGTCACCTCTTCGAGGTCGCGAACGCCCCATTCCGGATTTCGGCGTTTGAGGTCGCTGTCGAAAGCTTCGTTGCTTGGAGCGGAATGGGCGCCGTTCTCCTTGTAGGCACCGTAGAGATACAGCACACCGCCTGGGGTCAGCACGCGCCCTGCCCCGGCCATCAGCCCCTGCGTCGCCCGCCAGGGCGAGATGTGGACCATATTGATCGCCACGAGGGCGTCCACCCGCTCCACGGTCCATTCCGGCGACGAGGCATCGAGCGTCAGTGGAGCAAGAAGATTGGGCAGCCCGGAAGCGGCCCGATGGGCCGCGATACTGCTCAGGGCCTGCTCCTCACAATCGCTTGGCTGCCATTTCAGGTGCGGCAGCGCCGCAGCGAAATAGACGGCATGCTCACCCGTCCCGCTGGCAATCTCCAGAACGGTTCCGGCCCGAGGAAGAATCCGACGCAGGACAGCGAGGATCGGATCGCGGTTTCGTGTCACCGACGGCGCGGTCAGGCCCCTGTCCGAGTTCTGAGACTCTGTCATTGCCATCGATGAACTCCTTACGGGCACCTGGAGCGGCTCGAGCCGTGATGCCGGACGGAGATGTCGGCACATGACCGGACCTCCTGGAGTTGACACGGTAGGATGACTGTTCTCGTCAGACAACCTCATCCGAGTTGGGACAGCGCCGGCAGGAGGTCCGTTCTCCGCGCTTTCCAGAGATTTCGTGCCGTTGTTCGGCACTCCTCGAGGCGATCTTCATTCCCACCGCTCAGAGTAAGGAGCGCGGTACTTGCAGTGGCATTGATGATTTCCGTGGCGCGCTCATCCGGCACCGCTCCCGTCCAGACGCCGCGCCAGTAATCGAGGCTTGTCATCCCCGTAAGCGGATATGGCATCGGTTCCGGCATAGCGGGCACGAAGAGGTTCTCCGCTCGTCCATCGACCAAGCGAAGAAGTGTACTTGAGCGGAATGGCGTCGCCTCGGCAGCGTCGCGGCTTCCTGCCAAGACGGTCAGGTTTCTGCATCCGAGGAGCCTGCCCGCATCGCAGTGCAGTTCGCGATAGGCCGGGCGCACCACGCCCATCATGATCGAAGGCGCGTCAAACGGATTGAGCAGCGGCATCAGGGAATTGACCGGCGAGCGCGTCTCGAACAGCCCATACAGCATGTGCAGCCGATGGAGTTGGGACGACATCCCCGCGACGGGCAGGTACGCTATACCGTGCTCGGAGATGGCAGAGGCCGCAGATGCGATGTTCGTGCAAACCGGGATACCGATCGCTTTCGCAGCGGACGTGAACTTGCCTCTCGTACCGCTGCCGCCATCCAGCCCGTGCAGGAGAATTTTGTGGCCCGCCTGTGCCAAAAGCAACGCTGCCTGCAGGAACCAGGGCATTCTGCGGGATTTCGGAGAGATATAGGCAGGCCAGTCGAGATCGATGGGAAGGGTCGCCTCCGCATCTGGGTCCTTGATGTGGGTGCGGGCTGCTCGAACGAAGCCGGCAAGCTCGGCGGCGGTCTCTCCTCTGAAATTGATAACGGAAAGAAGTGCCCCGATCTGGATCGGATCCGCTCCACCTCCGAGAATGGTAGAGAACGCATCCTCCGCCTCGCCCGTGGTGAGAGGGCGGCTGTTCCCGATCCCTGCGCCCACCGTTGCGATGTACGTGGCCAGCCGTTTCTGGGCATCCTCCGCTTTTCCGAGAGTCGCGAGCTTGAGCGCGAAGGCCTCCGGGAAAGGTTCGCCCTCGAGTAAGATGCTCCGTCGTGCGGCCAATGGGGCGGCTTCGATGACGGGCGTTCCCGACCAAGCCGTGGGATCGAGCGTGATGCCGTCGGACGCCCTCCTTTGCGGCCGCGCGAGCGCCTCCGCCTCTGCCGCCAGGGCACGCAGTCTTTGGCGCATGGATTCCGCAAAAGGTGTCGGGATCAGGCGCCGGGCCGAGCGCGTGAAGATCGGATCGTCATAGATCTCCCGGATCTGCCCGAGGAGCCTGCTCATCGCCGGAACGCTCATCTCGAGCCGCTCGGCGGCACGGCTGACGCTTCCTTCCATGAGCAGCGCATCCAGCGCCAGGAGGAGCCGGAGGCGCCCGAGTTTCAAACCAGGTTCATGTGGCGGCGAAGTCAAAATTGCTACGTTTCAAAAGCCGGTTCGCGACGACCGGGCAGTCCTTTGCCAATATCGGTGTACACCGCCTATTCCCCATTCCGAGAAGTCTTTCAAGCCGCGGCAAGTATTTTAGAGCTATTATAAATTGCGTTTTCCTGAACTCAGAATGACTCTCAAACATATCCGTTGACCCTGTTCTTCAGCAGTAACTAGTAGCTGCCATCACTTGGACTTCTGATGGGTTTGGGGCAAATGGCGAGACTTTGCGTTTCTGTTCGGCGGGATATGGGCATTGGACGTACACGGAGAGCGAAAACGAGCCGGATGCTCGGGTTCCTCGCTTGCACCAGCCTGTCGGCGGCGCTGCTCGTCAGCTCGGGCGCGATTGCCCAAACGGTGGATGGCAGCCCGGTCGCCACTGACGGAGATGTGATAGCGCTGGATCAAATCGTCGTCACCGCCGCAGGTTTCGAGCAGAGCGTCAAGGATGCCCCGGCGAGCATTTCGGTCATCACCCGCGAAGAGCTCGAGAAGGGCTCCTTCCGCGACCTGACGGACGCCTTGAGGGAGGTCCAGGGCGTCGCCGTGACGGGGGTCGCCAACGAGAAAGACATCTTCATTCGCGGCCTCCCCGGAACCTACACCCTGATCCTTGTCGACGGAAAGCGTCAGAACACCCGCGACGCTCGCACAAACGGCAGCTCGGGTTTCGAGCAGAGCTTCATCCCTCCCGTCGCCGCCATCGAGCGTATCGAAGTTGTGCGCGGTCCGATGTCGTCCCTCTACGGCTCCGATGCCATGGGAGGCGTGATCAATATCATCACGCGCAAGGTATCCGACACTTGGCGCGGGACGGTCACCACGGACGGCACGCTCCAGCAGCACGATTATTTTGGGAATTCAGCTCAAGGCTCCTTCTACACGAGCGGTCCGCTGATCCACCGGATGCTGGGACTCCAGCTCTGGGGCCGTGGCTATGGCCGCGGCGAGGACGACATCCTGAGCGGCATCACCGGGGCACGCGAGGGCAACATCGCAGGGCGCCTGACGTTCACGCCCAACGAGAACCATGACCTGATGCTGGAAAGCGGCTTCACCCGCATCCGCCGGTCCGCCTCGAAATGGCGCACGCTCGAGCCAACCGGCAACGACACCTACAATGACAACGACCGGAAGTACTGGTCGCTGACCCATGAGGGCCGGTGGGGACCCACGACCTCGAACTTCTCCATCATGCAGGAATGGGCTGAGCGGCGAGCCTATGCGGAGAGTCCACGAACCTTTCTCTTCGAGAAGAACCGGCGTTCGCCCGAGATTAGGAATACGGTCGTCGACGGCAAATTCACGACTCCCTACAGCCTGTTTGGGACGCATACCCTGGTGACCGGAGGTCAGTGGTTCAATGCTATGCTCACGGACCAGAATCCCGGTCGCCGAACCGGCATTGACGAGAAGTTCGAGATCAACCAGTGGGCCCTCTTCGCAGAGGATGAATGGCGCCTCACCGACACATTCACGATCACGAACGGCCTGCGCATGGATCACCACGAGATCTATGGTTCTCACTACAGCCCGCGCAGCTACGGCGTTTGGCACGCAACCGAGAACTTGACCGTGAAGGGCGGTGTATCCACGGGCTTTCGCGCCCCTGAAATCCGCCAGATTGCGCCAGGTTATGCCTACACGACCGGCGGCGGCGGCTGCTCGTACGGTCCCAACGGAACCTGCGGCGTCATCATTGCCAACGAGAACCTACGGGCGGAAACGAGCACGAGCTACGAAATCGGCGCCGTGTGGGACAACCTCGACGGGTTCACGGCCAGTGCGACGTATTTCTATACGGACTTCAAGAACAAGATCAGCAATGCGCTGGTGCTGGACGATGCCGGAAACCCGGTACGCTGGTCGGAGGACCCGAACTACCGGCTCTGGTACAGCTACAACATCGACGATGCGGTCATCCAGGGCGTCGAACTGGCTGCCACATGGCGCGCGACCGATACGATCTCGTTCCGCGGCAGCTACACGTTTACGGATTCCGAGCAGAAGACCGGCGACTACGCCGGCTTCCCACTCGCCCGCACTCCCAAGCACATGGCCAATGCGCGCCTGGATTGGATCACCCCCGTCTCCGGCCTGGCGACGTGGGCCGCGGTGAATTATCACGGCTCCGAGATCGTGGGTGGCGCTCGGATCGGGACCAACGGCACGCCGGTGGTCATCAACGGCGTCTCCGGCCGCAAGTACGACGCGTACGCCACGATGGATGTCGGCCTGTCCTACGACTTTACGGAACGGCTGACCCTGAATGCCGCCGTCTACAACGTCTTCGACAAAGAGATCGAACCCACCGATTACAACACGGTCGTCGAGGGACGTCGCCTTTGGGTGAGCATGTCGGCGAATTTTTGATCCGCCTCCCCCTCACCTCCCGGTTCCGAATGCCGGTCGCAGCAGGCAAGGATAAGCATGACATACGACAGCAAGCCAGATCTTCACGAGCCGCCGCGCCGGCGCCCCCAGCTGCGGAGCTGGACATTCCAGGTTGTCGCCGGTTTCGACGTGCCGCCCAACATGCGCCGCGTCGTTCTGACGGCGGAGGATATCGATGAATTCGCCTACGAGCCGGGACAGGCCATCGTCATGATGGTCCCCCTGCCGGAGGGAGGAACGGGACGCAGGGACTACACGATCCGCAACATGGACCGTTCGGCAGGGACGATCAGCGTCGATTTCGTGCTCCACGGCGACACGCCGGCTCCCACCTGGGCGAAACAGGCGAAGCCCGGCGATACGATCGAGGTGAAAGGTCCACGCGGCGGCACCACGCTGCGCCCGGACGCGGATTGGCACCTCCTGACCGGAGACGAAACCTGCATCCCGGCCATCGCCCACATTCTTGAGACCATGCCGGAGGGCGCCAAGGCATTCGTCTACATCGAAGTTGGCGACAGGAACGGCGAGGTTGCCTTGAAAACGCAAGCCGATGCGACCGTCACCTGGGTGCATCGCAATGGCGCACCCGCCGGCCCAAGCGAGCTCATGAACGAGGTGGTACAGAGCTTCCCTCTGCCCCCGGGCAAAGGTCACGCCTACATCATCGGCGAGACGAGCAATGTCCGACGCCAGCGGCATACCCTCATCGCGCGGGGGCTCACCCGCGACCAGATCTCATCAGAAGGCTACTGGCGCCCTGGGCGCATCGGCGGCCATGACCATGTCGACGACTGACCCCTCTCACGCCGGCGACTGAACACATTCCTGGAGAGCACCATCATGATGAATTTCGCTGCCCGCCTTCCCCACTCCCTTGCCGCCATTCTTGCCGGCGTGCTCGCGTTCGGCGCCCTGCCCGCGAGCGTTCACGCGCAGGATCTCAAGGTCCAGCACGCAAAAGGCGAGGCGACGGTCCCGCTGAAGCCCAAGAAGGTTCTCGCATTCGATCTCGCGTCCCTCGACACGCTGAATGCGCTCGGCGTCGAGGTTGCCGGTGTGCCCACGGCACGCTTTCCGGAGTACCTCGCGAAGTACGGGTCGGACAAGTACGAGAAGGTTGGAACCCTGTTCGAGCCGGACTACGAAGCCGTCAATGCCGCCGAGCCGGACCTGATTATCGTCGGAGGCCGTTCCAGCGCGAAATACGAGGATCTGGCGAAGATTGCCCTGACGATCGATATGACGGTCGACCCCAAGGACTATGTTGGAAGCGTCAAGCGCAACGTTCAGCTGCTCGGCAGGATCTTCGACAAGCAGGCTGAGGCGAATGCACAATTCGCGAGGTTCGAAGAGTCTGTGGCCGCCCTCCGGCAGGAGGCGTCAAAAGCCGGCAAGGGTCTTCTCGTTCTCACGACCGGCGGCAAGATGAGCGCCTATGGGCCGGGCTCACGGTTCGGGCTGCTGCATAGCGACTTCGGGATCGTCCCAGCCGTCGAGGGACTTGCCACCACGAGCCACGGCCAAGCCGTAAATGCGGAGTTCATTCTCAAGACGAACCCCGACTGGCTCTTCGTGATCGATCGGGACGCGGCTACGGGCCAGGGCGACGGCGCCGCCAGGAAGGTGCTGGACAACGAACTCGTCGCACAAACCACGGCCTGGAAGAACAATCAGGTCGTCTACCTCGACCCTGTCAACTGGTACCTCATCGGCGGTGGACTGACGGCCATGCAGGCCAGCGTGGACCAGATCGCAAAAGCGCTCGCCAAGAAATAAGCTTGAACAGGCTTGCCCGTCAGGGCATTGCGAATCGCGGATCACCTGCGGGTGATCCGTTTTGCCGTTTAATCCCGATTGGACGCGCCCCGCCGGCGCTCCCGAATGCCCGTGAAACACCTTCTTCTCGCAGCAATCACAATTACCGTTCTGGCGTTGATCAGCCTCCTGATCGGCGCCGGCGATCTGTCGCTGGCTGCGCTCCTTTCGCCCCAGGAGGGGCAGTATGCCGCTCAAATCCTCCTGATCTCCCGGATCCCCCGCACGCTCGCCCTCATCCTGGCCGGAACAGCCATGGCGGTTGCCGGGACAATCATGCAGATGCTGACCCGCAACCGGTTCGTGGAGCCCTCCACCGCAGGAACCGTCGAGTCCGCGAGTCTCGGTCTCCTCATCGTCACGCTGTTTGCTCCAGAAGCTTCGGTCATCGTCAAGATGCTGGTCGCCGCGGGCTTCGCTCTGGCAGGAACCGCCTTGTTCCTGCGCATCCTGAGGCTCGTGCCTCTCCGCTCCGTGCTGACCGTGCCGCTGGTCGGCATCATGCTGGGTGGCATCATCGGCGCAATTGCCAATTTCATCGCCTACCGGTTCGATCTGCTGCAATCCCTGAACGCCTGGACGACCGGAGACTTCTCAGGCGTTCTGCGCGGCCGTTACGAGCTGCTTTGGATCGCCTTTGCCCTCACCCTTCTGGCCTATCTCGCCGCCGACAGGCTCACCCTCGCCGGCATGGGGCGCGACTTCGCCACCAATCTCGGTCTGCGCTACCGGAGCGTCGTATCATTCGGCCTCGTCATCGTTGCGATGGTGACGGCCACCATCGTGGTCACCGTCGGCATGCTGCCGTTTCTCGGTCTGGTCGTCCCGAACGTGGTCAGCCTTCTGATGGGTGACAACATGCGCCGCTCCCTGCCATGGATCGCCATGCTGGGAGCCGGTCTCGTCCTGGTGTGCGACATCGTCGGGCGCGTGGTGTACTACCCCTACGAAATTCCCATCGGGACAATCATGGGAATTGTCGGTAGCGCCCTGTTCCTGCTCCTCCTGCTCAAGGGGCGCGAACGTCTTGCGTGAGAACAGAGCGCCGATCCGTGTTCTCCTGATCCTGGCTGCCGTCGCAGCGGGTGTCATCGTGCTTTTCATGACGCTGAACGCCAGGGGGCGCTGGGACTTCATTCTGCCCTTCCGCGGTACGAAAGTTCTATCCATGGTCCTGGTGGCCCATGCCATCGCGGTCTCGACCGTCCTGTTTCAGACGGTGAGCCACAACCGGATCCTGACGCCCTCGATCATGGGTTTCGACGCGCTCTACATCCTCATCCAGACGGGGCTGATCTTCACCATCGGATCCGCCCGCTTGACAATGCTGGATCCGCGCCTCCTGTTTGCCTTCGAAGTGGCCGCAATGATGGCATTCTCCAGCGCGCTCTATCGCTGGCTGTTCTCCGGCGGGAGCCGCAGTCTCCATCTGCTCGTTCTGGTGGGCATCGTCTTCGGCGTGCTGTTTCGCAGCCTTTCGAGCTTCATGCAGCGGATCATCGATCCGAACGAATTCGTCCTGCTGCAGGATCGCCTGTTTGCGAGCTTCAACAGCGTCGAGAGCGATCTCCTTGCCGTCGCCACAGGCGTGATCCTGATCGTGTCGATCATCGGGTGGCGGCTCATGGGTGTTTACGACGTGCTGGCCCTCGGCCGGGAGACATCCATCAATCTCGGCGTCAACCACAACCGGGCGGTCACCACCGTCCTCATACTGGTGTCGGTTCTCGTCTCGGTGTCCACCGCCCTGGTGGGGCCGGTGACCTTCTTCGGGCTGCTTGTCGCAAACCTCGCTTATCAGCTGGCCGGAACGCACAAGCACCGCTTCGTGCTGCCCGTCGCAGTGCTGTTGGCCATTGCCTGTCTCGTCGGGGGCCAGCTCATCCTCGAACGGGTTTTCGCTTTCGATACGGCTCTGAGCATCGTCATCGAGTTCGTGGGCGGGATCGTCTTCCTCGCCCTGCTGATCAGAGGAACTGCCCGTTGATCGAAATTTCCAACATTCGCAAGGCCTATGCCGATACCATCGTCGTGCGCGATGTGTCGCTGCAGATCCCGCGTCGTGGCATCACGTCCATCATCGGGTCCAACGGCGCCGGCAAATCCACGCTCCTGTCGATGATCAGCCGCCTTACGCCCATGACGGCCGGAACGGTGACGGTCGACGGGCTCGACGTCACCAAGACGCCGTCTGACGTCCTGGCGAAGCGTCTGTCCATCCTCAGGCAGGACTACCGGATCGGTTCGCGGCTGACCGTCAGGGATCTGGTCGAATTCGGCCGGTATCCGTATTCGAAGGGCCGTCTCACGGCGGAGGACCGCAGTCAGGCGGACAAGGCAATCGGATTCCTTGGTCTCGAGGCGCTCGCCGACCGTTTTCTCGACGAATTGTCAGGCGGGCAGCGGCAGCGCGCCTACGTGGCCATGGTGCTCTGCCAGGATACGGACTATGTCCTCTTCGACGAGCCGCTGAACAACCTCGACATGAGGCACGCCGTCGGCATGATGAAGCTGCTGCGGCAGGCCGCCGACAATCTCGAGAAGACGATCGTGCTCGTCCTCCACGATATCAACTTCGCCTCCTGCTACTCTGACTACATCGTTGCCATGCGCGACGGTGTCCTCATCCGACATGGTTCTCCGGATGAGATCATGACACGCGAGGCAATCCGTGAAGTCTACGATATGGACGTGGACATCCGCGATATCGATGGGCGGAGAATTGCGGTTTACTACACCTGATCCGGATCGCCCCCATCGGGGCTTGCTCCATCGCCTGATCCGGATGCGCGCAACGGTCAGGCTGGCGAACCTCGCCCGCCGACCCACGATTCGGAATTTGGGAAGATCAACCGCCGGCCGCGCCTGTTTCCTGCGCTTCGATCCGGCCCGCCCGGGAAGCAGGATCAGCACCTGCAGCGGCTAAGTTGTCGAAGAAAATGGTGGGTGATGTAGGGCTCGAACCTACGACCCGCTGATTAAGAGTCAGCTGCATTGGCCCGAAACCCTTATTTTCCAACGAACCGGACCGGTACTGAACCGAGGTTTACTTCCCTTATCCTACAAGGATTTTGACCGTCGATCTTCACAAAGCTGGACGGTGATTCGGGTTCTGGTGATTATGGGCTCCCCGCCCCAATCCGCCCCAGTTTTCCGGTCCATCCATGCCCGTCGACATCAAGCTCACCACCCTGCAGAAGGCCCGCAAGGACCAGGCCGCCGGCAAGGTCCTCGACATCACCGACAGCCGCGCCCGCGGCCTCGTGCTGCGCGTCAAGCGCCGATCAATCCAGTGGACCTGGAAGGCGGAGCGGGACGGCAGGACCTTCCGCCTGGTGCTCGGCGACTGCGACCCGGACCAGCAGGACGGGACCCTCCTGTCCATCGCCGAGGCCCGTGACCTGGCCGAGAAGGCCACCACGGATTTCCGGGCGGGCCGCGGCGTGCCGAAGGCCGACTGGCTGGAGATCGAGCTGGAGAGGCTCGGCAAGATCGTCCCGCTCGTGAAGGCCTCCCCCGGCGGCACGTTCGTGGTCCCGGCACAGAAGCCGATGACAACGCGGGAGGCCTTCGCCTGGTCGTACGAGGCGGCGGTGCGCGCGTACCTGCGGCACGTGGAGGCGACCTCCCGTCCGGCGACCCTAGCCGACTACCGCAAGACGTTGACCTGCCCCGCCCTGCGCCCGCTCATGCGCGAGCAGGTCCGCTCGATCAGGGTCGACCGGATCCAGGAGGTCCTCAATAAGCTCGCGCTGGACGGCAAGCAGTCCCAGGCCGAGGCCATCTTCCGCAAGGTCCGGACGTTCTGGGCCTGGCTGGCGCGGCCGGCGATCCGCGATAAGTCGATGGTCGCGAAGGACGCCCTGGACGACCTGCACAAGCCGGAGCGCCGTCGGCGCCGGGACGGCGAGGCCCCGCGCCAGGTGAAGTACTTCCCGCCCATGGAGGAGATCGGCCTGATCCTGGCCATCGCCCGGAGCGGCGCCCTGGATCCCGTCTACGCCGCGGCCTCGACGCTCCTCCTGGCGACCGGGCAGCGCAACCACGCCGTCGTGTCTGCCAGGCAGCGCGAGTTCGAACACTGGGACGAGCAGCCCGGCTGGGGCGTGTGGCGCGTGCCGCCGCTGCATCGCAAGGGCGCAGCGAGAGAGGACGAGGAAGGCGACATCCCGCACGCCATCCCCCTGCCCCCGGCGGTCTGGGAGGCGGTCATGGGGCAGATGGAGCGGGCCGGCGAGAGCGAGTGGCTGTTCCCGGCCCTGCGCCCCCGGAGGGAGGGGATGCCATCGGACCATCTGTCCGAGAGCGCCCTCACCCACCTGTGGGGCGTGCTGCCCGGCGTGAAGGCCTCCCCGCACGACGTGCGCCGGGCGCTGAGGACGCACGGGCGCAAGATCCTCAAGATCAGGCCCATCGATCTTTCATTGATCTTGGATCACTCTGAAGGCCGGATGCACATCGTGACCGAGCGCCATTACTCGGATGACGATATGCTCGACGTGAAGCAGCCGATCATCACCGAGTGGTGGGCCCTGGTCGAGAGGCACGCCAAGACCGAGGCCGTGATGGTCCGGGACGGAGAAGAGGTCGCGGCACGCATCAAGCGGGCCCGGGCGGAGAAGAGGCGGGCCCGGGAAGCCGGGCGAGCGGCCGCGTAGGCCAGGGATAACCTAAGCCTCTGATTGCAGCTGCGATTCGCCCGTGGCATGATGGGGATTCCGCTCAGAAAGGGGGGCCCCATGGCCACGTGGTTTACGGCAGATTCGCATTTCGGCCATGCCGGGATCCTCGGCCCGAACATGCACTGCCGCCGGGGCGATCACTTCAGGACGGTCCAGGAGCATGACGCCGCCCTGGTCGAGCGCTGGAACGCGGTCGTCGCGCCCGAGGACGAGATCTTCCACCTGGGCGACTTCGCCCACAAGACAAGCCCGGAATACGCCAGGTCGGTGTTCCGCAAGCTCAACGGCCGCAAGCACCTGATCAAGGGAAACCACGAGAAGATCGGCTCCCAGCTCGACTGGCTCTCGAAGCACGATTTCCTCGAAGACACCGTCGACGGCAAGCATGTAGTAATGTTTCATTATGGCATGCGGGTGTGGCCCAGGATGCGCCGGGGATCCCTGCATCTCTACGGCCACTCGCACGGGTCCTTACCCGGCTGCTCGCAATCCCTGGACGTAGGCGTCGACGCCTGGGACTTCCGGCCTGTGTCCCTGGCCGAGATCATGGCCCGCATGGCACCCCTGCCGCCGGCCTATCCGGAGGGCCGGGACGACGAGGACGAGGCCGCGTAATCGAATCTTCAACTGCGGGCGCTGCGATAATGGAATTGCAACGCCCGTAATCATTTTGCAGCGTAAGCATCCTGAGACATCCCGCCTCTGGATATGTGATCTGAGACGCCCGTAAGCGTTTGGAGACGCTATTCTAAAGATTACCCGAGGAACGGGCGGCTTTACCGAGGTGGCACCCGTCGATGGTAAGAAAGCCCTCCGCCTTGCAATTGACTATGGCATAAATTAGAACAAATAGAGAACAAATCCCAGGCTACATATGGCCTCCCGCCTCTCTGGCATGCCAAGGTTTGCACATGGCCAACGCGCTCACCCGTATCATCCTTTTCCTGAGCTCCTACATCCCTCTGTGGGTGATCTTTGCAATCATGACACTGCGGGAGCGCCCTTACCTCGGGGCGTTTTTTATCGTACTGGCCGTCGCAAGCCTCCTTGGAACCCTTCTGTACATGCGCCTTGTCCAGCAGCTGCAAGGCATCGGGATGCAAATCGGGATCATCCGGCGCAAAGACAGCGACACAATGAGTTACATCGCTAGCTATGTTATCCCGTTTGCTGCCACGGCCTTCAGTGATGTCGAGCAGGTGGCCTCGCTGGCCATCTTCCTAGGTGTTCTGTGCGTGGTTTATGTGAATACGGGCATGATCCACATAAATCCCGTTCTTTCCATATTGGGTTACAACCTTTACGAGATCGAGGATCAAAACGGGAATTCATACTTCCTGATGTCGAAGCGCAGGCTACGGAGGGGTGACGATGTCACTGCCATCGACGTCGCCGAAAGCATCTTTGTGGAGAAGAAGAGTTGACATACCAGGCGCTTAGGATCGCCCTCACTGCATGCCGTACCATTGATGCCACCAATTCTTCTGTCACAGTCTGCCTCGCATCAAAGACAGGAAAGGATCGCCCGCCGAGCCTGCACCGGCTGCAGATGACAGACGAGCTGGCCGAGGGCTTCCGGACTCTGGCGGTCGATACCCTGCGTAAGCTGGACGCCGACCTGGGAAAAGGGGACGTCACCTTGGAGTCCTATAATCCCGGAGATCCCCAGGTGAGCCATGAGGTCGAGGTCCACGTCCCCGATCCTGGATCGACACCGCACGTGGTCGTCCAAGCCTTGAATGACCTTCCGCAGCTTCCGGTCTTCGACGGAGCGCCGAAGACGATCAGTAATCTGAAATTCCATGTCATCGCCATCCAGCGCACGGCCGGATCGGACATCTACCTCTTCCGCAAGTATTCAAAGACGAAGGAGCTGGGGCGGTCGAAAGGATTGATCGCGTGGTTCCAGGACAACACCTTCAATCAGATCACAGAACCGGTTTTCATTTTCGACAATCAGATCGATGCCGCGTGGATCGACGGGCACATGGTGATCTTCAAGAAGGACAATTACCATGTCCTGTTCCAGTACTTCAGCGAAGTCCTGCAGCATGCGCAGACCACGCTAGACACGATCAAAGCGGCCATCCCTATCGAAAACGTCGCCCAGTTCGAACAGGACTGCAAAGGCAACGCCCTGATACTCATGAAGCTTCGAAGTATCGCAGGCCGAAGCTATCTCCCGACGTTGACGCTCGCGACACTCGAAGCCGTCATCACGGCACGAAACCTCCCCGTCTCTGTCACGGGCACGGGGAGCGCACGGAAGATCGTCTATGACCCGCAGCACAAATGGAAGTTCCTCCGCTTGTTAGATGACGGATTTCTCAGTTCGGGATCAACGGGACTGCATTACGAAGTCACAGGCAAACGAGCCCTGTGACCGCGAGTTCGCCGCGGCTCTGCGTGGCTGTTCTTTCTGCTTGATCGGTCCTTCCGTTAGATGAGGTCGCCCAACGCCGCCGCGTCGTCTTCCGACATGGCCTCGGCCTCCGCGCGCTGGGCCCTGCGGCGATGCTCGCCCCGGAAGTACGCCGGTGTGACTTCGCGGGCGATTGCCCGTTTCCAGAACTGTTGCTTCTCCTTCGGCCAGGCGTGATGAAGTTCGAGCAGCGCGCCGTATGCCGCGTGGACGGCTAGCGGCGGCGTGAACCAGGGCTTCAGGAACTCCGCGAACCTGTCGTCGAGCGCGGCCTCCGGGTCGTAGCGGAGGATCTCGTCAATGTCCGACTTGAGCTCCGGCGCGATCTTCGCCGCGTACTTGCGGGCGGCGGTCTCCGCGCGCTTGCGGCCGGTCGCCAGCCTGCGGTCCATGGACGCCTGCTCACCGTCGGGAAGGCCGCGGATCTGGCGGGCCCTGCCATTGTGTACGTCCCATCGCAGCTCGCGGTCGACCAAGCGCCAGGCGCGCCCGCCGGACTTGTCGAGGACCTCCTCCAGCAGGCCGAGGCGCAGGCCCCAGCCGACGAGGTTGCCGGCACGCTCGAAGCTGAACGCCGTCGGCTGCTCACGCTTGTGGTTGCGCGTCGCCGCGAGCATATCGAGATAGCGCTCGACCACGTCAGTGATGCCGACGGTCTGGAGTTCCCCGAACAACGAGATGAGATCGCGGTTGACGTAGTGCTCCCAGCGCGGGCCGCCACGGAAGGAGCACGCCTGGATGGCGTTCTCCAGGACCTCAGGCCCGGGCTTCTGGGAGAGGTGTCTGTAGTCGCGCTGCTCGTGCAAGCGTTTGCGCCCGCCTACCATGCTCATGCCTTTCCTCCCTCGGCTTGCGCTTGTGCGTTCAGATGCCGCTTCATCGCGCGAACGTGGCGGGCGCCTTCTCCCTCACCACGGTATGTCTTTGTCCACGGGATCCGCTGGCGGAGGCCTGCCCTCCTGAGCTGGGGGCGGAGCTGGCGACGCGGGAGGATCAGGGCGCCAGCTCCTCGATCCAATGCCTGGTGCGCCGGGGCGGCCCATATGGCCGTTGCCTCGCCGCGTTGGCCCCTGGGGAGCTGGCGCGGGAGCCGCAGCCGCGCGAAGGGGCCTCTTCAGGTGAGCGAGACCTCCACTCTGCCTCACCCCCCTGGCCCGGCACCGGCGGACGCGTGGCATCCTGTTGGGTAGGCTGCTGCGGCGGGCAAGCTGACAGGGGAACGGGAGCAACAACTGCTGCGGCGACGCCGGCGGGAGCGGCGGCAAGCGCGACAGCAGTTCTTCCAGGTCCAGCGTGTCCGGGCAGCGTGTTTCCATTGGCAGGGCTCCTTGAAGCTGGGCGTGGTGGCGGAGGCGGCAGACGGCGCGGGATTGGTCTGGAAGCTAGAGCAGGTTCAGGCAGTGAGGGCTCGCAATACTCTTCGAGGAGCCTGGCGCTCCCCTCGGGGTCTGGCACCAGTGAGAACGGGTCTGGCGGCTCCGGAGCATCGACTGGCAGCGGTGGCGTCGGCTCCCCGTTCATGACCGCCTCTGCACTCAGGCGGGCGTAGTGAACGGCTTCAGCGATGAGCGCGAGGCGCAAGGCATAAGCATTGATCGCGTGAGACGTCTCGGTCTGCTGCTGTTCGAGGACGCGCCGGACGCTGTTAAGCGCGCCTGCCTCTCCGGAGGAGATATCCTCTCGGGACCGCCAAGCCAGATGATCGCGAGCCTCCTTGAAAGCATGTTCAACCGCAGCGACGGCGGCCTCCACGCCCTGCCCCACGATTTCGTTGACGCACTCACTCGGCATAGTCGGGTTCCTTACAGGCTTCTCCACTGATACAGCACAGAAGTTACCGTACATGGTCCTTGTTCATCGACAGTTGAACAGCGAATACTCGAAAAATTCGATTCGCCACATGATTATACAAATCAAACGATTCGTATCAATCTGTAAACTCAAGTTTTTTCATGTCCACTATTATGATGATACTCTGAGCTTTCTATCATCATGATCTCATCAAAAATTCATCATCTATCCATCATGGGCACAGACTAAGCCTTACATCGCGCGACCCAGATAAAAGTCCGTCTATGTTTGGAAGGGGATAGCCCTGAAGGCCTTGGCCGACGCCAACTTCGTGTTGGACCGCTTGTATCGGAGGCCACAAACCCGCTTTTTTACGGCCCAGTCTGTCAGGCCGACGAGCACCGAACCGGCCGCCACCGTGAGGCCTATTATGGGCGGCAGGCTCTGAGCATGGCTGCATGAGGCAGTCCGGGCGGCAGCCGCGCGAAATCTCCCCATCGGCCACCATGACGGTGAAGTTGCAGCAACTCTCACCAGACATGGACAAATGATTTTGCGGTTCGTCCATAAAGCCTGAAGGCTCATTCACCTTACCGTTGCCACCCCCTCTCTCATCAAGGGAAGGGAGATCTCCGTCCCTAGTCAGAGATTTCGGTTGGATCTTCACTGATCCCAATGAGCAGGTCTGTGGTCGAAGGTGAGCACTCCGCTCCCTCGTCACGGGTTTAGGTCTGAACATGTTCGAGACCGAACGTGTTTGGCGCCAAACCAATTCTCAACTTTGTTGCTGTATCGTGGCTACAGCAATCCTCAATCGCGGATACAGAGATGCTGCGGCATGCCACATCACTAGAAAGTTCGATCTCAACCTTCATGCATGACCTCAGGGAGGCTGAGAGGCTTGCGTTCGGCGGTGACCTCTCGAAGTGGGCTGGAGCAATCCTGTGGGTCATTGCCAACGAAGGCTCGAAGAATTTGACTGAAATCTCAGATCAACTCGGCGCGTCAAAGGGCACTCTGCACGCGCACGTGCAATCGCTTCTCGCAAAGAGTTACCTTAGTGAGGAACGAGGCAGTCACGGGTCAGTCCTGCTGTCACTTGCTCCTCAGGTCGAAGAGGAGGTTCATGGCAGGGTTAGTTCCGTGCTGACCACACTTGAACGGGTTTTCTCCATCCTCACTGACGAAGAACGAGAGTCGCTCGCTGCAATAATTGAAAGGCTCCATGGTGAAACTCTAAGCGTCCAGGCGGATACCCGGCGAGATGTTGTGAAGAATGCAGATGAGAGCAAGACTGCCCATCACCGTCTGTCGCCTGAAGGAAGAGTCGAACGCAAACAAGTTTGTACACCAAACATGTTCGCGGCCGAACAGGTCGATATCGAGCTTTCGTTAAACAATGGAACTAGGCTGTTTCTACGCCAGCGGGCAGACAAGCGCGAAGGCGAGCCGTCTTAAGAACTTGCGATCTTGACGCAGGGCGCCGCTCCCCCGGAGTGTATCCAGGTGCAGTTCGCGCCACTGATTTAGGCCCTGCTAACTATCGCTGAAGATAGCTTCTCGCAGAAGTTAACAAGTCGCCGGATCGGTTAACCGAGCAGCAACTCCCTCGTTTCCTAGCCTTTCCGATATGACCAAAATCTCCCCATGACACCCACGGGAGGTATCCAGTGACTAAGACGACTACCACAAACCAGATCGCAGCTCGGTCCGAATTGACCAGCGCCCTTGCCGCTGCCACTCCGGCGATGCGCGCAGTCGCGGTCTGCCTAGCCGACACTCCCGGAAGGCTCTCGCCTACCACGGCCAAGCAGGCGATCCGTAAGATGCCGCAAAAGAAGCGGGCAGGCTTTGTGGCTACCAGACAGCTAAACCAAGCTCTCGAACTGGCACAGCGGGTCCGAACGGTCCGCAAGATGCCCCGCCGAACCGGAACTAGGCCCTGGCATGCGTACGCAGATCAGGCAAAAGGAAGAGCCGCTTTGGCAGAGCGCTTGCGAGTTGGGATCCAGCAGCGTCGTGACAACCATGTATTTGAGACGCTCCGCCGAGCTGCAAGGTGGGTAATGAACCACGGCGCTCCTGGTGGCACGGATTGGGACATCGACTACACAGTCGAAGGCGAGACACCTCGTTACGACCTCCAATGCGAGCGGGTCTATGGCGTCTACAAGGGGGCACACAAAGGCCGGGCGGCGAACCTCGATGTTCACACAATTCGCGTAAAGCGACATTGGCTTAGCCAGGTCAAGCGCATCGCGCAGTATGGTGTCGTGGAGGAGTGCCTCATCCTTGATGCCGAGTACCTGGTCGGGGTCGCTGATGACACCCGAGTGATCTACCGAGTGCTTATTGCTCGGAAGGGGCGCGGGTACAGTGCGGCCGTCGAAACCCGGTATGCTTCCTGCTGGCTCTATGGCGTGACGAGACTCCACGCAACCGAGAGAGCAGCTCTTTCCGAAGGCGTACCGGATGAGGTACGTCGCCGCGAGATTGCTGCACGCCAAAAAGAAATCCAGCGAGCGCTCGAAGAGACAAACATTGATGCCCGTGATGCTGAGGCTTTCGCGAGCCTGACGTGAGCACTCTAGGCGGGATGCTTCCCCTCCCGCAGTAATCTACAGCAAGAGCCTGGGTGGCTGCACGGCCCAGTTGTCTAGACCCCTATGCACCCTTCTGAGACGGATGATCCGAGGCAATCAATAGGCCCAAGGTTGCGCCAACCTCGGCTTAGGCCTCGACGAGGTCATGTGACGGAAAGTTAGATCCACCGTGCTCGCTACGATGTCCGAATGACTGAGGCCCTAGTAACTGGCAGGTTGTCGCTTGCTAGCCCATTGCGCACCCTGGTCCTGTGAAAGGAGACACCCAATGCGCAACATCGCAAAGTTCATTACTGCCATCCTCACCGCCTTGGCCACTATGACGTGGCAGCTCGTCGATGGAGCTTGGAAGCTGGTCCGATCTTTGGTGGTTCCGCAGCCCCCACAGGTTACTGAGGAGGAGATCCCCGTCTCGCAGGCTGAAGCCATTGCCGAGGCTTTCACGGAGGCCCACGACAAGGCCAAGGAGCGCAAGCGCGCACATGCAAACTGCACCCACCGCTTTCCCTTAGGCTACGCCTTGGCGATGACTGTACGCGGTTACGAGGAGCATCTCGTTGATGTACCGGATGAAGTCGCTGCATGGGTACTCGCTCTGACGCCTGCCGAGAAGTCGGCTCTGTCCCGGTTCGCTCCCGATCAGATCGAAGCCCACCTCAACACCACCAGGGTCCTCCCCGGCGTGCCGGCCTTTGGGGCGAAGTTCGAACGGGCTATCGCGATGCTCCACCACAACGTCGCCGAGGCTGAGGTCGAGGCGATGGAGCTCGTCGAGCCGATCTATCCTGGCGCCTCCGGCTTCACCTGACCTCCTCTGAAACGACAATCGGCCCGCTCACTGGCGGGCCGTTTCATTTGGGGGATCCCTGGCCTCAGTACTGGCGAACAAGGCGGGCGAGCTGCCCCTCAGCACGGAGGGCGCGAAGACGCATGGCGGAGAGCTCTTCGCGCAAGTCGCCCTCGCGGCGGTGAGACAAGGCCAACTCACGGCCGAGGCGGACCACAGCCTGCGCCGCTTTCTGCTCGGAGAGGCCCTGGAGGACCGCTTCGCGCTGCGCCTGGCGCTCTGCCCGGGTCGTCTCGATAGCCGTGTGAATGGCGCCAGCAACTGCGAACGCGACTGGGGCTGCACCTTGCATGAGGTCCTCCTCGACTGACTTGGCAGGAGGCTGCCACAGGAGATTCACAGCTGCAATCAATTACTTGGGCCAGGGGTAACTTATCCCTGGGCTTTCTGCGCCGACACGTCCGGGGCAACTATCCCGCCTCGCAGATCGGAGATCGGGGATCAGACGTCCTCAGGCTCCATGGGCTGAAGCGCCCATTCCAGATCGTCGAGGAGGGCCTGCATACCCGGTGTCAGGTGCTCTGGATCAGGCTCTAGATAGGCCTCGGGCTCCACGATAGCCTTAGAGACGGGCTTGGCCTCAGAGCGGCTGGGAGCGCCGTTCAGGGGCGCAAGGCGGGCCACCAGAGCGGCATCGCAGGCCCTCTTGTCGAGACCGCGCTCAGACAGCTCCCTACGGGCGAATTTCAAGACCTCGCGGATGCTGACTGCCGCCGTGAGGACGTTCCGCGGCCGGAGGTCTGGGTGCCCCAAGGCGATGCAAACGACGTCCCTCAGGGCGTCGCAGAGGGCTCGGTCGAGCACGCCGGGCGTCGGCGCCCCTGCGGCCTTTAGGGCCTGACGCTCTTGCCGCTTGCGTTCGCGATCCTGACGTTTGCGCTCTGACGACGTCACCGGAGGGCCTCCTGGGATGAACCCTCATCGTCCCCCTGCGGCTGGCAAGGAACAACGCCTATTCCACCGGCTGCCGCGTCCGCAGCTGACAATACGTCTGGGGAGTGCCATACCAGAACCAATGTTTTTCGCTCCGCAGAAAGTGATTGAAACTTCACGACATGAATCAATTGAAATTACGCAACAAAAAGTGATAGAAAATACGCAGCAACAACCAATAGAATACCAGCAGAGATCCCATGCCTTCCCTCAACGAAAAGCTTGCCGCATCGCTTCAGGTCCTCCGGGATCGCAGCCAAGGCGATAGGCGCGTCTTCGGCACCGACGAATTCGGGCGCACCGACCGGGAACGGTTGATCCAGCATGGCTTCCTGCGCGAGGTCATGAAGGGCTGGGTGATGTTGACCCGCCCGGACGAGAGACCCGGGGAGAGCACGTCCTGGTATGCGTCCTTCTGGGAGTTTTGCCGCGCCTATCTTGACGACCGGTTCAAGGCCGGATGGATCCTGGGCGCCGAAACGTCGTTGGCGCTGCTGGCCGGGAACCTCAACGTGCCACGGCAGGTCGTGGTCCAGTCCCCCTCCGCGAGCAACACGGCGGTTTCCCTCCCGCACGGTACCTCCATCTTTGCCTATCGGGCGCCGCTTCCGTCGGTCGACCCGCACGAGGCGCATGGCATGAGGATCTACCCGGCGCCGGAGGCGCTCTGCGCCGCCACGCCGAACGCCTGGGTGGCCCACAGGTCCGACATCATCGCGGTTCTGGGATCGATCAGGAGCGCGGGGCCGCTGCTGCGGCCCCTTCTGGACGGCGGCCACGTCGCCGCGGCGGGCCGGATCGCGGGCGCCTATCGGCTCCTCGGGCGCCCCGCCGTCGCGGACGAGATCGTGCGGACGATGAAGCAGGCTGGGCATCTGGTCCGTGAGGAGGCCAACCCGTTCAAGGGGCCAGTCCCTATGCAGCTTGGCAGTGGCAGGCCCGTGCCCCCTGTCATGACGCGCATCCGGCTGATGTGGGCCGAGATGCGCGATGACGTCATCGCGGCCTTCCCGAGCGAGCCGCGCCTCATCAACGACCGGGATGGATACCTGTCGTCCGTGGATGAGAACTACGTCGCCGACGCGTACCACTCCCTCTCCATCGAGGGCTACCACGTGACCGAGGAGCTGATCGAGCGGGTCCGCCGCGGCGACTACGACCCGGACCGGGTGGACGGCGACCGCCAGCAGAAGGACGCCATGGCCGCGAAGGGCTACTGGCTGGCTTTCCAGGAGGTGCGCGGGGCGGTCGCGCGCGTCCTCGACGGGGAGGATGCGGCCCGGCTGGCCGCCGATGAGCACCAGAACTGGTACCGCGCCCTGTTCCAGCCGTCCGTGGCCGCTGGCCTTCTCAAGCCCGAGAACCTCGCCGGCTACCGCTCCCACCTCGTGTTCCTGCGCGACTCGGGGCACGTGCCGGTGGCCTGGACGTCGGTGCCGGACGCGATGGACGCGTTCTTCGAGTGCCTGGAGGGCGAGGACGACCCCCGCGTACGCGCCCTGCTGGGGCACTACGTGTTCACGTTCATCCATCCCTTTCCCGACGGGAACGGCCGGTGCGGGCGCTTCCTCTTGAACCTCATGCTCGCATCCGGGGGCTATCCCTGGACCATCATCCCCGTGGACCGGCGCGAGGATTACCTGAGCGCGCTGGAGGCCGCGAGCGGCCGGGGCGACATCAAGCCGTTCGCCGGCCTCGTCGCCGACTGCGTGGCCTTGGAGCCACCGCCGCCCCGGCGGCTGCGTCGCGACGAGGCCCAGGCGCCTCGGGCCGATGCCGAGCCGGTCCCACCAGGGCCGCAGGCGCGGTGACGACGACAGCCGGCTCGGGACTGCGCGGGTCCGACCGGCAACATGCGGCCCCGTCCAGCGGCGAACCGCTCATGCCCCTTTGACACGGCTCACCCTGCGCGACGTCCCGGAGCGGAGGTCCGAGCCGCCGCGCGGAGGCGGCTCCGGAGCGGTCTGTCGTTTGCCGGGGTCTCCTGAGGCCTGTCTACGGCAACAGTGAGGCCCCGTCACGGGCGAAGAAGCGCGGCCAGGTCGAAGCGCTCGGAGAAGTAATCCCTGATGACCGTCAGCCGGTCGCCGGAAATCCCGAAATCTAGACGGAACTTCTCGGCCACGCGCTCGGGCGCCGGGTCCAGGATGATGACGCGCGGCATAGAGGAGCGGCGCATCAGCGCCCGCAGGAACAGGTCGTTGCTCTGCAGGTCGGTGCGTGGAAACGAGTAGCCGATCACGACGATGGTGTCGGCCGCGGCGAGACGGTCCTCCGCCTCCCGCCATAGGTCAGCGAAGAGGCCGCCGAACATGCCATAGGTCTTGTGCCGCACCGGCGGGATGATCAGTGGCATCGAGACGAGGCCATCCCGCGGCGCCGTGCCTTCCGGCTTCCACGGCACCTGCATCCGGGTGCGGACGAACACACGGCCCTCCCCTGCGGCCCGTCCAGGCACGTCCAGAAGGTTCGGGGGATAGTAGCCATACGCGAACGGCTCATAGCCGGGCATGTGGCGACCGGCGTAGCACGCATAGGGTTCGGTCGCGGTTTCGAACACATGCAGCGTTCCCGGATCGAGTTCGTGGGTGAGCACGATCCGGCCGGACTCGTCGGGCGTCGGGTAGGCCGTCAGCCAGTTCGTCGACCCATGCAGCTTGATCAGACTTGGGGACTGGCTGCCGGATGGTCTGTCCCCAGCCAGCCGCCAGCCATCGCCGAAGATCCCATGCGGCGTGACACCATAGCCCCAATCGACGCGCCACGAGGTTTCCGTGGCCAGGGCACGGTCCATCAAGGTGTCCCAGTTGAACGTCAGCACCGCGTCGTCCGGACCCAGGAGCCGTGCGATGCCGCGGTGCGGCTCGGAGACGGGACCGTTCTGGATCTCGTTGATCACCGAGGCGAAGAGGAACACGAGCTCGTTGTAGGCCCGGTAGGAATAGTACCAAGCCATCGGATCGCCGGTCCGCATGGCTTCGTCCCGGGCGGCTTCAATCTCCGAGTGCAGGGCCTCGATGTCGAGCCCAGAGCGCAGGTGCTCGCCCGGATCGGGAACCCCTTTTTCCAGAAGGTAGCCGAGCAGCCCCTCCTGCAGAACCCAGGGGTTGGCGCTGATGTCGAGGCGGTCGAAGGTTTGGAAGAAGTCATGCGCAATCGGCATGCGCTGGCCGGTCGGGGAGCCGCCGTAGCTCTTGGATGCGCCCGCTCCGAGCAGGAAGACCTTCATGAATTCCTCGTGACACGCCTGGGGTTGCCGACGGTGTCCGCCAAACCAGGAAGAAACGACGCTGTTCCTATCGACACCGGCCGTCGCGTGTCCAGCTTGGAGCCGACCTGCCCAATCGGCTCCGACGTCGCCGCCAGCGGGCTCGAGAGCTTGGAACATGCGTCTGTTCGGCCTGTTTCACTTCCCCCCGACACGACGCCGGCGCAGCTGCCACGTTTTGGGGTGGACAGTTGCACCGGGAGCCTGACAGCCACGAGCATGAGCTTCATGGCGTACAATGGCCCTTGCATGCGAAGTCATAAGGGTCTGAGAGGATGGAATGACCACAACTGCCGGGATCGTGCGCAATGTTGGATGATGAGGACGGTCCACCCAACGAAGCGCTGTTCGGGCCCACGCCTCCTCCTGGAGAGCTCTGGGTCTCACTGGCGCTGCCGGACGTGGCGCGGCTCTCCGATGAGCAGCTCGCACAGTGGTTTCCGAACCACGACGGACGGTGGACCGCGCAGACCAAGGCTTTGATCAGCCAGTTCGGGGCCACCGGCCTCGACCTCAACCGGAACTGGGCAGAGGTGCCGCCAGGCTGGCAGTGCGTCTGTTGCCGCCGAACCAAGCCCGAGATCGTCCGCAAGGCGGACAATGGCGTCCTCGTGGCCCATCTGGAGTGGCACCACGACCACATCACCGATCTGTTCGGTCGCCGGCTCAACGACCGCTTCGGGATGCCTTGGACCCAAGGTGTTCCCGAGGTCTGCCGGCTCGCCGACGGGCCTATCAAGGCCTTGCTCTGGCGCTTCCGGGATGCCCTGATCTGCGACGCCTGCAACCGGGCCGACGGGAAGGCGAAGGACGCCCTGAAGGCGGAGGTGCATCCGGACTTCACCTTCACGCCTGGCGAGATCTCGCAATTCATCATGCCGCACCCCAATCGGCACCACGAGATCGATGTCGACTGCGCCCGCGCGATCTGGCGCGGCGCCCGCGAGGACTTCGCGGACCGGATCGCGTTCATGGACCTCATGGTTGAGCGGCTGGCGGACGGGCGGCACGGCGTCGAGCGCAATCGAGCCGCGGAAGGATCATCGCCGCAACAGGCCGCTGACAGGATCCTGGCCCGGATGGGAATTGCCGATCCGTCCGCGCAAGCCTTCACCCGCTGGCATGGCCGGCTTTCCTTCGATCTCGCGGATCGCTCGACGATGCGGGACGGCGCCGGCCGGTCCGCGCGAACACGACCGGCCAGAGGCGGGCGTGGGCCGACCGACGAGGAGTTCGCCGCCTTCGACCAGAGGGCGCAACTCGGCTGGAAGCGGGCCCCGGCCGATTGGACCTGCCCCTGCTGCGGCCGCGGCAAGCGCGAGATCCTGCGGCTGTCGGGTCAGGGCAGGTGGTTCGCCCAGATCCGCGACCATCAGGTCTTTCCTCTGGAACATGACCCGCGAAATCTCGAATTCCGGCAGGTGCTGTACCCTTGGCACCCGCCTGAACTCGTCATCCGGGAGTACGCGGTGGCCAAGGTCTGCTCGGATTGCGGGGATGTCGCATCGGAATTGCAGCGCAGCCGTCCGGATCTGATCCCGTTCCATCTTGGCCTGGAGGACTTGAGGGCATGCCTTGGCGAGGTCCGACCCAACGAGAAGCTGGAGATCGTCCTGGGCGAGGCTGCGGCCCGTGCTCAGACGAACGAACCTTGGATCGCGGCCCGTGAAGCCTTCGTCCAGCACCATGACCTGGCCACCAGCATGAACGCATTGCGGGCCGGCATCGAGGGGCGCCGGGCCCTCGGCCGGGAAGACTGGGCGGAGATCGCGGCACTGGCCGAGGATCAGGGAGTGTCTCTGGATGCGCGTCCGGGAGCCCTGGCGTGGCTCATCCAGGAGGGACAGAGGTTCTCCCGAGGGTAGGCGGCCGATCCTTCCGTGACCGGCGGAGGCAAAGGTCTCATCCACGGGCGCAGCCGCCTGACGAGCCACACCTGGACGCCTCGTTTGCGGCCGCACACGGACTCCGTGAACCTATCTGCATCGCTGTGCGGCAGTTGTGGCCTCGTTGGGACCACATCCGAGCCACATCGCTGAGCGGCCATCCGCCCACCTTGAAAGCAGGGCCGGCAAGTCTGACTTTAAGCGTGGCAATAGCACTGAGGAGAGCGCCGTGAGCAAGGGACGGGATCGAATGGTCTACCAACGGGCGGATGGCCGCTGGGCCAACGAGCGCAACGGCGCCTCACGGGCCTCCAGCGTGCACGGGACGCAGCGGGACGCGGTCCAGGCCGCAAGGACGAACCTGACGAATCAGGGTGGCGGCGACCTGACCACCAAGGGGCGGGATGGCAGGATCCGCAGCAAGGACACCATTGCCCCTGGTCGCGATCCCAACCCGCCGCGCGACACCGAGCACTGAAGGCTGGGCGAGCTTTCGAGAGGCGCCGTTCCTGGCCGGCCGGCGGCCTCGCGGCAAACGGCGCCATGGATTGGGCCGCCCCGGAGGCTGCAAAGCGAGCGGAAATCCGCTAAGGCTCGGGGGTGCGGCGCTGGTGGCGGTCAGCCCCGGCAACCCACCCAGCCATCCTTCAGCCCAGGCCGATCCTTGAAGAAGCTCCACCTCAACCAGATCACCGGCGAACGCGGCGTCCACATCTTCTCCAACCGGATCCTGGCGGCGGGGCTGAGCTTCCACACCCCCTCCGGCGCCCTCGACACCGGCGTGGACGGGTTCATCGAGCTGCGCGATCCGCACACCGGCGAGGTCCGCGCCCAGTACATCGCCGCCCAGCTCAAGACCATGCGGACGCTGCCCGAGGACAACGGCGAAATCTTCGCCTACCGGGCCACCGAGCGCGACATCGAGTACTGGTTCAACGCGAACACCCCCGTGATCCTGGTGGTGGTGCATCTCGACAGCGAACTGGTCTGGTGGAAGTCGATCCAGGGCTATTTCGCCGACCCGGAGCGCAAGCGGTCGCGCAAAGTCGTCTTCCACCGCAAGGACGACGAACTGCGGGACGACACCGTGGCCAGCTTCGCCGAACTCGTCGCCGGCTTCGCCCGTCCGGGCATCGTGACCCCCTCGCTGCGCACCGAGGAGGAGCTGGAGACCAACCTGCTCAGGGTCGACCATCCCTTCCGCGTCAACCTGGCCGTCACCGACCTGGACGCCAAGGAGGTCCGCCAGGCGCTCCTGCGCCGGCACGAGTACCCGCCCATGGACTGGATCGTGCATGGCGGCCGCCTCATCACCTTCCGCGACCTCGATGATCCGCTGTTCGAGGATGCCTGCGACCTCGGCAGCATCGATCAGATCGACACGCGGGATTGGTTCGAGGCGGACGGCGACGTCACCAAGCGCCAATTCGTCTACCTGCTCCAGCGGTGCCTCACCGAGCGGATCCGCGACCGCCTCCGTTACAGCCGTGCCGGGAAGTACCACTTCTTCAAGCCCGACCGCAGGAACGGCATCGAACGGACCATCCGGTATCAGTCCTTCGCCCGCCAGGCGAAGCGCAAGGTCGTCTCGGCGCACGGCAAGGCGCAAAGCGGAAGCGGGCCGTCCTACTACCGGCACGCCGCCTTCGTCCCGCGTTTCCTGGAGATCCAGGACGAGTGGTACCTGGCCATCGAGCCGACCTATCACTTCACGCGCGACGGTGTCGAGGAGTACGCGTACGCCTCCGAGCGGCTCGCCACCATCAAGAGGTTCGAGACGAATGCGAACGTGCGTGGGCACATCGGCATGTGGCGGGCGGTGTTAACCGACGGCGGGGACCTTTTCCGGGACGATTATCCCTACCTGACCCTGGACGCCGTTCCCAGCCTGAGGCATTCCTTCGGGGTGCCGGACGGCCTGTGGACGGAGCGCGAGGATCCCGAGGAGCGCAAGACACGCGAGGAGGGCCAGCGTGAGCTCCTTCTTTAGCCTGGTGCACATCGCCGAGCCGCTGCTGGAGTTCGGCGGCGGAGGCCGGCACCAGGACGTGCGCTTCGGCCTGATGGACCATGGCCCCGTCGACTTCTCCACGGAGCGGACCCGGACCGTGCGCCTCGGCATCGTCGGATCGGCCCGGACGGTTGACGGCCTGCGGGCGTGGCTCCAGCACTGCGAGGGTGGCATTCCCGCCAAGCGCAGCAACCAACCCAACCTGTTCCCGGAGTTCCCCGGCAGCGGCATCGGCGGACCGTTCCGGTGCTACTTCGAGGTCGACGGACAGGACGAGCGCACCATCCCGCAGGGCCAGGTCGCAAGGATCACGGGGGAGCCCCGCGACGAGGTCGCGCTGAGGTTGGCCGTCGAGCTCTTCGCCGGCGAGGTCCAGGCTTTGGCCGAGCGCGACCGGCCGCCGCACGTCATCATCTGCGCGCTTCCGGTCGAGATCATCGAACGCGTGAAGAACCTGCGGGTCGGCGACGGGGAGACGGCCGGCGACGATGCTCCCAAGCCCGACGGCGAGGCCAAGCCCGATGACGAGGACACGCTGTACGCGGATTTCCGCGGTGCGCTGAAGGCGGCGACCCTGCCGTTCCGGGTGCCGATCCAGATCGTCTGGCCGACCACCTACGACAACAACGCGCATGTCAGGCGCAAGCTCGCCGAGTTGTCCCAACGCCGGGTCCAGGATGAGGCCACGCGCGCCTGGAACCTGTTCGGCGCCCTCTACTACAAGGCCGGCGGGACGCCCTGGCGGATGATCCGCGACCAGCGTGACTACGCGACGACCTTCCTCGGAATCAGCTTCTTCGAGGACCTGAAGCGGTCGTCCCTGCGCACGAGTTCCGCGCAGCTGTTCGACGAGCGGGGTGAAGGCCTCATCCTGAGGGGCGGCAAGGCGCTCGAAGACAAGGTCGACCGCCACCCGTACCTGTCCGGCGAGGACGCCTATGCGCTGACCAGGAACTCCCTGGCCGCCTATAAAAAGGAGCACGGCAACTATCCCGCCCGGCTTGTGGTCCACAAGAGCTCGAAATACCATCGTGAGGAACTTGAGGGCCTTGGAAAGGCCCTGGAGGAGGTCGGGATCGATTTCGCCGACTTCCTCTGGCTCCCGCGCAGGTCGCCGGTGCGCCTGTTCCGGAACGGCGACTACCCGCCGCTGCGGGGCACGGCTCTGCGGCTGGATGACGACACCTCGATCCTGTACACCCGCGGCAGCGTCGACTTCTTCCGAACCTACCCGGGGATGTACGTGCCCAACCCGCTGCTGCTGAAGGGGCAGCGCCGCGACGGCGCCGGGTGGGACACCCTGCTCAAGGAGACGCTCGCGCTCACCAAGATGAACTGGAATAACAGCCAGTTCGACGGCGCCCTGCCGATCACCATGCGGGCGGCGCGGCAGGTCGGGGAGATCCTGCGACACGTTCCCGAAGGCGTTCTGCCCGACCCGCGCTACCGCTTCTACATGTAGCCGCGGCTCACCGCCTCTTGTTGGTCACGTGGTGGCGGATGAACCGCCGGGCGGGCCCGTGAGCCAGCGGGCATAGGCGCGGATGTCGATCATCGGCACGGTGGCGCTGCTCTGAAGCCGCGCGATCAGCTCGAACAGGAAGGCCGTCGCGGGCCGGCCCTCGGTCGTCAGGCCGTACCCCGATGCCGCATCGAAGGTGAAATGCCCATGGGCGGCAACGCAGCCCAGATCGAGGCGGCCGGCGGCGTCGCCATTATTGAGCGCATCCGCCAGGGGCTGGCCGAACGCCGGGCTCCAGTCGCTTTCCAGCGTCAGAAGCCCTGCCATGATGGGAGTCAGCGGCTTCGGCGGGTAGACGCCGCCCGCATGGGGGATGGGCAGGCTGGTCCGGTGCAACCAGCGCACGCTGGCCGCCTTGTCCCGCGCGTAACCGACCATCCGCGCATTGATCGACTGCTTGGCCTCGAAGACGGCGTAGACGCTCTCGGCCGGGACAACCTTCTGGCCCTGGAAGTTGAAGATGAACGGCGAGTATTGGCGGTCGTAGACGACCACGTCGATCTGGTCGCTGAAGGCGCCCTCGCTGTCGACGACGAACGCCGTGTCGGCGCGGTAGCGTTGCGGGAGATAGGTTTGGAGCATCTCAAGCCAGACGCTCTCGCTCGCGTCGCCCTTGGTGCCTGGGTGCGCGAACGATGCCCGGGCGCGGGCCAGGCGCTGCTGAATGTCGTCGTGCAGCTCGGACAGCAGAACCTCAAGCGACCACGTCATTGCACGATCTCCTCCCAATAGGCGGCGCGGATCGCATCGGTGGCGGCCTGCCTGATGGCTGCTTTGGCGGCTTGGGTCAGCTCGTCCGAGAGCACGTTGTTTGTGTTGGCCGGGTCAATGACGCGCGCCGTCTCGAAGCGGTCGCGCAGGTACTCGAACACCTGGAGGATGTTGGTTGACAGGCTGCCCGTGGCACCCCCCTTCAGCGCCTCGATGGCCGTGAGCTCCAGATAGAAGGAAGGGAAGTCGAGGTTCTTCTGGTTCCGCCACAGCTTCAGGACGCGGATCTCGTTGCGCCGCCCCGAGCTGGCCACCAAGGCGATGTGCCTCGCCACGTTGGTCTTCGTCCAGGTATCCGCCCGGTTGCGGTACAGGCTGTGGTCCTCCCCGACGGGACCTTGGCGCCTGGCCGGGACCAGATCCACATCGAACCCCCTGATCCTCACGCCGATGGACACATTCTGCCTGCGGGGAGAGAGCTGCTTCGCGCGCAGCTTCTCGAACAGACTGTCGTAGATCTCGCCCAGGGGGTTGCGGGTGTCTTCCTTGAGGGAGATGAACAGGTCGATGTCGGTTCCGCTCGCATTGGCGGTCCCTTTCGCGAAGGAGCCGCTGGGGCTGACGCTCACGAGCTGGCCGCCCGCCCACTCCCGCAGGTGCGGCAGCAGCAGCGTCTGGCATCCGCGAACAGGCGCGAACGGGCCCGTGTCCACGGCCTCGCGTTTCAGGATGCCGTGAAGGTACTCGTCTGCTGTCATGCACTTGCCTCCTGGGTGCAGGATCATACGACGGCGACTGCAGGCGCGTAAGAACGAAATGTGAACACGACCCCGGCTTTCTGGGGACAACCCGCAGGCGACGCATGCCGGCCGTGCCGGGTGCCGGCCGAACCGCCTTGGCACCGGCGGCACGATCCGGCCCACCTGCCATTGTGGATCCTGAGTATACGGCGGCCGCATGCCTCAATCCTGCCGGACTTGGCGGCAACTCCTACTTCGGATCGGCCGGGCCTGCGGCAAGCGGACCTGAAGCCGGCAACCAAGGGAAATCGGGGAAACGCCTGGCACTTACGCCTGGGCGGATCGGAAGCGGGGATCCCCACGATGAAGCGTATCGCATTGGCTGCGGGCCTCGTGCTCGCGCTCGCCGCCTGCCAGGGTGACACCCGGTCCACACGCCATCTGGTGCCGATCCCGTCGGCCACCATGGCAATGATGGCTAGCAAGGGCATGTCGCCAAACGACCCGATCCTCATGCGGGCCTACAAAAAGGAGTCCGAGATCGAGGTCTGGAAGCGAGGCCCCGACGGCAGGTACGCGCTGCTCAAGACCTACCCGATGTGCCGCTGGTCGGGCCAGCTCGGGCCCAAGACTCGGGAAGGTGACCGCCAGGCGCCGGAGGGCTTCTACACGGTCACGCCCTCGCAGATGAACCCGAATTCCAGCTTCCACCTGTCGTTCGACCTCGGGTATCCGAATGCGTACGACCGCGCCCATGGCCGGACGGGCGCGCACCTCATGGTGCACGGCTCGTGCTCGTCGAGCGGCTGCTTTGCCATGACCGACGATGCGATCTCCGAGGTATATGCCCTGGCCCGCGAGTCCTTTGCCAGCGGCCAGCGCGGCTTCCAGTTCCAGTCGTATCCGTTCCGGATGACGGCCGAGAACCTGGCCAAGCACCGCCTCGACCCGAACATCGCCTTCTGGCGGAACCTGAAGGAAGGCTCTGACTACTTCGAGCTTGCGAAGCAGGAGCCACAGGTGTCCGTGGCCAGCGGGCAGTATGCGTTCAGCGGGGACGCCTCGGTCATGGCGTCCGTCGCGCAGAAGCGGCAGAAGGATGACCAGCAGGTCGCCACACTGGCGGCCAGAGGCGTGCAGCCGATCAAACTTGTATACGGCGACGGCGGGCAGCACCCGAGCTTCCGACAGGCGCTGGCCGGGGAGGACGGCTCGCTTGCCGTCGATGCCAGCGCCCGTAACCGGCTTGGCGACGTGAGCCGGCCCGAAGCCTTGGCCGCGGGGCCGCAGGAGGTCATCCTTGCCGCGAACGGGAAGCCGAGGCAGGGACCGTCATCGACGCTCGCCTACACCTCGCAGAGGCCACAGGCAGGCCAGGTGGCCGCTGGCGAACCCATCCGGCAGCCCGCTCCGGCAGCGGCGTCAGCGCCTCAGCCTACGACCCAGGCGGCAGGAGGTGACGGTCGCTCGGTGCTTGAGCGCTTTCGGGGACTGTTCGGCGGCTGAACTGAGCCGCGCAACAAGGTGGAGCCCGGGCGTTCCGGAAAGGCAGGGGATTTGCTGGGTTACCCCGATCCGGGCGCAATAATCCTTTTCGAACCCCGCATTTCGCAAACAAGGACCGGAATAGGTGAAGGAGCTAGGGGTGTTCGCCGGATCCGTGCAACGAGAAAATCATCTGCTCGTCTGGAAGACTCTTCAGAGCAAACGTGCCCAGAGCCTGCGTCGCCCCTGATGGAAGGAGTGCGGCGACCTCCCGCGAGCACACCGCCACGTTGCCTGTACTCTTGGCAAACGCTTCGAGCCGACTGACCAGATTGACCGTCGGCCCAACCACGGTGAAGTCGAGGCGGTCGGGGCTGCCGATATTGCCGTAGGTGACAGGGCCGATGTGCAGGCATGCGACAAACTGCAGATCACCCTCCTCATGGGCTCTCGCCAAGGCGGCGTCCAAGGCCCGGCAAGCCTGCCGGGTGGCCTCTGCTGGTCCACTCTCTTCAACAGAGAAGATCGACAGGATGCCATCACCGATGAACTTCAGCACGTCACCACCCTCGGCACGCACGGCTCCGACAACCACTTCCAGATAGCGGTCGAGGTGCTCCAGCACTTCATCGGGTGGCAATTGCTGCGACAGAGCCGTGTAACCGCGCAGATCCGTCAGCAGCACGGCCGCTTCAATCTCGAAGCAGTCGCCTCGTCGAATGGCCCCCGCCGCAACACGTTTGGCAGGCCCCTGGCCAAGATAGGTTTGCAGAAGGCTCTCACTGGAGCGCCGCATCGCGGCCGGTTCCAGGGCCGCGGCCAGGAACGGTCCGAGCTCCTCGATGAGGCCCACCTCCTCCGGGCTGAAATCCCGTAGGCCGTCGGTCGTGAAGGAGGCGCCCTGAACCGAACCATCACCGTACATGATAGGGATAGCTAGGTAGTCTGTGCCGCCCTCAGAAGCCACTTCCAAGAGCACGTGATGGTCGAGTGCCGGATCCAGGTGCCGAAGGGAGCGGCGGAAGCTGGCCCGTGTCTTATTGACATGCTCGAAGGGGCTGCCGGTGTATGAGCGTGTCGCCAGGATCCTGTGGGGCACGGTGTACGCTTCGGCCCCGGCTCCGCGCATCCATTTGACACCCCAGACGCCAATAAGAGGATTGGCGAGGCGCTGCCCGACCCGAACGCGCCAGAGTGGCACGCCTGCGGCCAGCAGCCGTTCGCAGTATTCTGTGACGATCTCAGCTGGTGCGAGTGCGGTGCGGGCTGGTCCAGCCAGCCACCGCGCAAGGTCGAGGACGCTAGGCAGGCGTTGGGAGGTCTGGGGCATGCTTTGCCCCCGCTTTCTCGTCAAAGACCGGTGAACTGCTCGATACGCTGCTTCGGAACGCCAGAGGGGACAGATAGGTAACGTCGGGTGATCGGATATGTCCCACTGGAACATCCCGGAATTCAGCCGACCGCCTCTTAGGCGAGAAGCGTTGCAAGGAAGAGGAAGCGTGGAGGGCGAAGGGAACCCTTGGAGGCCGCAATTTGCCAGGCATGTCCGATCCGCCTCCTGCTGCGGGCAGGATACGGGAACTCACCCAGCTCACGACTGGGGCTATTGGTTCGCCGTCATGGTAGGCGAGGTCCGACTGCCGAGCGAGGCCCAGGCCGAACCCTCGTCGCCCTCGCGCTTGATGTAGACGTCGCCCGTCTTGTGCCACGGCAGGATGGCGTTGCGCTTGTTGTCGAGGATGAGATCGCCGCGGCTCGTGCGCACCATCATCACGGCGTGGCCCGCGCCTTCCTCGTCGATGACCACGCTCATCCGCAGGGCCCGGCGCGGGAAGCCCGCCTCGACCAGGTGCCTGCGCTTGAGGAGCTGGTAGTCCTCGCAGTCGCCGTAGCCGTCCTCGGCGAAGTCCCAGATGTCCTCGACGCCCCAGTGATCCTTGTCGGTATTGGCCTTGATCGCGGCATTCACCTGCTGGTTGACCCGGTTGAGGGTCTGCCAGTCCTTCGCCGTGAGCTCGATGGTGGCGGGCTCGGACAGGTCGACCGTGCACTCCGCCGGGTTCTCCTGGCAGAAGCGGATCCAGCCCATGATCGGCTTGGCGGCGCCGACCCTGGCAACGGGCTGGGAGACGCCCGGCAGGATGGTCCCGGTCTGGGTTTGCGCCTGCGCTGCTGCGGTGAGGGTCAGGGCGAGGGAGACGGCGGCGAAACGGAACGTGCTCCGGGACAAAGGCCGAACGTTCAGAAGCCCGAAGAGAGGTTGCCGCATTGCCCCCGCCACGCCGTTAAGGTTTTGTTCATCAAACCTGACACGGTGGGCCGGAAGCGCTCAAGGCAAAAGTTAAACGAGAGTTAACAGGTCGCGGCAGACTTCATTCCGACGACTCCGTCAGCCGTGCCCCGCGCGCAATGTCGCGGCGGTGACCTCCAGGCGCCCGCTGACGTCGTCGAACGAGAGGGCGTAGTGCACGTCGGTGGTATCCACGTGCGCGCCGCCCGAAATCCGAGCCTCCGGTGCTCCTCCCGGTTCGCCGGGTGACCGTTCACGCAACCCGGGGCAGGCGCCAGCCGGTAGCAATGAACAGCCCTGTTACGCCGGGGCCATCATCCTTTCGCCAGGACGCGGTTGTCCCTTCACCCCGGATCAGCGTCTCCCTGTGGACGGCTCCGGCCGGAGCAGCTCGCCCCTCGCCTGCGAGCCTACCCTGGTGACCGCGAGGACGAAACGTCGGGCGAGCTCACGCTGGAGCGCCGCCCGGCGCCGATCCTCCGCGGTCACCTGCGGAATGCGCGTCAGTTGGTCCGGCCGGGCCGATGCGATCTGCACCGGCGCCGAAGGCCCTGTGGCCACCGCGGTCCCGTCCTGGGCCAGCGGCGACCCGATGGCGGCGAGGTGGAGCCGCGCCCTCCGGCAGTATTCGACCGAGCGCGGGGTCATCCGGTCCTCGCCATGGCCCGCCCGATACTTCATCAGCGTGCGGCACAGGTCACCGCCGGCAAGCCGCCAGGCCTGTGCCAGGTACTCGACGCCGTAGCGGATGTTGGTCGCCGGGTCGGCGAGGGCTTCCCTGGAGCCGACGAAACCGAGCATCGCCGCCGTCCCGGGGCGGACCTGCATCAGCCCCAACTCGCCGACCGTGCCGGTGACGGATGGATCGTAGGCGCTCTCGACCATCACGACGGCATCCGCGACGGCCATGGGCAACCCGCGGCGCTCGGCCTCCCGGGCGACCAGCGGCAGATAATGGCCACGCCCTCTCGGGTGGGCGGGCGGCAGGCCCACCAGGGTCTCCACCACGGGCGGTTTGGGCAGCGAGAGAATGATCTTCGAGATGCGGTCGTCCTCGGCCCGCGCGTCGCTGCGGTGGAGCGAAGCGAAGGCAGGCTGTGCGGCGGCCACCACCACGGCGGCAAGGCAGGCGGCAATGTGTGGCAGACGACCCACGGCATCCTCCGGCGGGGTTGTACGAGATGGTCATGCTGACCACGGCAGGCCATGCACGGGCAAGACGGCAACGCCAAGGCACCCTCATCCTTCGCGGGGAGCAGGTGCCGCACCGTCCAAGGGCGGTCGGGAGCACCGACACCACACCGCACGCGGCCTTCCGTGCAGTGCATCTGTGATGGTCCGTCGGGTTTTACAAGACGGTGTGGATCACCACTCCTGCCGTGCCGACGGCACTGGCGTCAGGCCTCTTCCGCGGAAGCCACGAAGAAGTAGCAGCCCTCGCGCTGGACGGCGAACCGCGCGGCTGTCGCGTTGAAGCCGCCCGGGCAGTCCCCGTGCTTGCCCGGCGTGCCGCGGAACTTCCAGCCTGCACCAATGAGGAAGTCCGGGATCGCGCCGCTCTTCGGAATCGCACAGAACAGTCCGCGCGCAAAGCGGCACTCGAAGTAGATGTAGGCCTGGGCCGCGGTTGGACGCCTTGGCTTGTCGTGCATGCGGGGTCGCCCAGGGGGCCTGGCCAACCGGGACTTGTCACGTCCATCAACGCCAGCCCCTGTCTTGGCGCGAGCGCGGGAGGCTGCCGGCTTGTCTGTGCGGCGGTCATCGGTCTTGTCCGGCAATGCGGTGCTCCGGAGAACAGGCACGGATCCATGGGCGAGGGACAATGCTCGTGACTGGGCCCACAGGGGCCCGCGCTCCTGCATTCACCGGCACAGGTGCCGTCGAGGACGGGCGGCGACAGCGGGTCAGCCCGGCTCAGGCGAGCCGGAACGGCCCCGGGGCCGGACAGCGCGCTGACGGAATGGGCAGGGGTTGGGCGTGAACCCGAATCACGAGCACGTCGTCGGGAGCAACACGGCCCGAACCGGTCGCTCGATCAGACGATGCCGAGGGTTCGGGGTGGGCGCTTCAGGCCGTCCGGATCGGCGCCGGAGCCCTGTTGGCTCACCATCGCCAGCCTGGTGGCCGTGGCCAGAAGCGTCGCGACGCCAGGACCAAAGGACGGCAGGGCCATGCCGCAGACGGTGCCGCAATGAGGGGCATGGTTAGGGCCGGCCCCGTCATGACCGGCCTCACCGAGCGCGCAGGCGCAAATGTCCGACGCTCTGACGCCGGGCGCGCCGTGGCCGTCTCCGTCATCCGGCTGGGACGACCCATTGATGTGGGCGGCGGCCTCCCAGCTCTCAACGGAGACGGCGCCAGGGGCGTTCAGGCCTGCCATGACCACGCCGTGCAGCACGAACGCGGTCACGGCCGCAAGCATGAGGCTTGCGACAAGACGGCGTAAGTGGGTCCACACAGGGTCCAGTGATTTGCTCCTATGGCCGACCATCAACTGCCGGCAATCGGCAGCATAAGGCTCCCGGTGGCCACCGCAAGCGTCTTGAACAGGATCACGCCAGGAACGGGTGGACGGACCGAAACCCGAATTCCCTCCACCCGTGCGCTGTGCGACCGCTCGGAAGCGGGCTGGCTTGGCGCCCCGGCGCTGGGGGATCGCCGACCTGATCAGCCCTCGCCCTCGATCAGCCGGTCAAGCCCGGCGAGGTCCAGGCGCAGCACACCCCGGCCGACATCCTCGATCAGGTGGCGCCGACGCAGGTACCCGAACGCCCGGCTCACGGTCTCGATCTTGAGGCTCACGAAGTCGGCGATGTCGGACCGGGACATGGGCACAGTCACGATGTCGCCCAGCCCGAGGTTCTGGTGCAGGAACCGCAGGAACAAGGCCAGGCGCCTCCGGGCGTCCTTGCGCCCCAGAAGGCCGACGTGGTCAAGCGCCTCGCTCGCGCCGGCCCGCAGGACATTCGCCAACTGGCGCCCGAGGAGCGGATTGCATTCACCCAGACCCTGCAGCTTGCCGGCATCGAATTCGAGCAGGACCACAGGCGTAACCGCCTCGGCCGTCAGGACCCGTTCGGCATGGGTGAGGCCAAAATAGGCTCCTGGAAAAGCGAACCGCACAATCTGGCGGGTCCCGTCGGGGAAGAACGTGACAAGCCGCACCACGCCTTCGAGGACCCGGAAGCAGCGGCTCTCGGTCGGACCGCCCTGGAAGATGACCTCATTTGGTCCGACCGCACGTCGGCCCGCCTGCCTGCCGAGGAACGATCTGGTTTGCTCCTCGGTCTCCAAGGTGCAGGGGAGATCCTCCAGGCGCCAAGCCTTGGGATCCCGGCACAGGCACCCGACCGGTTCGGCCAGGGCGGTGGAGTTCAGTTGGAGGCTCATGGCGACGGCCCGGGACAGCGGAATGGCCGAAAATGGCCAGATCCCCATGCATGATCCGAAGCTATCATGAATGCATTGATCCGGATCAAGCGGTCCCGGCCGCCAGCCGGCGGGCACCGCCTTCCCGGTGCGGCATGCACCTTTCGCAGGAGCCGGACGCCGCGGGACCCGGCAATTGATCACGATCAATGACGCCGTACGGCTCAGCTGCGATGGTGCGGCCATGACAAAAAGCCTTCGACGCCACGACGCGGCCATTTCCACAGGAGAACCGATCATGCGCACTTCCTTCGTCCTCATGGCCGCCGTGTCGGTGCTGGGCTTGGTGACCGTCCAGCAGGCTGCGCGTGCAGCCGAGGCGGGCGCAGCCCCCCAGGACCGCATCGTCGTGGCCATGGACAACATGGGCAGCATGCAGCAGGCCCCGGCGGCAGGCGGCATGCCGGCCGGCCAAAGCTCTGGGAGCATGGGCATGTGCTGCGGCATGGGCGGCATGCCACAGGGCGGATCAGGGCAGGCCACCATGGCACCCAGCGGGCAGGCCGGGTCCGGCGCGATGCCGTCAGGGCAGGCTGGCCAGATGGGCGGTTCCGGCATGATGAACGACAACATGCGATCCATGCCGCAGGGTCAGATGGGCGGCATGCCCCAGGGCGGATCGGGGCAAGGTGGCAGCGCAGGCATGATGGATGACAACATGATGCGCATGCAGCAAGGCCAGACCGGCATGGCCCCCATGGGTCAGGGCGGCATGATGATGGACAACATGCCCCGCATGCAGCCCAACCAGCAGGGCGGGATGGGCACGATGAACAATGACGCGATGCGCATGCCGCAGGCGCCCACGGGCGGCACGATGCCAGGCATGACCGCAGGCGGCGCCGACATGACGGATCGCATCGAGGGGCGGATTGCCTTTCTGAAGGCGGAGCTGACGATCACCGATGCGCAGACCCCGGCCTGGAACCAGTTCGCCGAGGCCCTGCGCTCCAGCCGGCAGCACCTGATCGAGGCCCGGCAGCTGCTGGCGGCCCCGGCCGCCGATGCGAGCGCGACTGCGCGGCTGGAGCAGTACGAGCGCCATTTGGGCGCCCGGCTGGAGGCGATCAAGGCGGCGCGGAGCTCCTTTGCCCAGCTCCATGCCGCACTTGACGAGCACCAGAAGCACGTGGCGGAAGAGCTGGTCGTGCCGTTTCTGGCCACCTTCTGAGCGGTCCGTGGGTCCAGGCCTTGGTTCCCCGACTTGGATCGGGGGACTGCAGCGGCTGCGGCGACCCGACTGCGCCCCGGCGGCGCTGCCGGTCCTGCGCCCGACCCGGTTGCCCGCCAGGGCCGGTTCCGCGTTGGCCCCGCTTACAGCGGGGACGAGCCCACGAAAGCTGGAGACCAGCAAGATGAGCGGGCAGTGACTTCATGGCACTGAGTTCCTCCACTCCCCACATGCCCAAGCGTCCTCTCGCTGCACTTCCCATCCCGGTCATAGCGGCCGTCGCCGTCGTGGGCCTGTCCGCCCTTCAGGCGTTCGGCCAGTCGGCGGACGGTCATGCCGGCCACCACCCTGACGCCGCGGTCCCTGGCATGGCCGCTCCGCCAAGCCCGGCCGCTCCGCCAAGCCCGGCCGCCCCGCCAAGCCCCGCTGCCCCGCCGGGCCATCCACCCCCGGTTGCTCCAGGCAGCCCCTCCCCCATGCCTGGAATGCCGTCCCAAGGCGGTGGCATGGGCGGCATGATGAGTGGCATGGGCGAGATGATGGGCGGGCAACCGCGGAAGGAGTTCTACCCCGCCCTCATGGATCTGCCCACCCTGGCCCCGGGGCAGCGGCAAGGCGTCGAGGCGCAGGCGCATGCCCGGATCAGCACAGGCACGGACGAGATCGCCATCGCCCAGAACGCCCTACGCCATGCCAATGCCTCGGGCGACGCAGCCGGTGCGGAGCAAGCCGCCCGGCGCCTGCGGGACGGCCTTGATCTGGTGAGCAGCGGGACGGCGGCGCTCCGGGCGCTGGCGGAGGGGACGACCCCGCCCCAGGTTGCCCAGGACTGGTTCAAAGGGCAGCTCAACCTCCCCACCGCAACTCCTATCCATGGTTCCGAGGGACCCTTCGGCCTGTCCTGGTTCCACGTGGTGAGCATGGCGCTGGGATCGGCCTTCGCCGTCGCCATGCCGGCGATCTATTTCACGCGCATGCGCCGGGCGAACACCCTCGTCGACCGCCTGTCGAGTGCCATCCCGGCCCCGCTCCTCCAAGCGGCGCCTGTGGCCATCACCGCGCCGCAGCCGTCACCTTACGAAGCAGCGCCAGCCGCAGGAACCACACCGCCGGGGGCCACGCCCTCCGGTCCTTTGATCACAGCGGCACCGGCGCCCATGGGCCCGCCGGCACGCACCGGCCCCTGGAAGGGGCAGCTGCGGGTGGCGGCCATCTTCGACGAGACCCCGAACGTCAAGACGTTCCGGCTCAGGAACCCTCAGGGCGGGCCCCTTCCCTTCACCTTCGCCCCGGGCCATTTCCTCACCTACTCGGCGCAGATCGACGGCAAGCTCGTGAGGCGCTCCTACACCATCGCGTCCTCGGCCGCCCAGACGGCCTATGTCGAAACCACCATCAAGCGCGAGGAGCAAGGTCTCCTCTCGCGGCACCTGCACGACAACGTCGCCGTGGGTGACCTGGTCGAGGTGATGGGGCCATCAGGCGTGTTCACCTTCAGCGGGACGGAAGCCGAGAGCGTCGTGCTGATCGGCGGAGGGGTGGGCATCACGCCGCTCATGGCGGCGATCCGCTACCTCAATGACATCGCCTGGCCGGGTGAGATCTTCCTGGTGTATGGCGCGCGCTCCACGGTCGACTTCATCTACCGGGACGAGCTTGAGCACCTTCAGCGGCGGCACGCCAATCTGCACGTGATCGCCACGATGGCGCGCGCCGCCGGGACCTCCTGGATGGGGCCGGAGGGGCCGATCACCAGGGAGCTGCTGGCGCAAGCGGTGCCCGAGATCGCCAAGCGGCGGGTTCATCTGTGCGGCCCGCCTGGCATGATGGAAGCCATGAAGAAGCTTCTGGCGGAACTCGGGGTGCCCGGGGACCAGATCAAGACCGAGGCTTTCGGTCCCGCCAAAGGCGCCGTGCCCCCGCCCGGGGTTACGGTGACCAAGCCCATCGAGCCACAAACAGACGGGGGAGCGGGCCCTTCCGCAGTGGCGACGACCGCAGCGATTGGCCCGGCCACCGCGTCGGTCCGCTTCGCCCGGTCGAGCAAAGTCGTGCCGCTGCCGCCGGACCAGAGCGTGCTGGAGGTCGCAGAGAGCGCCGGCGTGCCCATCGATTACTCCTGCCGGGTCGGAACCTGCGGGATCTGCAAGACCAAGCTCCTGGAGGGGCAGGTGACCATGGACGTCGAGGAGGCGCTCACCTCCGAGGACAAGGCGCAGAACATCATTCTGGCGTGTCAGGCCAAATCCATCGGCAACCTGGTGGTGGACGCCTGACATGAACGAGACCGAACGGCTCACCGTCGGGGCCGGCCTCACATTGCTCCTGTTCCTGACGCCGGCATTCGTCCTTCACACGTCGCCCCGGTTTCCGGGCAGTCTCACCGGCAGCATCCTTGGCATCGCAGCCGCCATCCTGATGGTGCTGCTGCTGCTCTATCCCCTTGCCAAGTACAGCACCTCTCTCAAGCCCCTCATCACGACGGTGGTGTCGGTGCGCTCGCTGTTGACCTTCCACGTCTATGCAGGGGTGCTGGGTGCGCTGCTTGGGAACCTGCACACCGGGCACAAGTACCAGAGCCCGCTCGGCATTGCGCTCGTGGTTGCGATGCTGGTCGTTGTGGTCACGGGCTTTGTCGGCCGCTACTATCTGCCGACCGTGTCGGCCGAGCTGCGGGAGCAGCAATCCCGGCTGGCCACACTCCGTTCGGCCTTCGACCAAACGGTCGGGGCCCTCGCAGGCCAGCAGGCCACGTCAGAAGGGGCTCCGCGCTCGGGCGCGGAGGCTCTCCCGGGAGTGCCGATCATCCAACTCGTCGACGGCATTGCGGATCTCGAACATGCCATCGGCTCCCGTGATGCACTCAAGGCGATCTTCATGCGATGGATCGTGGTCCATGTCGTCAGTGCGATTGTGATGTACCTGCTGCTGGCGCTCCATGTCGCGGGCCAGATCTACTACGGATTGCGGTGGCTGTCGTGAAGAAGCTCGGCGTGTTCTATACGGTTCTCATCACGGCATCGGTGCTGATCGGCCTCGCTGCCATCGCGGCACTGTACTATGCAGGGTCGGCCGCTGTTCCGGGCTGGCGGAGCTTCTTCCAGCCTGGTCCTCTGTCAGGCAAGCACGCATTCCTCAACGATCAGTGCGAGACATGCCACACCCCCACCAAAGGTGTCGCGGCGGCCACCTGCATCACCTGCCATTCATCCGCCGCAGCGGACCTGGCCAAGCAGCCGACAGCGTTCCATGCCAATGTTCAGGATTGCCGCGGCTGCCACGTCGAACACCAGGGCGGCTCGCGCCCGACCCGGATGGACCACAGTGCCCTGTTGCGGATCGGCTGGCACACGACAGGAGCCGTGCAGGGCCATCCCACTCTGTCCCGCCAAATGATCGACGATCTCGCCAGCTACCTCGGCATCCTGGTCTCGGCACCGGCCGAGAAGGAAGCCCTCAACTGCACCAGCTGCCACAGCAACCAGGATCCTCATCAGAAGCTCCTTGGCAGCGGGTGCGCTGATTGCCACGCAACATCGACATGGCGGATCGCATCGTTCCTGCACCCGTCACCGACCTCGAAGGAGTGTGCGCAGTGTCACCAGGCGCCGCCGAGCCACTACATGGAACACTTCAGCATGGTGTCGCAAAGGATCGCCGGGCAGGAGCATGCCGGGGTGCTCCAGTGCTATCAATGCCATCAGACGAATGCGTGGAACGACATCAAAGGTGCAGGCTGGTACAAGCACCATTGAGGCGGATGTGTTGAACGGTCGGAGCGGGCGTCATCCAACGACCTGCTCGGCTGGGAGGTGGCGTGGACCTGTCATGCACCGCGTTTGTTGGAGGGTTGGGGAACCACCGCTGCGAGCAGCAGCGACGACCTGTTGGACGAGAGGAGACGGAGCGTGAAGCGTTGGTCCTGGCTGGCCGTGGGGGGCGCGCTGCTGGGCAGCCTTGCCGTTGCATGGAGCCTTCTGGCACCGGAGCCTCAGGAGCCGATCCGGATCGTGGAGCCGGCGACCCTCTCACCGGCCGCGGTCGCTGGCAAGGTGGCGTACGAGGCCAACTGCGCCGGCTGCCATGGGCAGACCGGGGCCGGCACGGATCGGGGTCCGCCTCTCGTTCATGTCATCTATCACCCAGGCCATCATGCGGATGCGGCCTTCCATGTGGCGGCGAAGTCAGGGGTTCGGCAGCACCACTGGCGCTTTGGCAACATGCCTGCGCAGCCCCAGGTCGGCGACCCAGAGCTTCAGGCCATCGTTCGCTACATCCGAGAGGTTCAGCAGGCCAACGGCATCATGGCCGAACGTCACGGCGGCTGAAACCGGAGCAACGTTGCCGGCAAGGCACGCGGGGGCCAGGTCCCCGGATTTGTGCGGTCCCGAAGCGGAGGCGGGCTTCGGGCCATGCGGGTGTCACTGGCGATGGGTGTCACAAGGCTGACCGCCCCTTGAGTCACGCTCTGGCCGGTGCGCCAACAAAAGCCGGCCTTGCGGTGGCGCGGTTGGCGCCTGCAAAGATCAGGGTGAATGATCAGAAGCAGTGTCTTGCGCAGGCGCGTCTCTCCGTCTGAGCACGTGCAAATCCAATGCGAACGACCGTAATCTGTTCAGACGCCCGGGCGTGATAACGCTCATCCCACCTTCACGAGATGGGGAGTGGCTGAGCACGTTATGGGGTGCTTCCGCCAATCTTGGTAATGCGGGTCACCATCACGGCCCCCCTGCGGCGCGCGGCTTCGAACCGCACGGCATCTCCCGCCTTGACGCCACGCAGCACCTCCGACCGGCTGACATGGAACACCATCACCATGGATGGCATCCAGATGCTTTTGTCGGCGCTACCGATCTCCGGGTGCAGGATGGTGACCGTGCCGGAAGCACGGTCCAGCGCCCGGACCGTTCCTTGGGCATGGACATGATCGGCCATGGTTCCTCGGCTGAGTTCGACTTGCTCCATGCGGCTGAGCCACTCGACGCCGGTCATCGCGGCCACGCCAAGACCGGGGAAGATGACAAGACCTGCCCCGAGCGAAAGCGCGAACTTGAGTTTCGATCTCCAAATCATCTTCACCTCCACTCGGCCACAGCACCGGGCCAGTCGCGTCTGCCCTGCATCAGCAACGATGACGTGCGGCAGAGGCAGGTTGTCTTGCAACGCTCATAAGCATAGCAGACCACGGAGGCGCTGCCTTGATCCGGATCAAGACGAAGACATGACTTGCTGTCCGCGACAGGTGAATTGATCTTCGCTCTGTTGCGCGGACGCCAAGTGAGTGGCTTTTCCTCCAGAGTGCCCGAGAGCGGGAGACCCAAGGGCTGAATGGAACTGCGCCCGTTGCCGGGACCCTCGTTGTCGCCATTCGGATCCCTGCCGCGCGGCATCATCGGAACGGCAGAAATGCAGGCGGGTCGAATGGAGGCTGCAGGCGCTGTCATCAGACGGTCGGCAGAGGCTGCCAGCGGGCAAGCGCTCTCAGATGCGCGAATTATGAGCTGCAGCCGACCCGCGGGCCATGAAGTACCGCGGCGTGTGAGAGGCCGCAGCGTGGCGCCGCACGCAGGTCAGCGCCTGACACCATGTCCGGATCAGCGAGGGACTCCGTGGAATGAGATCCGGGAGCGCGTTACTTGAACCGGCTACCTGCGCGAAGCGGCGTCGCTGGCAACGGACGATGCTCCTTCCCAATGCGCCAAACTGTCAGCAAGTCGAGTTCATTGGCGTGTCACCGGATCGCCTGCAGAACGAGCCTGCGCTGGACCGGGTCCGGGACCCCCGGCAGCTTGGCGGCCAGCGTGAGCGCCCATCCGCCGCCCATCGAAAGATCGGTCTCGAAGCGGTAGTAGCCGGGCAGCGTGTCGGGCAACGGCTCAAGCGGGGCCTCCATTGCGCCCATGCCGTGCGGCGACATGTCGAGGCGACTGATGAACAAGGTCGCGTCCGGCACTGTTTTTCCGGTCCGCTCATCAACCAGCCGGACCAGGACGGTCGTACCGAAACCCTGCTTCACTTCGCGCTCCACGAGTTCGAAGATGTAGGGGGCCGCCACATTGCGGCTCGAAGAGAAGGTCAGCGCCGCCCCGGCACCGGTGACAACGAGCACGGCCAGGAAGGCGCGCCACAAAGAAACGTAAAACACTCGGGACCTCTTCATTCCTAGATACAGGAAGATGGTTTCAGCGCTCCAGCCGATGACCGAGCCGCCGCGGAACGCCTGCCTCGCGGCCTGGCTCCGCCAAGACGCGGGGCCGAAGGCCTGAGGCGCCCAGGGCGTGGCGTCAAAGCGCCCGCAGGCCATGATAGCGTGCAAAGGTTGTGTGGCCGCGCGGACCGAACAGGACGACGTCGTAGGTGTCCGGCGCGGCGCCCTCCACCTCCATGCCGGGCGACCCGACGGGCATGCCAGGCACCGCCAGCCCCCGTGCCTGAGGCTTCTCGGCAAGGAGGCGCTTGATGGCGTCCGCCGGGACGTGGCCCTCGATCACATATCCTCCCACCTCGGCGGTGTGGCAGGAGGCGAGCGCCTGGAGAACGCCGAGCCTGACCTTCAGGCGGTTCACCTCCGGCGTCTCCTTGATCTCGACAGGGAAGCCGGCTGCCCGGATGTGCTCGGCCCAGGCGGTGCAGCACCCGCATGACGGATCCTTGGTCACGGTGACCTTCGGCAGGGCCTGCGCCCGTGCGCCGCGGGGATGGGCGACAGCAAACACCGCCAAGCCCGTAAGGATCGTGCGACGGGTGGGGAGAAAACGGTTCATCAGGCTGATCTCTTATTGGGAAACGTCCGGGAACACGAGGCACCAGACCGGGGGAGCGCCTGCATCCGATGCTGGGGCGTCCTGGCAAACGCGCGGGTCCAGATACCGGATGCAGGCTGTCTCAGATCGCCCAGGGGACGCATTCAAGGGGCGGTTCGGCGGGGCTCACCGGGCTGTGGCCTCACTCGACCCCCTTGGCCTTGAGCCAGGCCCGCATCTCCGCGATCTCGCGCTCCTGCTCGCGGATCACGTCGTTCGCCCACTTCTTCGCCTGCTCGTCCTTGCCGTACTGCAGGACGACCTTGGCCATGTCGATGGCGCTCTGGTGATGCGGGATCATGCCCTTCACAAAGGCGGTGTCCGGGTCGGGGCTCTGGATGGCTTGCGCCATCGGGGCATGCATCTTGTCCACGGCCGCGGCGTAGGCCTTCGTCGCATCCGATTGGGATGCGGCTGCCTGCATTCCCTGGCCCTGTGTCATGCCCCCACCGTGCATCATCTGCCCCATGGGCATCTGGCCCTGCGGCTGCGCCGGGCCGGCCGGCGTCTGGGCGTGGCCTTGGGCCTGGGAAGCGGCCCCTCCGCCCGAGCGGTGCTGTGGGCTCATGGCTGGTGCCTGGGCCAGCGCCGGGCCGGCAAGGGCGGTCAGGGCGAGGGCAAAAATTGACATCTTCATGGCAGGTTCTCCTTGTTGAAGCCGGTGGGATCAGTTGGTGGCGAAGCGGGCTTGGACGGTGTGGCCGTCCGCCATCGTTGCCGACACGACAACGCGGGCGCCTGCCCCGAGAGGCTGGGCCAAGGCACCGACGAGCCGGTTGGGCTCGGCCGGCTGGAGCGGGACGGTGGCCGTCCTGCCACCGTCCTGCACGATGGCGCGGGCGTTCCTGGCGCCCGCGGAGGCCAGCGGCTTGTCGGCACCCTCCGTCAGGTAAAGGGTGAGCTCGGTGCCCGTGGCGACCATCTCGACGTGGTGGCCGGCGCTGTCGGCGACGGGGCCGCCGTTCGGGCCCTTGGCGGCCTCGTGGGCCGTTGCCCCCAGGGGGGCGGCTACGATGGCGAGGGTGAGGATGAGATGCTTCATGGTGTTTCTCCTTGTGTGGGGGATCAGAAGGCTTCCGCCGGGGTGAGGGTTCCGGACGCCGTGGACCGGCCCGCCTGGATGCGTTCCAGCGGTTTCCTGCCGAAGGTCAGGAACAGGACCGGGGTGAGGAAGGTGTCGAGCAGGGTCGCACTGACGAGGCCGCCGAAGATCGTGACCGCCACCGGGTGCAGGATCTCGCGTCCGGGCTCGTCCGCCCCGAACAGCAGCGGGATAAGGGCGAGGCCGGCCGACAGCGCCGTCATCAGCACCGGGGTCAGCCGCTCCAAGCTGCCGCGGATCACCAGGTCCTTGCCGAACTGCTCGCCCTCGTAGAGCGCGAGGTTAATATAGTGCGAGACCTTCAGGATGCCGTTGCGGGCCGAGATGCCGGCGAGCGTGATGAAGCCGATCATCGACGCGACCGAGAGCGGCTGGCCGGCGACGTTGAGCGCGATCACGCTGCCAATCAGCGCCAGCGGGATGTTGCCCATGATGATCAGCGCCAGGGCCGGCGACTGGTAGCGGCTGTAGAGCACCACGAACACCATCGCGAGCGACAGGAGAGAGAGCGCCCCGATCCGGAGCGTCGCCTCCTCCTGCGCCTGGAAGGTGCCCTCCAGGCGGGTGACGTAGCCCTGCGGCCATGGCGTCTCCCCGGTGATGCGGCGGATGTCGGCGATAATCGCCGCCATGTCGCGCTTGCCGTCCGTGTTGCCGAGCACCGCGATGCGTCGCTGGCCGTTCTCGCGCAGGACCTGGTTCGGCCCGTCCGTCTCCTCGACGGTCGCGATCATGCGCAGCGGGACAGGCCCGGTCGGCGTGGCGATCAGAAGATCGCCCAAGCCCGTGGTCGAGCGGTCCTGGTCCGACAGGCGGATCACCACGTCGTAGCGGCGACTGCCCTCCACAATCTGGGAGACGGTACTGCCATTCGACATCGTTTCCAGGGCCTGGGTGACCGTCGCCGGCGTGAGGCCGTAAAGAGCCGCCCTTTCGTAGTCGACGTCGATGCGCAGTTGCGGGATGCGCACCTGCTTCTCGACCTGGAGGTCGACGAGGCCTTCCACGCCCGAGAGCCGCTCGCGCAGACCTTCCGCCAGGGTGCGCAGGGTGTCGATGTCCTCGCCGTAGATCTTGAGCGCGATCTCGGCCCGCACGCCCGAGAGCATGTGGTCGAGGCGGTGCGAGATCGGCTGCCCCACGTTGAGCGTCGCCGGCAGGACGGCCAGACGGGCGCGGATGTCGCCCATAACATCCTCCTTCGAGCGCTCCGACCGCTTCAGATCGACGTCGATCTCGGACGAGTGCACGCCCTCCGCGTGCTCGTCGAGCTCGGCCCGGCCCGTGCGGCGCCCGACGGAGATCACCTCCGGCACGTCCTTGATCAGGTTCTCGGCGACCAGTCCCAGGCGGTGGCTCTCGGCCAGGGCGATGCCGGGATTGTAGGCGAGGCTGATCGTGAGGGTGCCCTCGTTGAACGGCGGCAGGAAGGCCCGGGGCAGCAACGTCGCCCCGTAGGCCGCCAAGCCGACACCCAGTAGGATGGTGGTGAACAGGAACCCCCGGTGGGCGAAAGCCCAGCGCAGCAGGGCGGCATTGCCGCGCTTGAGGTGCCGGACCACGAAGCTGTCGTGCTCATGGCTCTTCACCCGCCCGGAGAGCAGGTAGTAGGCCAGCACCGGCGTCACGGTGATCGAGGTGACAAGCGAGGCGAGGATCGACACGATGTAGGCCACGCCGAGCGGCGCGAAGAGACGCCCCTCGATGCCGGAGAGGGCGAAGAGCGGGATGAACACCAGGATGATGATCATCGTGGCGTAGACGATGCCGGAGCGCACCTCCTGGGATGCGGCCGCGATCACCTCCAGCACGGGTCTTGGGGCAGGGAGTTCGCGGTTCTCCTTGAGCCGGCGCAGGATGTTCTCGACGTCGACCACGGCGTCGTCGACCAGCTCGCCGATGGCGATGGCCAGACCGCCAAGCGTCATGGTGTTGATGGTGAGACCAAAGGCATTGAAGACCACAACCGTGACCAGGATCGAGATCGGGATCGCGGTGAGCGAGATGAATGTGGCCCTCGCATTCATGAGGAAGAGGATCAGGATGATCGCAACCACGATGGCCGCTTCCAGCAGCACCCGCTTTACGTTGTCGACCGAGGTCTCGATGAAGGTCGCCTGCCGGAACTGCAGGTTCGTGGCTGACACGCCCTGCGGCAGCGTTTTCTGGATCTCGGCGAGCGCGGCCTCGATCTTGCCGGTAAGGTCGACCGTGTCCGATCCGGGCTGTTTCTGGATCGACACGATCACCGCGGGCTTGCCCTGGAAGCCGGCGTCGCCGCGCTTCACGCGCGGAGCGAAGTCCACCTGCGCGACCTGGTGCAGGAAGACCGGCTGGCCCTGCTTGTGCACCACCACCGTGTTGCGCAGGTCCTCCAGGCGCCGGGTCATGCCAACGTTGCGGATGAGGTACTCGCGCCCGTGCTGGTCGACGAAGCCACCGCCCGTGTTGGTGCCGAAGCGGGTGACGGCCTGCTCGACTTGCTCATGCGTGACGTCGAGCGCCTGCAGCGCCGCGATGTTCGGCACGATCCGGTACTGCCGGACCTCGCCGCCGATGGGGATGACCTGGGCGACGCCCGCGATGGTGAGGAGCTGGGGCCGAATGATGAAGTCGGCGATCTCGCGCACCTCCATCGGCGAGACCGTGTCGCTGGTCACCGCGACCAGCATGATCTCGCCCATGATCGAGGTCACCGGGCCCATCTGGGGAGTGACGCCGGTTGGGAGCTGTTCGCCCACGAGGGCCAGGCGCTCGGCGACGAGCTGGCGTGAGCGGTAGATGTCGGTGCCCCAGTCGAACTCGACATAGACGATGGACAGGCCAACCCCGGACACCGAGCGCACCCGGGTCACGCCCGGCATGCCGTTCATCGAAGTCTCAAGCGGGTAGGTGACGAGTTGCTCCACCTCCTGCGGTGCGAGGCCCTCGGCCTCGGTCATCAGGGTGACGGTCGGGCGGTTGAGATCCGGAAACACGTCGACCGGGATTCGGGGAAGGACGAAACTGCCATAGGCGATCAGCACCAACGCGGCGGCGAGAACGAAGAGCCTGTTGCGCAGGCTGCTGCTGACGAGAAAGTTGAACATCGCTGCACCTCACCGGATCTGGTTGATGAGTTCGGAGCCGCGGGTCACGATCCGCTCGCCCTCACTGAGCCCGGCCCGGATGACGAGCCGGGTGGCGTCGAAAGGTTCGGTCCGCACCGGCCGCACCTCGAAGCGCTCGGGATCCGTGTGGCGCCACACGACCGCCTCGCCGTTGCTGCCGCGCACCACCGCCTCGCGCGGCAGGATGATGCCGCTGACCGGGGCCCCGCTTTTCGCGACAACCGTCACGGGCTGTCCCACGCTGAGGAGGGCCGGCGGATTGTCGACCGCGAACTGCACGACGGTGGCCTGCTGCTGCAGGGCCTTGCTGAAGCCCCGGAAGGCCAAAGTCAGCGGCGTGCCGTCGGCGGTCGTGGCGCTGGCGCCGGAGACCTTGGCGGGATCGATCTCGCCGTAGACGAAGGCCTCGACCCACAGCCCCTTTGGATCAACGATCTGAAAGACCACGTCTTGGGAGCCGACCACCTGGCCGGCGACGACGCGGGCTGCGGCGATGGAGCCGTCGATGGGCGCGCGCAGAACCTCGGGCTCGATCCGGGTCTGGCGCACGATGTCACGCCGGCGGCGCAGGCCCTCCAGCTCGATCTCCGCGTCCGTGACCTGGCTCGGCGGCGCGACGCCACGGTCCGAGAGCTGGCGCACGCGCTTGAGCTTCGTCTCGGCGACCGCGATCTCCTGCTCGATCTCGCCGATGCGCTCGGACAGGGTGGTGCGATCCGCCTGCCCCACGGCCTGCTCGACAAGCGCGAGCACATCGCCCTTCTTCACCGTCTGCCCGAGGCGCGGCAGCCCGCCCTCCGGCGCCGTGACCCGTCCCCCGTTGATGCTCTGGACCAGGCCGCTGCGGTTCGGGTCCGCGATCACGCGGCCAATCAGGGTGAGCGCCTTCTGCGCCTCCTCCGGGGCGGAGATGCTGGTCCGCACATTCAGCAGGCGCTGGCTCGGCTTGGGCACGAATACGGTTCCGTCCGGTAGGCGCCGCGGCGTGTCGCCTGCGGGCAGGGCGGCCTTCACGGCCCCGTCACCATGATCCTCCCCTTCGTGGCTGTAGGCGTACGCGGTGGTCGCCAGGACGGCGATAATGGCCAGGCTGGTCGCTGGAACCAGGCGGCGGCGTCCCTGGATCGCAATGCCCATCAGGAATGCGAGCCCGAGGGCGCCGGCCGCGGCGTACGCCTGGCCGATCTCGATCCCGCCCACATGCAGGCCCGACATGATCCGAGGGGCCTGCGGGGCAGCCGGCCCGGCCGTGGCGGGCCCGCCCGGCAGCGGGAGTGTTCCGATCAGCAGGTCGTCCCCACTGGATGCGGTCACCGCGAACACCAGCTCAAGCGCTCCCTCGCCGGTGAATTCCGGGGCGGCCACCGCATAGGTGCCGTCCGGCGCCGGCGCCGCGTCGACGTCCCGGCCGCCGATGCTGACGGTGATCCTGGCATCGGTCACGGGCTCGTTGCTGCCGAACCGGTCGAGGTACAGCCCGAGGCGTTCGCCGCGCAGGACGCCGACAAGCTCGTAGGCACCCGATTGGGCGGTCACGCGCGGGTTGGAGGTGGTCACGGCCGTTGGCGGGGCGCCATGGTCGTGCCCCCCATGGGCTGAGGCCGCCGGGGCCAGTGCGAGGGAGGTCAGGAAGCCCAGGCCACACAGGAGGGCCTGGAGGCGCGGCAGGGCGCCTGCGGAATGGATAAGCATTGGAAGAACTCCGGTCGTGAGCATGTCGTCGCGAGCGACACGGCCCAGACCGGTCGCTCCGTCAGGCGATGCAGGGGGTTCGCGGCGGGCGCTTCAGCCCGTTCGGATCGATGCCGGAGCCGCGTTGGCTCTCCAGGGGGAGGCAGACGGCGGCCGTCGCCGGGACCGGGACAGGCCCAAGGCTGCCGGACGGCAGGGCAAGGCCGCAGACCATGCCGCAATGGGGGCTGTGGGGGCCTTCGCTGCCATCGTGATCGGGGCCGCCGGCGCCGTGAACGCAGCCATCGGGCGCCACGGCGGTGACCACGCGGTCTGCGCACTCCGGGTGCGGCCGGTCGGCGTCCTTCGTGTGGGTTGCATGCGCGCCGCGGGCGGGGCCTCCGTCATGGGCCTGCAGTGCCGCCATCGCCCCGCCGTGCAGCACGAACGAGGCCATGGCCACGAGCACGAGGCTCGCGACAAACCGGCGTAAGTGGTTCCATACAGCGCTCAACGCATTTCTCCTACCTCTAAGACATTATCGGCTCTCCAACGGTCCGACATTGCGCTGGATCAAATGCCCTCCACTTTCGGCCGGGCCGGTCGCAGGAGGCCCCATGGGCCAGGCCCTGGAACCGGTCGGCGGTGGGGCCGTTGGGCCCATAACCCTGCAATGGATGGTGCCTTGCCCCGCCTGCCCCGCCTCATGCTGAGCTGCCTCATGGTCGCGATCCTTTCCATCGCGCTCGTGGGCACGGCTTGGCACGGCGCAGCCCAGGCCGGCACCTCTGCCCCGCACACCCTCAGCGCCTCCGAAGGGCACCAGCACATGGGGCAGCCTCAGGCCGGGGACAAGCACGCCGCGGCAAGCAAGCACGCCACGCCGGGCAAGGCCCATGCGGCGGGCCAGGGCTGCTGCCACCCCGCCTGCACCGCGGCGGTCATCCCCTGCCCGGCCGGCACCGCGCCGGCCGACCGGCTCGCGGCGGCCCTGCGGATGAGCCGCGACAGGGAGCCAGGGTCCAGCGCCCCGTCCGGCCTCGACCGTCCGCCCAAGCACGCCTGAGCCCGCGCGCCCGCACCTGCCTCCGCAGCGGGACCCCGCGCCCACACCCGGCTTGGTGCACGGCACGGCCGGGGAACTCCACCCCAGCGGCTGAACCGGAAAGATCCGGCTTTGGCGGTTCTGCTCCTCACCAGGGGCCGGAAGGATGTTCATGAGCAGTTGGCTTCTGCCGCTTCTCGGCGCCAGCTTGGTACTGGGTGCCATGGCCGACGTATTCCTGACGGTGCTTTATGCCCGCGGCGGGGTTGGCCTCATCAGCCCCTCCCTCAGCAGCGGATTGTGGCAGCTGTTCCGGCGCGCGGCGGGGCTCCTGCGCCATGAGCACAGGGGCTGGCTATTGTCGTTGACCGGCCCCACGCTGCTGGTGGCGATGGTGCTGACGTGGGCCTTCCTTCTGGCGGCTGGCTTCGCCCTGATAGCGTGGCCCGGGCTTGGAACCGGCATCCAGGCGAGCCAAGGCCCGACTCCCACCGACTTCTGGGCTGCGCTCTACTACAGCGGTTTCAACCTCACCACCCTGGGGGTCGGCGACTTGGTGCCCAAGACCAGTTTCTACCGCATCCTCGCCGTTCTTGAGGCCGGCATCGGCTTCTCCGTCTTCACGCTCACGCTGACTTATTTTATGTCCGTCTACAGCGCCCTGATCCGGCGCAACACACTGGCCCTGTTGCTGGATCAGATGTCCGGCGGCAGCGGCGACGCGGCGGAGCTGCTCGCGCGCCTTGGAGCCGGCGGGGACTTCGGTCCGGCGCGCCCGGAGGTGACGACCATCGCCACCGAGGTGCTGTCGCTCCTTGAAGCCCACCACTCCTATCCTGTCCTTCACTATTTCCGCCGGCGGGAGCCGGCTTTCGCCATGGCGCGGGTTGCTCTTGTGGTGCTGGACGCCGCCAGTCTGGCGCGGAGTGCCTTGGACCCGAAGCATCACCGGTCATTCGTCCGCTCCGCATCCATCCAGGCGCTCTGGGGCAGCGGCCTGCAGCTTCTCGCCGGCACTCAGGGCTTCGTGCCTCGGGAAGGGTCCCGGCAGAACCGCCGGGACAGGGGATCGCAGGCTGCGGGCGACGAGCATCGCTGGCGTGCACGTTTCGCCGCGGCGGTCCGGCGCCTTCAGGAGGAGGGCACCGTCGCTTCGGGCAGCCCAGAGGCGGGTGCTGACGAATATGTGGCGCATCGGCGGCTGTGGAACCAGGAGATTTGGGGGCTGGCCCGGTACATGGATCACGAATGGGCTGAGATCGCCCCGCATGAGACGCGCCTGGCATCCGCGGATGCACCGGGGCGGACGCCACAGGTCGAGCCAGCAGGCACAGGCGGCATGGACCCTGAGGGGTCGGGCCGGGTAGCCGCTGGCCGCAGTCCCACTGACACGCTGAATGGAGAGTGACCCATGCCCGAGAACAAGGACATCGTAGTTCTGACCGGCGCGACCGGCTTCATTGGCCGTGCCCTCATCAAGCGATTGGCGGATCGCTACACCGTGGTCGCCCTCGACCGGGCCGGTCCGCCGGATCCGCCCGCCCCGGCCCATGCCGTCGACTTCGACCTGGGCTCCGACGAGAAGATCGCGGCCGCACTTGACGAGATCCGGCGCCGCTTCGGCAGCCGCATCGCATCGGTCGTGCATCTGGCCGCCTATTACGACGTCTCGGGCGAGCCGAACCCGCTCTACGACAAGGTCACGGTGCAGGGCACCCGCCGTCTGATCGACGGGTTCCAGGCGTTCGAGGTCGAGCAGTTTGTGTTCGCCAGCACCATGCTGGTCCACAAGCCGACCGACCGTCCGGACGAGACGATCAACGAAGGCTCACCCATCGAGCCGTCCTGGGCTTACCCCGAGTCGAAGGTGCGCACGGAAGCCATGCTGCGGGAGCGCCACGGCGGTATTCCGGTCGTCTTCCTGCGCATCGCGGGCGTTTACGACGATGTCGGCCACTCGCCCTTCATCGCCGAGCAGGTGGCGCGCATCTACGAGCACCGGCTCATCGCCCACTTCTACCCCGGCATGCTCTGCGCGGGACAATCGTTCGTCCACATCGACGACCTCGCCGACGCCTTTGCCCGCCTCGTCGACCGCCGGCGGGATCTTCCCCCGGAGCTGCCCCTCCTCGTCGGTGAGGCGGAGGCGCTCGGCTACGCCGAGGTGCAGAACATCATTGGCGAGGCGATGCACGGCGAGGACTGGACGACGGTCCGGATCCCGAAGTCGCTGGCGGCGGCGGGCACATGGGTCCAGAGCGAGGTGCTGGGCAGCGACGAGTTCATCAAGCCCTGGATGGTCGAGCAGTCGAGCAACCATTACGTGCTCGACATCACGCGGGTGCGCCGGCTTCTCGGATGGGAGCCGAAGCACTCCCTGCGGAACACGCTGCCGAAGATGGTCACGGCGCTTAAGCGCGACCCCACCGGCTGGTACAAGACGAACAAGCTCAATCCGGCACTCGTCGCCTGGTACGGCCAGCGCCCGTCGCAGGCACTACCGACGGAGCATGGAACCGGGCCGCAGCCCCCCGGGCCGGCGAAGGCCCATGCGGCGCATGATCACGCCGCCATGGGGCACGGCAAGGCTCCGGCCCCGGAGCCTGCGGCGGCGAAGGAGCCCCACGCGGGCCATGGCGGGATGCCGGCTTCCGGGGGACACGACCACATGGCGATGATGGAGGAGGACGCCGGCCGCACGCGCTGGGCCCACTTCGCCAACATGGGCCTGGGCCTGTGGCTCGCGGCGAGCCCCCTCGTCTACGACGCGGTGACGAGCGAGTCGGTGGGCGCGGCCGTGCGGGCGGTCACGGCCGAGCGCGGGCTGCCGTCGGTCGAGTGGCGGGCCGGCGTCCTGATGGCGAGCGACGTCGTCAGCGGCCTGCTGATCGCGGTGTTCGGCGCGCTGTCGCTGTCAAGGCGCACGGCCTGGTTCGCGCAATGGGCCAATGCCTTCATCGGGATCTGGCTGCTGTTCGCGCCGCTGCTGTTCTGGAGCCCGAGTGCGGCCCAGTTTCAGAACGATCTCTTGGTTGGATCCCTGGTGATCGTGTTCGCGGTGCTCGTGCCGATGATGCCGGGCATGAGCATGGCCGGCATGATGGACCCGAAGGTCGTGCCGCCGGGATGGACCTACTGCCCCTCCACTGGGGCGCAGCGGCTGCCCATCGCCGCCATGGGGCTCATCGGCCTCCTGATCTCGCGCATGCTCACGGCCTACCAGCTCGGGCACGTGGATTATGCCTGGGAGCCGTTCTTCCTGGGCAACCCCGCCGATCCGCGCAACGGCACGGAAGAAATCATCACCTCGGACATCTCCCGGGCTTGGCCAATCCCGGACGCGGGGCTGGGCGCGGTGAGCTATGTGTTGGAGATCCTGATGGCGGTGATGGGCACCCGCGACCGCTGGCGCACCATGCCGTGGATGGTGACCTTCTTCGGCATCCTGGTGATCCCGCTCGGGGTGGTGAGCGTCTACTTCATCATCATCCAGCCGATCATGATCGGAACCTGGAGCACGCCGGCGCTCATCGCCGCATTGGCGATGCTGGTCATGATCCCGTTCGCCCTCGACGAGGTGATCGCGATGGGGCAGTTCCTCTACTGGGCGCACCGGCAGGGCAAGCCGCTGCTGCGCACCTTCTTCCGCGGCGACGCCGTGGATGGCGGCCGGGAGGACCGGTCCGACAACCTGTCCAGCCCGGCCAGGTTCTGGACTGACACGACGCGCGGCATCACCCTGCCGTGGACGCTCGGGCTCACGATCCTGATCGGCGCCGTTCTGATGCTGACCCGGCCTCTGCTCGGCAGCTCTGGGGCAATGGCGAACAGCGACCACGTCGTCGGGGCGCTCACCATCACGGTGGCCATCATCGCGACCGCGGAGGTTGCGCGCCCGCTGCGCTTCTTCAACGTCCTGTTCGGCGCCTGGCTTGTCGTGGCGCCATGGATGCTCGATGGCGCGACGGGAACGGCCACCGCTGTCAGCATGGTCCTGGGTCTGGCGCTCGTGGGCCTGAGCCTGCCTCGGGGCCGGCGCACGGACGAACACTACGCCAGTTGGGACCGCTACATCATCTGAGGAGAGCCCTATGCCCGTCCACGTTCATCCGCCGCTGCGCGGCCAGAAGGCCCTCGTCACCGGCGCCAGCTCCGGCATCGGCGCCGGCATTGCCCAGGCGTTCGGCGCCGCCGGAGCGGCCGTCGGCGTCAACTACCGCTCCCACCCCGACGAGGCCGAACGGATCGTCGAAGCCATCCGCTCGACGGGCGGCGAGGCGGTGGCTCTCAAGGCCGACGTATCGAACGAGGACGAGGTCCGCGCGATGTTCCGTGCGTTCGGCACGACCTTCGGGCGCGTCGACATCCTGGTCGCGAACTCCGGCATCCAGCAGGATGCCGCCTTTGCCGGGATGACGCTGGACCAGTGGCGGCGGGTCATCGACGTCAACCTCACGGGGCAGTTCCTATGCGCCCGGGAGGCGGTGCGCCGGTTCCTGGCGCAGGGCCGCGACCCGTCGGTCTCCCGCGCCGCGGGCAAGATCATCTGCATGTCGTCCGTGCACGAGGTCATCCCCTGGGCGGGCCATGTTAACTACGCCGCCTCCAAAGGCGGCGTGATGCTGATGATGAAAAGCCTCGCGCAGGAGGTGGCCGAGATGGGCATCCGCGTGAACGGCATCGCGCCGGGGGCGATCCGGACCCCGATCAACCGCGAGGCCTGGGAAACGCCTGAGGCGGAACGCAAGCTGCTTGACCTGATCCCCTACGGCCGGGTCGGCGAGCCGGAGGACATCGCCAAGGCGGCCGTGTGGTTGGCCTCTGACGACTCCGACTACGTCGTCGGCACCACTCTCTTCGTCGACGGCGGGATGACCCTCTATCCCGGCTTCAGGGACAACGGCTAGCCAGGAGGAGCGTCCATGCCATCCCGCATTGAGGACTATGCGCTGATCGGCGACTGCGAGACAGCGGCGCTGGTCGCGCGCAACGGCTCCATCGATTGGCTGTGCTGGCCTCGCTTCGACTCGGGCGCCTGCTTCGCCGCCCTGCTCGGAGCCCCGGATCACGGCCGCTGGTTGCTCGCCCCGGCCGACCCGGCGCCGCGCGTGACCCGGCGTTATTGGGACGGGACGCTGGTCCTGGAGACCGACTACGAGACGGCCGGCGGCGCCGCCACGGTGATCGACTTCATGCCGCCCCGCGGCACGGCCTCCGACCTGGTGCGGATCGTCTTCGGGCGCTGCGGCCAGGTGGTGATGCGGACCGAGCTGGTGCTCCGGTTCGACTATGGCTCCGCCGTGCCGTGGGTGACGCGAACGGAAGACAAAACCGTGCTGCAAGCCGTCGCTGGTCCCGACCTCGTCGTGTTGCGCACGCCGGTGCCGGTGCATGGCGAAGATCTCAGGACCGTCGCGGAGTTCACTGTCTCGGAAGGGCAGACAGTCCCCTTCGTCCTCTCCTACGGCCTCTCCCACCTTCCGCCTCCCAAGGCGATAGACGCGCTGGCTGCCCTGCGTGACACGGAGGCGTTCTGGCAGGAGTGGTCAAGCCGGTGCCAGCACACAGGCCCGTGGCACGACGCCGTACTGCGGTCGCACATCACGCTCAAGGCCCTGACCTACCGGCCTACCGGCGGCATCGTGGCGGCGCCCACAACATCCCTGCCGGAGCAGCTCGGCGGCCCCCGCAACTGGGACTACCGCTTCTGCTGGCTGCGCGACGCCACCCTGACGCTCCTGTCGCTGATGGAGGCCGGCTACAGCGACGAGGCCGAGGCGTGGCGGGAGTGGCTCCTGCGCGCCGTGGCGGGCAGCCCGCGGCAGATGCAGATCATGTACGGGATCGCCGGCGAGCGGCGTCTCGACGAGTGGGAAGCGTCCTGGCTTCCGGGCTACGAGGCCTCGGGCCCGGTCCGGATCGGCAACGCCGCCTACGGGCAGCGCCAGATCGATGTGTTCGGGGAGCTCATGGACGCCCTGTACCAGGGCCGCCGCCGCGGGCTTCCGGCGCTGGGGGCCGGCTGGGCGCTGCAGCGCAAGCTGGCCGCCCACCTCGAAGGCATCTGGGACCAGCCGGACGAGGGCATCTGGGAGGTGCGCGGCGGGCAGCGGCACTTCACCCACTCCAAGGTGATGGCCTGGGTGGCGTTCGACCGGATGACCCGCAGCGCGGAGGAGTTCGGGCTGGAGGGGCCCGTTGACCGGTGGCGGCAGCTCCGGCGCCGGATCCATGACGAGGTCTGCCGCAACGGCTTCGACCCAGGGCTGGGCAGCTTCGTGCAGTCGTACGGGTCCAGGCACCTCGACGCGAGCCTGCTGCTGCTCCCCCTGGTGGGCTTCCTGCCGCCGGGCGACCCCAGAATCCAGGGCACGGTCAGGGCCATCGAGCAGCGCCTCCTCATCGATGGCACCTTCGTTCTCCGTTACGACACGGCAGAAGCGGCGGACGGCCTGCCGCCGGGTGAGGGGGCCTTTCTGGCCTGCAGCTTCTGGCTGGTGGACAACCTTGTCCTGCAAGGGCGCCGCCAGGAGGCGCTCGGGATGTTCGAGCGCCTCCTGGCCCTGCGCAACGACGTCGGGCTGCTCGCGGAGGAGTACGACCCCAGGGCCGGCCGGCAGGTTGGCAACTTCCCACAGGCGTTCAGCCACCTCGCGCTGGCCAACAGCGCCAGGAATCTCGCCTTGGACGGCCAACATGCTGCCCAGCGCGCCTGACGTCCATGAGGGGAGAGATCCCAACAGCGTGGACCACGCCAAACCCGTGGCGCCGACGGCGAATGTGAAGCACAGGCGCGGCGGCACCGGAACCGGTCGGCGGTGGGGCCGTTGGGACCATAACCCTGCAATGGATGGTGCCTTGCCCCACCTGCCCCGCCTCATGCTGAGCTGCCTCATGGTCGCGATCCTTTCCATCGCGCTCGTGGGCACGGCTTGGCACGGCGCAGCCCAGGCCGGCACCTCTGCCCCGCACACCCTCAGCGCCTCCGGAGGGCACCAGCACATGGGGCAGCCTCAGGCCGGGGACAAGCACGCCGCGGCAAGCAAGCACGCCACGCCGGGCAAGGCCCATGCGGCGGGCCAGGGCTGCTGCCACCCCGCCTGCACCGCGGCGGTCATCCCCTGCCCGGCCGGCACCGCGCCGGCCGACCGGCTCGCGGCGGCCCTGCGGATGAGCCGCGACAGGGAGCCAGGGTCCAGCGCTCCGTCCGGCCTCGACCGTCCGCCCAAGCACGCCTGAGCCCGCGCGCCCGCACCTGCCTCCGCAGCGGGACCCCGCGCCCACACCCGGTCGCCGGCTGTCGCACAACAGCTCCGCATCCAGGTGCCATCCCCACGAACGGCTCGGCAAGCGTTTCGGCGTCCCCGCAGCCCTGCCGTGATTCATACGGACGCCTCCAGCCAAGGAGACAGACATGCACCAGATGTCCCCTGCGATGCAGTCCTGCATTGATGAATGCCTGCGCTGCTACCAAGCCTGCTTCGGCATGGCGATGACACACTGCCTGGAACAGGGCGGCAAGCATGTGGAGCCGGGCCATTTCCGGCTGATGATCGCCTGCGCGACCATCTGCAGGACTTCGGCCGATTTCATGCTGATGAACTCGCCGCACCACACGCACACCTGCCGCGAATGCGCTGAGATCTGCGAGGAGTGCGCCCGCTCCTGCGAGGAGGTCGGCGACATGCAGGACTGCGTGGACGCCTGCCGCCGGTGCGCCGAGAGCTGCCGGCGAATGGCTGCTTAAGCCGATGGCGCGGGCCCGGGAACGGGGCCGCTGAACGTAATCAACCCCTTCAGCCCGGACCTACGGATCATCCCGGGCATCACAGGATAATGTCAGATGGCGAAAAAAGCACACCACACCTTCGAGCCCTCGCACTCGCGCGGGGCAACCTCTGAAACCTTTGGCGATGTGAACCTGTACATCGGCCGGGGACATCAGGACCTTTATCGGGGAACGGCGCTCCAGGACCTCGTCTTCGGGCGCGGCGGCTCCGACTTGCTGCGCGGCGGCCGCATGGATGACGACCTGCTCGGCGGCAAAGGTGATGACAACCTGCGGGGCGGAGCCGGAATGGACCACCTCGACGGCGGCCGCGGGGACGACCGCTTGATCGGCGGCCTTGAAGCCGATGCCCTCCGGGGCGGTGACGGGGACGACTACCTCGACGAAGGGGTCGGCCACGGCGATCTGGAAGGCGGCACAGGAGACGACACCCTGGTGGGAGGCTCCGGCGGCGACGCCTTCGTAATCTCCCCGGACAGCGGCCACGATGTCATCAAGGACTTCGACGCCGGCCCCGGCATGCTTGATCACCTGGCGATCCGCGACATCGAGCCGGAGGACCTGCACTTCGAGGACACGGAGCAGGGCGTCCTGATCAGCTGGAACGACGGCGCGGGCTCCGTCCTGCTCGAAGGCGTCAAGAAGACCGAGCTGGCCCAGGACGACTTCATGTTCGCCGCCGACCGCAAGGTCATCCAGCCGACAAGCGCCGATGCCGAACAGGTCACCGCGGTGGAGTTCATCAAGAACGAGGGTGAGGCGCTCACCCCTCCGTCCCTCGGGGCGGACGAGCGCCCCGATGCCTGGTTCCGCTTCGACGACTTCAACATCGAGTTCGGCGACGCCCAGGACGACACGCTGCTGGGCACGGCGAAGCGCGACTACCTCGTCGGGCTCGACGGCGACGACCAGCTCTCCGGCAAGGGAGGTGACGACGACCTGCGCGGCGGTACGGGCGGCGACACCCTCGTCGGCGGCGACGGCATGGACCACCTGAAGGGCGAGGACGGCGCCGACCATCTCTTCGGCGGCGCAATGGCCGACTCCCTCATGGGCGAGGCCGGCGACGACGTCCTTGCGGCGGGTGCCGGCCACGACATGCTGGAAGGCGGCATGGGCGATGACACCCTCGACGGTGGCGACGGAGCCGATGCCTTCATCGTCTCCCCCGACAGCGGCAACGACGTGGTGGTGGGCGGCTTCGATGCGGGTCCGGGCGCCTTCGACCACATCGCGTTCCGTGACATCGCTCCTGGTCAGGTCACCGTGGAGGATACCACGCGGGACGGCGGAACGGGCGTCCTCGTCAACTGGAACACCGACGCGGACGCAGCCGCGGACGGCTCGATCTTCCTGGTCGGTCTGTCGAAGAACCAAATGGCCCAGGATGACTTCATGTTCAATGCAGACGATGCCAGGGAGGGCGGTTTCATCAGCGACGACGCCATCACCTACAATGGGTCCTTGCTGATCTTCCAGGATGAAACCGTCTCATCGTCCAGTCCGGCCGGCTACTACATGCTGTAGCCGGATCTCCCCTGAAGCAGCCGGGGGCGGGATCTGCCCCCGGCACCCACCAAAGGGTCGGCACAGCCGACGCCGCCTGTCTGCGATGGGCCTCCACGCCACGGTTGGCGCAGCATGGCGGCTTATCATCCGTGAAAACTTGAAGGAGAACTATCATGAACACCCGTATTCTTCTTGTCCTGAGCGCCGTCGCGTCTATCGCCGCGTCGGGCGCGATGGCACAGCAGAGCCAGAGCGGCACGACGTCGGGTCAGTCGCAGCAGACGACCATCGAACTGCCGGCGGCGTGTCGCACGGCGGCCCAGGCCAGCGTCCAGGGTGACACGATGCAGAAGATGCAAGACATGCAGCGGAACATGTCCCAGACCATGCAGAGCGGCATGCAGGGCATGATGGGTCAGATGAACGAGACCCAGAAGGGCCTGCATGAGGCCATGATGGGCATGAACAATCCGATGATGACGGGCATGATGGCGAAGGACCCGGATGTAGCATGGGTCTGTTCCATGATCCCGCACCATCAGGGCGCCATCGCCATGGCCCGAGCCGGCCTGAAGGGTGCCGACAACGCCGAGTCCAAGAAATTGGCGGAGAAGACCATTGAGGAAAATGAGAAGAGCCTGAAGGAGCTGGTCGCATGGGCTGAGAAACACGCCCAGAGCGAGAACAAGAATGAGGCGACCGGCTCTACGAAATAGCTACGCCGCTCTGTGCAGCTGGTGGCTGCGATGCTCCGCTACAAGGATTGGAGCATCTGGCCACCAGCTGAAAGGCCCACACGAATAGGTGATGAGGAGGACAGGACAATGCCCAAATACATACGTTTCGGCGCTATGATTATGACATCCACACTCGTGATGTTCGGGCTGATGTACCTAAACGTGTATAGTTTCGACCATGCCTTCTTCAGCGAGACAAGAGCCTGGATGGCGCTGGTCATGGGTGCGACTATGGCTGTGATCATGCTAGCCTTCATGCTCGGCATGTACTCGAACACCAAGGCCAATCTTGCCATCTTCATCGGCAGCGTGGCGGTGTTCGCTGTAGCCCTCTACCTTGTGCGCAGCCAGGACACGGTTGAGGACGTCGCCTGGATGAAGGCGATGATCCCGCACCACTCCATCGCAATCCTGACCAGTGAGCGGGCGAACATCACGGATCCGCGCGTCAAGGCGCTTGCTGAACAGATCATCAGCTCCCAACGCAAAGAAATCGACGAGATGAAATCCCTCGTTCAGGAATTGGAACGAGCTCAGTAAGTGCGAGGCTGCCAGTGCCTCGTGAATGCCAACATGTTGGATCTAATCGAAGAGAATAGGTGATGCAGGACAACCCCTAAAGATGCCTGCGTCACCGATTGAACGGAGCGGCGACAAACTTGTGCTGATGCCCACACGGGGACGGGTTTCCCAATCCTTTTTTCTACGGTAGCCAACTGTTGAGATACAAGATCTCGTCCGCTTAGGACAGTGTCGCCAATGACGGCAAGAATGAAGCTTGCAGTACCGCGACGGAGATATCCAACTGGCCATCACGATGCGTCTGGGACTTACATGTGTCGCACCGCCATCCACAGCGCCATCATGACCATCATGAGGTTTTCGGTTAGAGACACGAAGCCAAGCGGAACCTTACTTGCACCGCCGACGCATGCGCATTTGATTTCACGCTTGTCGATATAGACCGCCTTGAACACCGAAACGGCACCTATGCTGCCTATGAAAAGTGCGACGGGGATTGACAACCAGTTGAGCGCTCCGGCGGTCATGAGGACGCCCGCGAGTAGTTCCGCATAAGGGTAAACGTAGGAATAAGGGACAAACCGCCGAGCCAAGAGATCGTAGCCCAGAAACATCGACGAGAAGCTCTCCACGTCCTGGAGCTTTAATAGTGCCAAGATACACATGCTGAAGGCAATGAACCATTCCGCAGCTTGAACCGTGGCAAGATTCCCGAGGGTTGCCCAACTGGTGGCGAGCGCCATCAGTGCGGCGACACCGAAGACGACGACCACAGGCCGATAGGAAGTGGCGTTAGCTTCGTGGACGGTTTGGCCAAAGAAGCGCCGCAGATCGTCCCAGCCGCCGATCCGCTTGCCATCGATGAAGGTTTGCGGGGTCGTTCTGACGTCGTGCTCCGCCTTGAACGCGTCCTGCTCGGCGCGGTTCTTCAGCAGAATATCATTGACGGCATAGCCTTTCCGCTTGAGCAGGTCGACCGACTTCAAGCCGTAGGGACAGGTGTGTTCCGGCGTCACCATCCGGTAGATAGTCGCTTGTTTGGACTGCTTGGCTTGGACGGTTTTCATGTTCGCAGCATCCATCCGTTTCAGTTGAGGCCAGCTTTGCTAATGAGCAAGACGAGACCACGGGGGTATAGAACCCCAAAACCTCGCTACGGCCGAGGTGCAGGTCCGACGGACGGCCGCGCCAGCCGTCGGACCGCGTCTGCTGGATCAGGCGTTGGCCGGCGCTTCGCTCGGCGTGTAGCCCGCCGCGGCCACGAGGTCCTTGACTGTCGCCAGGTCGGCGCCCCGAACCGAGACGAGTTTCGTAGCCGGATCCGCTTGTACCTGCGCTCCCTGGAGGCTGCTCTCGATGGCCTTCGTGATGGTACCCGCGCAGTGACCGCAGGTCATATCCTCGACCCGCACAGTCACGATCCCAGGCCCTTGCTGCATGACACCGGCCGTCTCTTGGGGCTGATGAGTTGAGCATCCGCACATAATCGTTGTCTCCTTGGTGTTGAACGACGCGAAGACCATGCACCTTCCCACGATGGCAAGGTCAAGCGGTTTTGTTCATGGCGTGAGGCGTCGTCCGGGTCTAGGCTCAGCCTGCATGTGGTTTGGTTGACAGCGCGGGAGCACACGGCGGATCCACCCGGGCGCGCGGAGGCGTTGAGCCAGGATCGCCCGGCCGCCGGTTGCCGGCAGCCCGACACTTCCGAGCAGGTCTGCACCAAGGGTTTCCAGGGTCGGACAGCCGCTTCCGTTGCGACGCCGGATCACAAGTGGAGCGTGGGCAGCTCCGGCTCAGGGCAGCGGCAACCTCGGCGGTGGCTCGGGCACGCAACCCAGCTCGCGGCGTTGTCCGACCCTGGGGCTCTGCCCCACCTCGGGGACGACATCCGCGTTCGGGCGCCTCACGGCGCTGCGGTCGTAGACCCGCTCCCGGCGCCGCCGCAGCCGCAGAGCACCGACCGATCCGGAGTTGGCTTCCAACCGGGAGCGGGTTGCATCGTACCGGCTTGGGCCACGGTCCGGCTTCCGGACGCCCATTCCGCCCCCTTAGTCGCGGACCTCCTCCACCCCGTAGCCCGCGCCGTCGATAGCGAAGATCACCATCTGCGAATCCGCCGAGGCGTCGACGCGAACCTCGCCTGTCTTGGCGTTGGCCTCCACGGCCGTATCCTCGCCGAGCTGCTTCTTGATGGCCTGGGTGACGGATTTCTCGCAGCCTCCGCAGGTCATTCCTGTCACTTTGTAGGTTCTCATCAGAGATCCCTCCCCCCAGGATTAAGGCGCTCCCTTCAGCGCAAGCCTTGCCAGCTCGGACGCCGTCTTGCGGATCTCGTCATCCGCATAGTCGCTTGCGCTGGTTTGCGCGGGCGAAACTGCAGGCTCCAGGAGCTGATCCCCCTCCACGGGAAAAGTGTAGGAGCGGCCATCCGGGGTGAAGGTCACGATGATGCTTCCCTCACCCTGCTCAAGTCGAAAATCGTCGGTCTTCGGAGACGCCATGCGTCAACTCCCCTTCTCACACGACAGGGTCGGCGGCGCCGGTTCCAAACCACCGCCGACGGCTGCTCAAGGCCTCACTCGGCGGCCGATGGGGGCACCGGCGTGGGGGGTGTGCCGTAGGTGCGTGGGTCCACCGGGTTGAGCTGGCCCTCGTCCTCCGTGTAGGCCGGCGGGCGATCCACGTAGGCGAATGTGCCCTTTCCATCCGGCGACGGGCCATTGGCCCAGCGGCCCTGCTGGCTCTCCGTGCCTTCCGAGTGATTGAGGAACTGGTAGGCCACCTCGCTCTTCTCCAAGTTCTGCGGGAAGTTGGACGGAACGGGCGTCGTCTCCAGCCCATCCTCTTCCAGCTCCTTGATCGCGGCGAGCCACTGGTTCTGGTGCATCGTATCGCGGGCGATGAGGAACGAGAGCATGTCCTTCACGGCCGTATCGTTCGTCATGTTGTAGAGACGGCTAACCTGAAGGCGGCCTTGGCTCTCGGCCGTCACGTTGAAGCGGAAGTCCGCGAGCAGGTTGCCGCTCGCGATGGTGAAACCAGCATTCCAGAGGTTGCCTGCGCTGTCCGTCGGGCGGGAACCAAGGCCGGAAACGATAAGATGCTGCGGGTTCATGCCGGCCACGATGGCATCCTCGACCCGGGCTCCGCCCATGACGGCTCCAATCACGGAGTTCTTCGCCATGTCCTCCTGTTGCTCCACCGGCGAGGTTTCGAGCAGCCGGGCGATCATGGTGGCGAGCATCTCGACATGGCCGATCTCCTCGGTGCCGATGTCCATGATCATGTCCTTGTACTTCTGCGGACCGCGGCAGTTCCAGCCCTGGAACAGGTAGGTCATCATCACGCTCATCTCACCCCACTGCCCGCCAAGCACTTCCTGAAGTTGCTTCGCGAAGATCGGGTCGGGCCGCTCCGGCTTTGCATGGTAGGCCAACTGGCGCTGACGGAAGAACATGAAGTCACTCCTGGGTTCGGGTAGCATGGGGCTCCGCTGCGGCAGCTGCGGAGCCCGTGTTGTATTGCGGCTGCCAAGCGGGTGTTACTGGGCCATGCTGCTGAGAGCTTCCTGGCAGGCCTGCTCGCAACGACGGCAGGACTCGGCGCAGATGCGGCAGTGCTCATGGTGGCCCGCGTGGCGGTCGCACTCCTCGGCACAAAGGCGGCAAGCGGTCTCGCAGGCCTCCAGCATGCGTCGGATCACCTCCTCGTTCGACCCCGTCCGGCGGGTGGCCACGGAGCCGGTGCCCGCGCACACGTCGGCACAGTCGAGGTTCAGCCGGATGCACTGCCTGAGCTGCTGCACCATGTCCTCCGCAAGGCAGGCGTCCGCGCAGGACGTGCAGACCTGGGCACAGGAATAGCACTCCTCGATGCAGCGGATCAGGGCGTCGTTGGTGCTGCCCTTCACCTCCGGATGCGTGCTGATGATCTGTTGTGCGTGCATGACTGTCTCCTTTGAAGGAATGAACCCCTCGTGGCGGTGGGGCGCGGCCGGACCCCCTGCTCGCGGGAGGCCCCAGGGGCCTGCGGGCATTCAGACAACGAGCTGACGCGGGCAGGTGCGAGACTAACATACGGGTGGGGGGTATGGTTCCGCCCAGATCGGCGTCTCAGGCGTTAGTGCCCCAGGAGGTGCTTGCGTACGATGTCAGGATCGAAGGAACGACACGGAGGCATTGCAGTCGATCACAGCCGACAGCTTCTCCGCCTGCGCCGCATTGAGGGCCAGGTGCGGGGCCTGCAGCAGATGATCCAGGACGAACGCTACTGCGGCGACGTGGTGGACCAGATCAATGCGACCGTAGCCGCACTGCGGCGGGTGCAGACGGACATGCTGCAGGACCACATCAAGGCCTGCGTCGAGGCGAGCATGTCCGGCGGGATTTCGGAGGACGAGCGCCGCCGCCTGACCGTTGAGATAGCCCGTCTCATGGCCAGCCTGGGACGGAGCCGCTGAGACGGCACATCCCGCCAGTGCCGCCCGGTCTTAGCGCCAGCGGTGATCTCCGCGACCCCATTTGCCGTCAGCTTGCCGCCCCAGCCGTCGCACTCGATCCTGAGGCGGATGCCCGCCGCACGGGCGCTGCGTTCGACCACCTTGGCAGACATGGGCATGGCGGATGGTTCAAGCAGGGTGGTCATGCCAGTCGCGCTCACAAGCCTGTAGCCGCTCTCAAGGCAGAGGTCTTCAACCGAACACTGGCGCGTGGGGCTCCGGCCCCAGGCGGGCACATCCCGCCGAGGCCGTTTGCGCAGGCGCCGGGTACCGCCCTAGACCTGGCCGAGTCGCCGCGCATGGTCCGGCGCCCCAGCAGCATCAGGGCTTCGCAGTCCTGAGCGCCTTGCCAGCTCGTGTCGCCGGCCAGCCTAGGCCGACCGATAAGAAGTAGCCGGAGCATCAAGGCGCGATGCCGGGACGGGCTTCGTGCGCCCGCGACGGTGAATGAACGGACACGCGGGTTCGCCGTTTGCCTCTCGGGGCTGGTCGGTTGCCACTGTCTGACCAACGCGCCCGGGTCAGGCGGTCACAGCCTTGTGTCGGTGCCGCCTCCGGGTGCGGGTCATTCCCTCCTGGCTTGAGCGTGCGAAGACCACCTGTTGACCTTCCTACGGTGGCAAGGTCTAGACCAGGTGCAAAGCAGTTCTCACAGGAGGCCACAGTGGCGAACCCAACCCAAGCGAAGCCACGTTCCACACCGGAGACGACGATTGACATTCCCGTTCAGGGCATGACCTGCGCCTCGTGCGTGGGACGGGTCGAAAAGGCGATCCGCGCCGTTGACGGCGTCGAGGCTGCCAACGTCAACCTGGCAACCGAGCGGGCTCATGTCACCCTGAAATCGGGCGTGACGAACGTGGTTCCCGTAGCCGAAGCCATCCGCCAGGTTGGCTACGAGCCCGTTGAGGAAACCGTGGACCTGAAGGTCGCCGGCATGACCTGCGCTTCGTGTGTCGGGCGGGTCGAGAAGGCGCTCAAGGCTGTCCCCGGTGTGCTTGAAGCATCGGTGAACCTCGCGACCGAGCGCGCGTCCATCCGGACCCTGGGCGGCGCGGGGATGGCTGCGGCTCTCATCGCCGCCATCGAACGCACCGGCTACGAGGCCGAGCCGGTGCGCAGCGGCACGGAGCAGACCGACCGCGAGCGCGCGGCGCGCGCGGCCGAGCTCACGTCCCTGCGCTGGTCGGTGATGCTGGCCGCAATCCTTACGGTGCCGCTGCTGGTGTTCGAGATGGGCGCGCACTTCTTCGAGGATATCCACCACTTCCTGGCGGCGCGGTTCGGCATGGACAACGTCCGGATCGCATCCTTCGCCCTCGCAAGCATCGTTCAATTCGGCCCGGGCCTGCGCTTCTACTCCAAAGGCTGGCCAGCACTGCTGCGCGGCGCGCCGGACATGAACTCGCTGGTGATGCTCGGCACCACCGCCGCCTACGGCTATTCCGTGGTTTCGACCTTCGCGCCCGGCATCCTGCCCGAGGGCACCGACTACACCTATTTCGAGGCCGGCGCGGTGATCGTCACCCTCATCCTTCTGGGTCGCTACTTCGAGGCTCGGGCCAAGGGGCGCACCAGCGAAGCGATCCGCCGCCTCATGACCCTGCAGGCCAAGACAGCCCGCGTTGTTCGCGATGGGCAGGAGGTTGAGGTTGGCATTGACGCGGTCCGACCCGGCGATATCGTTGCCGTCCGCCCTGGCGAGAAGGTTCCTGTCGACGGCGAGGTGGTCGAGGGCGCCTCCTACGTCGACGAGTCGATGATCACCGGCGAGCCGGTCCCGGCCCAGAAGGGCATGGGGTCCGGCGTGGTCGGCGGGACGATCAACAAGACCGGCGCCTTCCGCTTCCGCGCCACCAAGGTCGGCGCCGACACCCTGCTGGCCCAGATTGTCCGCACGGTCGAGGAGGCCCAGGGCTCGAAGCTACCGATCCAGGAGCTCGTCGACCAGGTCACGACCTGGTTCGTACCCGCCGTGATCGCCGCCGCCGCGCTGACCTTCGTGGCATGGTTGGTCTTTGGCCCGTCGCCCGCGCTCACCTACGCCCTCATCAATGCGGTGGCGGTCCTGATCATCGCCTGCCCCTGCGCCATGGGCCTCGCCACCCCGACCTCGATCATGGTCGGAACCGGCAAGGCCGCCGAGATGGGCGTCCTGTTCCGCCGCGGCGAGGCGCTCCAGGCCCTCAAGGACGCCGTCGTCATCGCTCTCGACAAGACCGGCACCCTCACCAAGGGGCGCCCCGAGCTGACCGACATCCAGGTTGCATCCGGCTTCGCCGAAGCTGATGTGCTGCGGCTGGTCGCCGCCGTCGAGACCCGTTCCGAGCATCCCGTCGCGGAGGCCATCGTGGCCGAGGCGCGCCGGCGTGGGCTCGATCTGCCCGAGCCGGCATCGTTCGAGGCGGAGCCTGGGTTCGGCGTGAGGGCCGAGGTCGAGGGACGCCGCGTCGAGGTCGGGGCCGACCGCCTGATGCGCCAGCTTGGCCTGGATGTCGCCCCATTCGCGGACGTTGCTGCACGCCTTGCCGACGAGGGCAAGACACCGCTCTACGCCGCGACGGACGGGCAACTGGCCGCCGTGATCGCCGTCGCGGATCCGGTCAAGGAGACCACGCCCGCCGCCATCAAGGCCCTGCACGGGCTGGGCCTGAAGGTTGTGATGATCACCGGTGACAACCGGCGCACCGCCGAAGCCATCGCCCGGCGGCTCGGGATCGACGACGTCGTCGCGGAGGTCCTGCCGACGGACAAGGCCGAGGTGGTGAAGCGCCTCCAGGCCGGCGCATCGGTCAGGGTCGCCTTCGTGGGCGACGGCATCAACGACGCGCCTGCTTTGGCGCAGGCCGACGTGGGCTTGGCCATCGGCACGGGGACGGACATCGCCATTGAGGCGGCCGACGTGGTCCTGATGTCGGGCGACCTGCGCAACGTGCCCAACGCCATCGCCCTCTCGAAGACGACGATCCGCAACATCCAGCAGAACCTGTTCTGGGCGTTCGGCTACAACGTGGTGCTCATCCCGGTTGCGGCGGGCGCGCTCTATCCGGTTTTCGGGATCCTGATGTCGCCGATCTTTGCCGGCCTGGCGATGGCGTTCTCCAGCGTCAGCGTGCTCACGAACGCCCTGCGCCTGCGCCGCTTCGTGCCGCCGCTTACGGCGGGCGAGACGACATCGCGGATGGAGCCGGACCGTCTGGCGCCGGCAGAATAAGGAGGAGGTGACCATGAACATCGGAAAGGCCGCCGAGGCCTCGGGGGTCTCGGCCAAGATGATCCGGTACTACGAGTCCATCGGGCTGCTCGCCAAGGCGGCGCGGCGGGAGAACGGCTACCGGGACTACGACGAGCGCGATGTCCACGACCTGCGCTTCATCAAGCGGGCACGGAACCTGGGCTTCTCGGTCGAGGCGACCGGCGAGCTTCTTGCTCTGTGGCGCGACAAGGGCCGCGCCAGCGCCGACGTGAAGGACTTCGCCATGCGGCATGTGCACGAGTTGGAGACCAAGATCTCGGAACTTCAGGCCATGACGCGCACCTTGCGCCATCTCGCAAGCCACTGCCATGGCGACGCGCGTCCCGACTGCCCGATCCTCGATGACTTGGCCACGCCGGGCGCTGGCGAAACGGATCAGGACGGGCAGGCCACTGGTGCACGGGCTCGTAAGCCCCGTGCTGCAGGAGCGCGGATCCAGTTCTCCGCCGCCAAGTGACGGCCTGATTCCGGCGAACGCGCCCTGTGGGTGTGATCGGCGTCGCCTGGGGCGCCCGGGGCTGCCATAGCCCCGCACCTCGTTGCAGTGCCAGATCTGCTCGGCCGTCAGCAGAGCCAAGGTTGCTGCGGCGCAAAGGCTTGGGCGCGAGGGGCCTATGCAAACCAGATTGGCTCAGGCTAGCTTCCCCATCGCGTGATCCGCTCACATCCGACCCAAGCACAAAGCCTTTAGAGGCGGGCTCATGCTCGGGAAAGGAGGTGAATTCGAATGTCGAACACACGCAAGATCGGTCGAGACGCTGGGAACGGCCAGTTCACTACGGTGAAGGAAGCCAAGGCAAAACCTAAGACCCATGTCGTCGAGACTATCAAGACGCCAAAGAAGCGCTAAGCGTTTCCTGGGTCGGACGGGGGCTGGGTCGGATCCAGCCTCCGCTTCCCTCTTATCTGGGCAACCCAGGCCTGAAGGCAACATCCCGCTCGACACATAGAACGGCCCGAGCCGAGGACGGTCACCCGGTAGCAAAGTACGGCCAAGGCTCAGGTCCCCCTGAACCTCCGCTGCCACCCCCTTCCCAGCCGTGATGCTGATGGGCGCAAACGTGGGGCCGGTTCGCTCGGCAGATCACGCCTTGGCAGGCCGGCTCAGATTACGCCTGCCAAGCGCGTCATGACAGCAGCCGTCAGGATCGCGATGAGCCCCCAGCAGGACCAGTAGGCCACGGGCTCCCACCAGGCATCCGGGGTGTCGGCCCGGCGATCCAGGCGGTCCATGTCGCACATGCCTCAGGGATGGGCCACGGCACCAACCAGCAGGAGCGGAATACGAAACCGGCCGAGTCCGGTCGGCTGCCAGCACCCCGAGCCCGAGGTGAACTCGGCCAACAGCAGGCGGCCGGGCCTGGCGACGGTCACTCGCGCCTTCCATGATGGTGGCCATGGCCTCCATGCATGAACAGGTGCATCAGCGGACACGCCAGCAGCAGCAGGTAGGGCAAGGCGGACAGGATGTGGCCCATGTGTGTCGCGAAAAGATAGACGCCGAGCGCAGCCAACGCGAGCGTGACGACCCAGCCCAAGGGAGTGCCGACTAGGCGTGTCCTCCACGTCTTGGGCGGCACTGGCGAAACCGATGGTGTGGTGCTCATGGAAGATCTCCCGATCCGGACGATGTTGATCTTAAGCTTCGGGCGCAAAGGCTGCCTTGATCTCGCTCAATGCCAGGATCGCGTCCGGTGGCGCCGGGCAAGCCTCGACGCCCGCCTGCCCGATTCGCCACCTGTCGCGGCGATGAGGTCTAGCGGGCTGCGACGCCGTTCGGTCCCTTTCCGGTCGGATAGGCCTTCCCCGCCGAGAGGCTGTCGAGATCAATCGCGGAGATGGTGTTCGCATAGGTGTTGGTGACGTAGGCGGTGCGGCCGGCGGGATCGATGACGACGCCGTGAGCCCCTTTGCCGACCGTCACATTCTTCGCCAGTTGGCCGGTCTCCAGTGCAACCACCGACACCCGGTCGTCTGGCTTCGCCGCCGAGCCTTGGTTCGCGACGAGGGCGGTCTTGCCGTCCGGTGTAACGAAAACCTGCACCGGCCCGCGCCCGACATTGGCTTTCCGCAGCACCTTGCGGGTGGCCACGTCGTCAATCGCGATTTTGTCCTCACCGTTGAGGGAAACCACGAGGGTACGGCCGCTCGGATCGAAGGCGACTTGGACCGGGCGCTGGCCGACGGCGACATGCTCAATGTTACCCGGATTGCGCGGGTCCACGAGCGAGGCCGTGTCGCTCTTCATGTTTGCAACAGCGAGCAGGTTGCCATCCGGCGACAGGCGCAGGCCGTGCGGATAGTTCTGCACGGCGACGCGCTGGGCGACCTTGCGGGCGGCAAGGTCCACCACCACCACCGAGCTGGTTTCGGCGTCGCTCAGGTAGGCGAAACGCCCTTGGGCGTCGGGGACCACGTGCGCCGGATGCCCTCCAACCGTCACGACATCCGGCGCGGCTGGCGCGCTGCCGGACACATCCATGAGAACGAGCTGGCCACCGCCCGATTGGCCATGGCCAGCGTGACCGCCAGACCCGCCCGCCGGCATGCCGGTTGCCAGCAGCAACCGGCCATCCGGGGTGATGTCGACGTTATGCGGCGAGATCGGGATCGGGACCGTGACGGTCTTGGAGGTCTCTGTATCGATGATGGAGACGCTCTGCCCGTTCTCGTTGGCGACGAAGATCGTGTCGGCCTGGGCGCCGGTGGCGCCAAGCGAGACCATGAGAGCGAGTGTGGTCTGGGTTGTGCGTGCGAACATCGCATTGTCTTTCTGAAATTTGGTGGGGTGGCCTAAGCGGTTTTCCCGTCAGACCCGGTCTGAAGCGGCCCCTATGTCCAGCTGCGCGGTGGCATCGTCGGCGATGCGCCCGAGACGGGGGTCTCGGAAATCTCACACGATGGATTTGGGTGGCTTGAGCTGCGCGTCAGGATCACGGCCCGACAGCATCAGGTCATCCCTGTGCCCGATGCAAACCGTCCTGGCGTCCCTTTGGAGAAGGCTGTCGGCAGGATCGGTCAATGGCGCCGGAACGCAGCCCGAGGAGCCGACCGGGCAGGCTGCGTTGCAAGGCAGGCCGCCGATCATGCCGGCAGCCTGAGCGCCACCGGATGCGATGTCATGGCGGGCACCAGCGGCCAGGCCGGAGCCGGCATGGCCGAGGTGGATTGAGGACGGGTGGGCGGCGTGCGTCGGAAGCAATGGATCCGATGCGGCCGCTTGGATGTCGACAAGAGAAATCGTGGTGGCCGCCAGCAGGAGCATGGCCGTCAACACAAGCCAAGATTTATTCCGGATCCAGGTCATGCTGACGAGCCTAGCATGCCGAGCGGACCGCACATTGCGCCAGGGCAAAGTCCGACGCGAACCGGGCCGATCCTGAGCCGACCCGCCCGGTACCGCCATCAGAGCCGGACCGCCCGCAGCCGGACTGCATTGCTGATCACGCTCACCGACGACAGCGCCATCGCGGCCGCGGCGATGATCGGCGAGAGCAGGATGCCAAAGACCGGGTAGAGCACGCCGGCTGCCACCGGCACGCCGAGGGCGTTGTAGACGAAGGCGAAGAACAGGTTCTGGCGGATGTTCCGCATGGTCGCCCGCGAGAGCCGCCGCGCCCGCACGATGCCGGTCAGGTCGCCCTTGAGCAGGGTCACGCCCGCACTCTCCATCGCCACGTCGGTGCCGGTGCCCATGGCGATGCCCACGTCCGCCGCCGCCAGCGCTGGCGCGTCGTTCACGCCGTCGCCCGCCATGGCGACGACCCGGCCGGCCCGCTTGAACTTATCCACTACGGCGCTCTTCTGATCCGGCAGGACCTCCGCTTCCACGTCGTCAATCCCGAGCCGGCGCGCAACGGCCTTCGCCGTCGTCCAGTTGTCGCCGGTGAGCATCACCACCCGCACGCCCTCCGCCTTCAGGCCGGCCAGCGCCTCGGGCGTCGAGGCCTTCACCGGATCGGCGATGGCGATGGCGCCCGCCACCGTCCCGTCGATGCCGGCGAAGATGGCCGTCGCGCCATCCTCTCGCAGCCTGTCCGCCTGCTCCGCCAAGGCCGCCACATCGACGCCGTGCTCGGCCAGGAACGCCCTGTTGCCAAGCACGATGCGTCGGCCGTCGACCGTGCCGAGCGCGCCCTTACCGGTGGGGGAGTCAAAGTCCGTCACAGACGCGGTCGCGATGCCCTGCTTCTCGGCGGCGGCGACGATGGCCAGGGCAAGCGGGTGCTCACTGGCCCGCTCCACGCTGGCGGCCAAGCGCAGGACCTCGGCCTCGGCGAAGCCCGGGGCCGGCACGATGGCCGTCACGGCCGGCTTGCCCTCGGTGAGCGTGCCGGTCTTGTCGACCACGAGCGTATCGACCTTCTCCATATGCTCCAGGGCCTCGGCGTTCTTGATCAGCACGCCGGCCCCGGCGCCGCGACCGACGCCGACCATGATCGACATAGGCGTCGCGAGACCGAGCGCGCAGGGGCAGGCGATGATCAGCACCGCCACGGCGGCCACGAGGCCATAGGAGAACTGCGGCTCGGGTCCCCAGATCGCCCAGGCGATGAAGGCCAACACCGCCACTCCGATCACGGCCGGCACGAAGTAGCCCGAGACCTGGTCCGCCAGGCGCTGGATCGGGGCGCGGCTGCGCTGGGCCTCCGCCACAAGCTGCACGATCTGGGACAACATGGTGTCGCGCCCGACCTTCTGCGCCTCGATGACGAGGCCGCCGGATTGGTTCATGGTACCGCCGATCACCTTGGCGCCGACCTCCTTGGTCACCGGCATCGACTCGCCCGTCACCATCGACTCGTCCACTGCGCTGCGCCCCTCCAGGACGGCGCCGTCCACGGGGACCTTCTCGCCCGGGCGCACCCGCACACGGTCGCCAGCCTGTACGGTGTCGAGCTGGACCTCCTGCTCCGTGCCGTCAGGGAGGATCTTGCGGGCCGTCTTCGGGGCGAGATCGAGCAAGGCGCGGATGGCGCCGCTCGTGGTCTCGCGGGCTCGCAGTTCCAGGACCTGCCCGAGGAGAACGAGCACCGTGATGACGGACGCCGCCTCGAAGTAGACTGCCACCGCGCCGTCCTGGCCGCGGAAGGCGGCCGGGAAGATGTCCGGCGCCAGCGTCGCCACCATGCTGTAGACCCAGGCCACCCCCGTGCCCATGGCGATCAGGGTGAACATGTTCAGGTTGCGCGTGACGACCGATTGCCAGCCTCGTACGAAGAACGGCCAGCCGGCCCATAATACGACCGGGGTGGCCAGGAGCATCTGGACCCAGTTCGAGGTCTGCGGGCTGATGTAATGGCCCAGGCCGGTCAGGTGGCCGCCCATCTCCAGAGCGACCACAGGCAGGGACAGGACAAGGCCGATCCAGAACCGGCGCGTCATGTCGGCGAGTTCGTGGCTGGGGCCCGTCTCCGCCGTCGCCAGGACAGGTTCGAGCGCCATGCCGCAGATCGGGCAGGAGCCAGGGCCAGCCTGGCGGATCTGGGGATGCATCGGGCAGGTGTAGATCGTCCCTTCGGGCACAGCCTCGGCTTTCCGGGCTGTTGCCTCCTCGACGTATTTCGCGGGCTCGGCCATGAACTTCGATTGGCAGCCGGAGGAGCAGAAGTAATACGGCTTGCGCTCGTACTGGGCCCGGTGCGGCGTGGTGTGTGGGTCGACCATCATCCCGCAGACCGGGTCCTTCACCTTCCCAGCATCCGCCGCGGGTTCATGGTGGTGATGGTGGTGTCCGGTGTGAGCGCCATGGTCATGATGGTGGGAATGGCCCTCGTGACCGTGCTCTTTGGTGGTTGGGCTGTGGGTCATGGCGGTTCTCTGGTTAGATGCGGAACAGGAAGCCTAGGGCTTCCCGCGATTGGAAGGTCAAGCGTCGCGGTCCAGGTGCCTGTTTTCAGGTGCCGGACACAAAACCTCTCCCCCGAAGGCTGTCTCGAACAGGCGCTCCGCCCAGGCGTCCCGGATCCTCCGGCCGGCCTCGACCATGCGGGTCACATCGCCGAACCAGGCCGTTTCTGCCGCCTTGAATGGGTTCTCCGGCGGAAGCACCGTATGTTCCTGTTGCATCGCCGCCAGCATGCGCATGCCCTGCATCCATGGGCTGACAGTCTCCGAAAACATCATCCGGCTCACCCGCATGGGATGCAGCGCCTCGGCCATGGCCGCGGACCACGGCGTGACGGCGGCCCGGATCCAAGGGCTCACAAAGCTCCGGTAGGCAGCCTCGTTTGCCTCTGAGGTTTCCCGAACGCGCTCGAACGAGCGGCGGGGATACCCGAAGCTGAGATCCTCGACGCGCCGCTCCTCAATGGTAACCTCGCCGGAGCCCTGTTGTTCGGTGCCGGCTGTGGGCGATCCGATCCTCATCTCGTAAAGGCCGGGCTCCAGTTCCCCGATCCGCGGCAGGTTCGCCAGGATCGCGCGGTGCTCCACGCCGGCCACCTTGGCCGATACGAAAATCCCGAGGTGCCCGATGTGCGGGTTGGTGAGATACACGATCCTCTGGCCAGCCCGCTTGAGGTCGTCGGTCGTGGCATACACCGCCGGGATCCACCCCAGGGCCTGGTGGGGCGGGGTGATGTTGTCACCGTAGGACGCGAAGATCACCAGCGGGTTCCGGATCCGCCGCAGATCGACATGGCAGCCGTCGCAGACCTGCACCAGCCCTTGTTCGAGGCGGTTGCCGATGAACAGGTTTTCGACGATGGCGACGATCTCCTCCCGGTCCAGGAAGTAGAAGCCGTTCCACCAGCGCTCGAATTCCAGAAACCGCTCACGCTCCGTCTCGATGTTCGCGAAGAGGTTGGCGTATTTCTCCCAGACGGCTTCCGGCTTGAGGTTTTCGAAGTTCTGGACGAGCCATGCCCCGTCGAAGCGCCCTTGGCCAAGGTCGGCCAGCAGATGGACAAGCCAGGTGCCGCCAACGAAGCCACCGGCAATCCGCATCGGATTGATGCCGGACTCCCCGGCCCAGTAGGACAGGGGCGAGCCGTTGAGCACCGCCGGGCCCGCAAGGCCGGCGCAGTCTGCCGCCAGGATCGTGATTGCCCATCCGGCTTGGCAGTTCCCATACAGGATGGGCGGCTGTCCCGCGTGCCGGCGGGCGACCTCCTCGACGAAATGCCGAAGCGTATGCAGGACGTCCGGCAGCGTCTGGCCCGCGACAGGCTCCGGACCGAAGGCCACGAAATACACCGGGTGGCCGACCCGCAGCGCGAGGCCCACCTCCGAGTCACGCTTGAAGCCGCCAATGCCGGGCCCATGGCCGGCGCGGGGGTCGAGCACGACGACCGGAGGCTTGCCCGCTTCCAGGCAGTCGTCGAGGCAGTCACCGCCGACACGGGTGATCCGCAGGAGCATGTAGTTCGTCGCGCGCTCAAGGCGGCGGGCATCGAGGACGACCTCGTAGTCGAAGTCGAGGAGGGGCGGCTTTCCAGCCCGTTCGTGGGCCAGCATGTTGTCGGCCCGCTGCCGGAGCGTGTCCCAGAACAGGATGCTGCGCTCGACCACGTCCCGGACGTACAGCGCGTAATCGGCTGTGAGGTGCGTCAGTTCGCCGGGGGAATGGCTCCCGCCTGCGGTTAGCTCGGCCTGGTCCCTGTCCGCGGGCCGCGGCGCGCCCGCGCCGGCCAACGATGCGGTGGGGCCAGGCCCATGGAATGCTTGCGCAGGCATGGCGACCTGCTTGTTGCGGCGCTGCACGTCGTGCATGGCTTGCCTCCGGAAATGATGACCATCAGGTGACGTCGGCAGCGCGCCTCGGGGCCGCCGCCTCGCGGATGGGGTCAGGCTTTCGGAGGGCGCAGCATGCCGGGATCGGGCACGGCGTTGGGAGGGAGATCCCGTGCTGCGGCCCAACACCCGTGCAGGAGGTGCGCGAGCGGCGAGGTCGGCTCCGGCTCGGGCAGGGCTGCGGAACACATCATGCCGCAGCAGCATCCGGACGTGCAAAGGTCGAGGCCATGGGGGTCGGGTGCATGGCTTGGGCGGACGGCCGCGGGGGGCGCATGGGCCGCCGCCACGTGGGGGGCGGCATTGGCCTGAGGCACCGGCACGCCGCCGTGGATCGGGGCCGCCGCGGCGCCCGGCATGTGCGCCTGCGCGGCTCCGAGCCCGCCGATGAGACCGAGGACGCCAACGAGGAACGCGAGCACGAGAGCCCGGTGCCCGGTGCCCGGACATGGGGCCCCAGCCAGACAGGACGCTCTTCAACCTTGTTCGCACGGGGGCATCCGCTGAGTCGCAGCAAGTCCTGCGACAATTGGCTTTGTTCGGTCCGTTTGCATTGATCTCGATCAAACGGGGCTTTCGTTGGTCCAACGGCGCGCAGGCGGGCTCGCGCGGGCGATCCATGGCGGACCCAGGCCGCCGATGTGTAGACGCCTCCCTCGCCCTCCGCTTCCTCCGGGTGCCTGCAGTCCCTTTGGCGGCCGTATGCGCCAGGGTACCAGCCGTACATCCTGGGCCCGGTCGCGCTTCCGGCGCCACAGGCCCGGTACGCGGCAACCGGACCTGTTATACGGGAGAGGTGACATGCCGACGGTGCCGCCCGCCCGGGCGGGGAAAGGCCGGGCGGGCGGCACCGTCGGCGTTGGATCTGCAGCCCTGGGATCACTGGGCAGCCTTCTTCCCACTCAGGTCAAACTGCTTCAGATAAGCGACGAGATCGGTGATGCGCTGCTCGTCCTTCAGACCGGCATAGACCATCTTGGTGCCCGGCACCTTGGCCCGCGGATCCTTGATATAGTCCCGGAAGGTGGCCTCATCCCAGGTCAGGCCCGAGTTCTTGTTGGCGGCGGAGTAGTTGTAGCCCTCCACCGAACCGGCCTTGCGGCCGAAGAGGCCATTGAGCACCGGACCGACGGCGTTCTTCGCGGTCTCCCCGATCTGGTGGCAGGCCCGGCACTGCGCGAACACCTTCTCGCCGGCCGCGGCATCTTGAGCCTGGGCGTGGCTGGAGCCGGCGAGGACCAGGGCGACCGCGACAGCAAACAAACGCATGGACATCTCCTTTTACGTGGAAGGCGTGCACTCATCTGATCAGGACGGCCGCACGCCGGAGGCCGCCGAGAACGGGCTGAAGACGGCAGGCGCCCGGCCGGGTTGGTCCGACGGGCTCCACCATGTCAGAACCATCCGAAAGTCAGCGCGGCCACCGCGAAGTACCGGGCCGCCTTGGCCACCGCCACGATGGCGAGGAAGACCGGGAACGGCTCGCGCAGCACGCCGGCGACGATGGTGAGCGGGTCGCCGATGAACGGCAGCCAGCTCAGCAGCAGCGACCAGCGGCCATAGCGGTGGTACCAGTCCTCGGCGCGCTTGATCGTCTCCCGCTTCACCGGGAACCAAGGACGTCCCTCGAACTGGGCGAGAAGCCGCCCCAGCAGCCAGTTGGCGGCCGAGCCAAGGGTGTTCCCGACGGTTGCCACCAGGATGAGAAGCCACCACTGGTAGTGTTCGGACACCAAGAGGCCGAACAGCACGACCTCGGACTGGAACGGCAGGACCGTGGCGGACAGGAACGCCGCCAAGAACAGGCCGCCGTACTCCAGGACATGGTTCACCGGACGCCCCCCTTCGCGGCGGGGTCCTCAGGAGCCAGGAAGCGGACCGAGAGGATATCCGGGAGCTGCTCGTCGCCAAGCCGCCGCGGCACGGGCCGGGCGTCGACCCAGGCGCGAAGGGATGGCGGCAACAAACGCAGGAACCGCTTCGACATGACCACGCCGAGATCGGCCTCCTTGGACCGCCGCTCGATGCGCGGCAAGGCGTTCATCGCCGGTCCCAGCACGGTGAACTCGGCGCGCCGGCCGTCATCGAACACGCCGGCAAGCACGGACCCGCAGTGGAGCGTGGTGATGACGTGGACCCCGGCCGGCGCCGCCGCGTGGCTGTCCCAGGTGCCGAGGGGGCGCAGGATCTCGCACGCCGCCTCGAAGGCGTGGACGGCCTGCTGCTCCGGGGTGCCGTGAAGGAAGACGGCCAGCACGCCGTCACCGAGGTATTTGTCCACGATGCCGTCGTGGCGCGAGACGGCCTCGTGCACGAAACGCCGGAAGGCCAGGAGGTCGCTGATGACCTGCCCGCGCGGCCGGCTTCGGGTCAGTCCGGAGAAGCCCCGGATGTCCACCAGCAGCAGGCAGGCATGGCGCTCGGCGATCTCGGTGGCCTCGTCGCCCCTGACGACCTCCGCGGCGACGCCTTCCGGCAGGAAGCGGGACAGCAGCATCCGGTCCCATTCGGCGCGCAGGATCGTGGACCACGCCAGCCGCGTCCGGTGGACCGCATAGAGGACGAAGCCCGCTGCCGCGGCGAACGAGATGAAGGCCAGCGCCTGGCGGGATCCCAACGGGCTCGGATCTCCGCCCGGGGACAACGCCTCGGTGTCGACAAGCAGCGCGAACGCAGCGAGCCAGCCCGTCGCGACGATGGCGGCGAAGGCTGCCACGAGATCGCGGCGCAGCCGCAGCCCGGTCTGGATGAGAAGAAGAAAGGCCGGAAACAGGCTGACCGCATCGGTCGCGAGGAACAGGTCGTGCGCGTCGCGGGGCAGGTGGTCGGCGATGACATAGACGGCCAGCCCGGCGTCCGTCACCGTTGCCGCCCAGGGCAGCCAGGCATGCCGGGCGGCGAGGCCCGATGACAGCGCCAGGATGAAGGTTGTCAGTCCATACACCACCAGGACGATCCAATGGCCCTCCCGGTGTCCGTGGCCGTATTCGAGCACGGCGGCCGCTCCGAGGATCGCCAGGACCAGGAGCCGGGGCACCAGCGCGCGCCGGTCGAAATCGGTCTCCAGGTACTCCGGCAGTTCATCCGGTCGCGCTCCGCCAGAGCCAGCCTTGTTGGCCTCTGTTGCCGGTCGGTCGCCGCGCGGGTGCGGATCCGAGCGGATGGCGAGCTTCAGCATCCGGTGCCGCGGAGTGCTGCCGCCGAAGGCCGGTCGGCGACGTTCGCCGCGCCTGCGGCGGTGGTCCGTGTCGAGCCGGTGGCGATTGGGCCGACATGGAGCGCCAGCGGGCTTTCATAGGTGCCGAGGACAAGGCGGGCCGGGATGGTGCTATCCGGTTCCAGATCCCGCGCCAAGGGGCCCACTTCGATCCAAAGCTTTTTGCCATCCAGATGTTCGGTGGCATCTGCCCTGACGGGCAACGTACCGAGTTCCACGCCTTGTCCTTGCCCCAGGGATCCCATGATCCGCGCCGGCTCGCCGCCGGGCATGCGCAACCCTGTGATGAGGATCCGCTCGCTTCCTGCGTTCTCGACGGAGAAGGTCACCACCGTTGTCTCGCCAGCCCGTGCAGGTGTGGCGGCGACCTGTGAGATGGCTATGTCGCCGAGGATGCCGCCCTCGTCATCAGCCTTGGCGGAGCAGGGCTGCAGAACGAAATAGGCTGTAAGCGTGGCTGCGATGGCCCCAACGGCGACGAACCGTTTCATCGAAAACATCAAAGTATCCTTGTTGTTGTTCTGAAAAATCTCGCCGGCCGCCGCGGCGGTTCCGAAAACGCGGCGGCCGGCGAGGCTCCGTCCGGGGTTGGGGTCCGGACGAAGTTCTTGATCATCACCGCCCCTTGCGGATGGTCACGACGGAGATCTGCCCGTTCACGCGGTCTGCCTGGAATTGGACCCTGTCCCCAGCCTTCACGCCCTTCAGGACCGAGGGGTCCTGGGCGCGGAACACCATCGTCATCGCATCCATGTTGAGGTTGGGGATAGGTCCATGATCGAGCGTGATCTTGCCCTGGGCGGTGTCCACCTTCTCGACCGTCCCGGAAACGGTGGGCAGGTTCGCGGCTGCGGCTGGCTGGGCGGCAGCCCGCGCCGGAGCCGGTTGCCCCCTGCCGGTGTCGATCTTCACCACAGAGATCTGGCCATTCACGCGGTCAGCCTGGAACTTCACCTTGTCACCGGCCTTCACCCCCTGGAGGAGCGCAGGGTCCTGAACCCGGAACACCATGGTCATGGCGTCCATGTTGAGGTTCGGGATCGCGCCGTGGTCGAGCGTGATCTTGCCGGCGCCCACGTCGACTTTTTCGACCGTGCCGGACACGGTGGGGAGGTTCGTCGCGGCAGGCTGGGCAGCGGCTTGAGCCGGGGCAGCCGCCTGGACCTGCGGGGCCGGCGTCCCCTTCTGATCGAGCGGCCCGGACCCATGCGGGGGCTGGTCTGCCTTGGCACGGTAGTCCGCGGAACGGTTGCGGACCTGCCACTCCTTCAGCTCGGAAATCTGCTTCTGGTGTTCATCGAGGATCTTCTGCGCCATCTGGCGGAGTTGCTCGTCCGCGCCGTGCTCCAATTGCGTGCGGGCGAGGAAGATCACGTCCTCGTGGTGCGCAAGGAGAATGGCCGCGAAATCCTTATCGGGATCGCCGGCGAGCTTCATGTCCTTGAACCGGTCATCCATGACCTCGCGCACGCGCTCGTAGGCCGCCGGCGCTCCCTTGGCGGGCTGTGCCTGTGCAATCTGGTCCGGGCCGATGGTGACGATAGCCAGGATGGCTCCAATGGCAGTGAGGGTGACGGTCAGACGTTTCATGGCGGTCTCTTTCTGAAACAGGATGACCGCCCCGCACCGATGGGTCTCGGGCACCGATGCGGGGCGGTTGGGGCCTTACTTGCCCTTCTTGATCGAGGTGACGGAGATCTGGCCGTTCACGCGGTCGGCGGTGAACTGGATCTTGTCGCCAGCCTTCACGTCCTTGAGCAGGGCCGGGTCCTGCGCGCGGAACACCATCGTCATGGCATCCATGTTGAGGTTCGGGATCGCGCCGTGGTCGATGGTGATCTTGCCAGCACCCGTGTCGACCTTCTCGACGGTGCCGGAGACCGTCGGCAGGCCCTGGGCGAGGGCGGCACCCGTCAGGGTGAGTGCGGCAATCAAGCTGATGGCGGTACGCTTCATGTCAAACTCCGATGTTGGATTGTGGTGATAGACCGCGCCGTCACTTGACGACGACGGTGCCCTTCATGCCGGACTCGTAGTGGCCGGGGATCAAGCAGGCGAACTCGAAGGTGCCGGCCTTGGTGAAGCGCCAGACAATCTCGGAGGAGCCCTTCGGCGCGAGACGCCGCCCGTTCGGATCATCGTGCTCCATATCGGGGTTCTGCTCCATCGCGACCTTGTGCTTGGCGTTGTTCTGGACGCTGTCGAGCATGAACTCATGGTCGACTTGGCCAGCGTTCTTGAGCACGAACTTCACCTGCTCGCCGCGCTTGATCTCGACCTGGCTGGGCTCGAACAGCATCTTCGCGTCCTCGGTTTCCTTCATGGTGACCTCGATGGTGCGGGCGACAGGCTTCTTCGCGTCGCCCGGCTCGCCGGCCGCGAACGACTTGTGGCTGTGGCCGGCCTCACCGGGGCCGGCCAGCGCCAGCGAGGTCGAGAGGGCAAGCGCCCCGAGGGCGCCTGCGAGGGTGGAAAGACGAACCGTCATTGTGTGCTCCTTGTGCAATGGCTCTGGTCTGGATCAGTGATTGTTGTGGCCTGTGGCGTTGGCTGCGCGAACCGGGCGCTTGCGCGGGTCAATGGCGCGGAACTCCGTCGCCTTGACACCGCTGTCGGGCGAGGTCGCACGCGTGGGCTCGGCGAGCTTCTCGCCGGTCCATTCGTAGGCGACCGTTCCCTCCGGGTGCTTGTACCAACCCGGATCCTTGTAGTCGTTGTGGTCGAGCCCCGGCCGCACCTTCACAACTGAGAACATGCCGCCCATCTCGACGGGACCGAACTGGGCATAGCCCGTCATCATCGGCAGCGTGTTCTCGGGCAGCGGCATCTCCATCGATCCCATCTCGCCCATGCCGGTGCCGCCCATCGGCATGTAACCCGGCGCGATCCGCTTCAGAGCCGGCGCCGTCTGGTTCATGTTCACGCCGATGTAGGTCCGGTTGTCATGGCCCATGGCGTTCATGGTGTGGTGCGACTTGTGGCAGTGGATCGCCCAGTCGCCGGGCGCGTCGGCCACGAACTCGAAGGCGCGCATTTGGCCCACTGCCACGTCGACCGACACCTCGGGCCACGCCGCGCCTTCCGGCACCCAGCCGCCGTCCGTGCCGGTGACCTTGAAGTCGTAGCCGTGCATGTGGATCGGATGGTTGGTCATGGTCAGGTTGCCGAACCGGATGCGGACCTTGTCGCCCTGGCGCACCACGAGGGGGTCGATGCCGGGGAATACGCGCGTGTTCCAGCACCAGAGATTGAAGTCCGTCATCTCATTGACGCGGGGCACGTACGAGCCGGCCTCGATGTCGAAGGCATTGAGCAGGAACACGAAGTCACGGTCAACGCGGCGCTCGGCCGGATCGCGCGGGTGCACGACGAAGAAGCCCATCATGCCCATCGCCATCTGCACCATCTCGTCCGAGTGCGGGTGGTACATGAAGGTGCCGGACTTCTGGCAGATGAACTCGTACACGAACGTCTTGCCGGGCGGGATGTGCGGCTGGGTCAGGCCGCCGACGCCGTCCATGCCGTTGGGCAGGAGCTGGCCGTGCCAGTGCACCGCCGTGTTCTCCGGCAGCTTGTTGCTGACGAAGATGCGCACCTTGTCGCCCTGCACCGCCTCGATGGTCGGCCCCGGCGACTGGCCGTTGTAGCCCCACAGGTGCGCCTTCATGCCGGGCGCCATTTCGCGCACGACGGGTTCGGCGACGAGATGGAATTCCTTCCAGTCGCCGTTCTGCCGCCACGGCAGGGACCAGCCGTTCAGGGTGACGACGGGCTGGTAGTCCGGCCCGCTCTTCGGGTAGAGCGGCGGCTGCATGGTGGCTTCGGTCATGGTGGGCGCCTCGGGCAGGCTGGCCGCCTGCGTGCGCCCGCTGATCATGCTGGCTCCGGCGAGGGCCAATCCCCCGGCGCCGAGAAAACCTCTTCGCGATACGGTCATTGGGTAACTCCTCTCGATTTCAGTGTCCCGCGGCGGCGGCTTCCCCGCCGGCCGCGGCCGTGGTGGTCTCGCCTCCGCTTTCGCCGCCGCTGCCCAGACCGCCGACGAGGGCGGCCTTGAGGTCGGTCGCGGCGATCCAGAAGTCGCGGCGGGCGTTGATGGCGTCGACGTTGCTGAGGATGCGGGTGCGGGCGTCGATGATGAGCTGGCTCACGTCGACGAGCATGCCGCTGTACTGAAGCAGGGCCTCGTCCTGGATCCGCTTCTGGAGCGGCAGAACCCGGCCCTGGTAGTGGCGGGCGAGGTCGTACTTGCCGCGGTAGACCACGTAGGCCTCGCGGGCCTGCGAGCGCACGTTGACCGCGAGCTCCGCCAGACGGTTCGCAGCCGCCATGTAGGCTTCCTGCGCGCCCCGGCGGGTCGACTCGCCAAAGTCGAAGATCGGGATCGTGAAAGAGGCCTCGATGCCACGGGTCCGGCTCTTCTCCTTCTCGATCTCGACCTCGCCGTCCTCGTTGATCGTCGTCGACTTGCCGAAGCTTGACCCTTCGACCAGCTCGATATCGCTGACGACACTCTGGATCACGTCGAGGCTGTACTGCCCCGCGACGGCATTGAGGTCGTTGCGAAGCGCCTGCAGGTCGACGCGCCGGGCCAGGGCCTCGCTCTCGACGTCCTTCTGGCTCGCAAGCCGCGACGGCAGCGGCGGCAGGTTCGAGGGCAAGGTGAAGTTGATGTCGCGCCCCCACAGGCCGAGCTGGCGGATCAGGCGCTCACGCTCGACCTTCTGGTCAATGCGGGCCTGCGCGAGCTGGGCTCCGAGTTCCTGGTAGAACGCGTGCTCGCGCGCCTGCTCCAGCTTGTTGAGGGCGCCGGTCTCGCCCAATTGTTTGGCCAGTTGCGAGGCGGTCTCGGCCGTGGCGAGGGCCTGCTGCAGGAAGACCACCTGCTGGTTCGCGGCAATGGCCCGATAGTACTGCCGGCGGGCCTCGGCCCCAAGGCTCAGCACGGCCTCGGCGGTGCGGAACTGGGCGGCCCGGAACTCCTGCTGCGCGACGGCCGCGCGCTGCGGCAGGGTCGCGAGCTCAAACAGACCGATCATGAGCTGCCGCTCGACCTCGAAGGCCCCGCCCCCCAGGAGCGCGCTCCGGCCCAGGGACACGGTCGGTGATGGTGGCAGGCTGGCCTGGACATAGGTCGCCTCGGATACCCCAAGCTCGTTGAAGGATGCCTGGAGGCCCCTGTTCTTCAGCAGGGCGATCTGGACGGCCGCGTCAGGGGAGAGCGGGCGCTTGAGAAGCGCTTCAACCCGCGCCTGGGCCGCAAGAGCCTCCGCCTCGTTCGTGATCTTGGTCACGTCCTTGTTGAGTTCCGCGTATGCGACGTTCCGTGCGACCGAAAGGCCTCCGTCCGGTGAGAACGAAACACAGCCTCCCAGGAACAACGAGAGGGCAACGCCCCCGAGCAACTTCAGCCGCGGCATCGATGTTGTCGTACACTTTTGTTCATTCATTGTGTGGTCTTTCCTGCGCGTGGGTGGCCACGCTGCCCCCTGGCAGTTGGCGCTGTCTTTGCCGCTCATTGGTCACCGTCCGCGCCGGGCGGCGTCGTCCGAGTCGCCACGCTCCGGGTTGGCCCCGGGTGCGACACGCCGGTTCATTTCCAGCCAGTCCAGAGGCTCGACGACGTCGTAGTTCCGGATGCCTGCGGTCACGGTGGAGTAGCCCGGGTCACGGATGTCGGCGGTAAGACTGGAGGGGGCGATCAGGTGGGTGGGATGGGTCGTGGGCACGCAGGCGCCCAGGCCGAGTCCAAGGGCGGCGAGTGTTACTGGCTTTATCATTGGGGCCGTCTCCGGACGGACCTCGACAGTGCAGACGGAATGAAGACTTGGCTGGTGACGGACACGAGGCCGTCGCCCAAAGCAGGCCTGACGTTCTGATCGCGACTGGGAGGACGCCGTTTTGAGCTTCAGGGCAGCCGCAGCCAGCTCTCATGGCTGGATGCGACTATTCGTGCGGGCGTCAAATCGCCCGCGCCTGGCTCAGACGGTTCTTGGAGGCCTGTCGAGGCCGCCGACGGTGATTTCCTCGACCTGCTCGTCGCGGGTGAGGACCTTGGAAGCCTCGGACACAGCCGGGGAGTACAAGCTTGGCGGAGCACTGGCCTGGAAGGCATGGCATGCCCCCATGCTGCAGCAGATCAGACCGGCGCAATCCTGGGTGTCAGGATGGCTCTCGGCTGCAACGGTCTGAGCGGAGACGTCGCAAGACGCCGTTACTGCGGCGTGCTCGTGCCCCCCCACGGCAGCGGCATGCTCGTGGATGGCTTCAGCCACTGCCGCATGCCGATGTGCGGCCTGTGCGCCCGCCTGCGGCCCGGAGATCGGAAAGATCGCCATGGTGATCGCAAGCAGCGCAACAATGATGGTGCCCATCAGCCGCAAGGGAGGGAAGCTCCTGTTGGTCGTCATTGGATATGTGTCACGAAAGTTTGGATTCGACAAGGCCGAGCTCAACCATAGGCGGACCGGTTTCCGACGGCGGGTGGCGGGGCGCGGGAGCATGCGAATCCTCGGCTTTCCTTGATGCCCGAAGGTGTTAAGGGTTCCCACCGTGGCAAGGTCAACAGCCTCGGTGGGCCCCTTCCGGATCCGCCGTGCGACAAACTGCACACGTGTCATCGTCCGGACCTGCTGCGGGTCCGCTGGTATTCGCGTTCGGCCTTCGGCCAGGTGCTTTTGATGAACGCTAGGATGACACGGATCTCCTCGTCCGACAGTGAGCCGTCGAACGCCGGCATGTCGCTTTCGTACCCTGGCACGAGCGCTGCCAAACCGTGTTTCGTGATCGTGAACAGCTCCTCATCGCTGTGATGCCATGTGTGCCCGGTGGCATCATGTGGTGGTGCTGGCATGCGGCCGTTCGACAGGGACTCCTGCCAGTTGGACTGGCCTTCGAGCCTTGCACCGTGGCACGAGGCGCAGCGCTCGGCATAGAGCCTGGCACCGAGCGCAAGCTGGGCCGCGCTGCCTTGCTCCTGGGATCGTTCGTGACCGAGCCACCCAAAGGCGGCCGCGGCACCGGCGATCATCAGGAGAGCCCCCAGGCCAGCACCTTGCCCATGTCATGACCTGCCGCGGAGATACTTGAGCAGCGCCGCCGCTGCGAGCCCGAGGACGATGACGGTCAGGAGCCAAGCCACCCCCATCCCCGCCATCATCCAGCCCATTCCGTCCATCATGCCCGTCATCGGCCCCTCGCCTCACGGGTTCGGCTGGCCGAGCGCCGTCCAGGTGCGTCCCTGGTCGACACTGCTCAGAAGCTTTCCACCGTTCGTGGCGGCGAACACCCGCTTCGGATTCTTGGGATCCACCGCGAGATGAAGGAGGTAGCCATCCCCAAAGCCGCTGCTGATGGTTTCAAGCCCGACTGGCGGCTCACCCGCCTTCACCAAGCCCCGCCCGAGCACGAAGGCGTAGAGCGTGCCCTCGGGCGTCACCTCAACCAGGCTCACCGGCGCTCCCTGCACGAGCGGTTTCCACGATCTCCCCGCATCCGTGCTGACCAGCAGCCCCGCCTCGGTCGCCGCGTAAAGCGTGTCCCGGCTCTTGGCCGAGCCGGCGAGGTCAATCAGCCCCTCGGGCCCGGGGCCTGCAATCGTCCATGTCTTGCCCGCGTCCCGGCTGACCTGAAGTCCCCGGTGGGTGCCATAGATCGTCTGCGGGTCGGCGGGGCTCACGGTCATTTGGTGGAAGTCGACCGGACCGTTCGCGCCTGGGGACACCTGGGTCCAGGTGCGCCCGCGGTCCTCCGAGGCAATGAAGCCGAGGTTGCCGCCCTGCGCCGGATGACCGCTCGCATAAAGCTTGGTTGGATCAGACGGGTGCGGGGTGAAGCCCATGAAGTCCTGAACCTGGGAGATCCGCTCCGCCTTCCCGTCCGCGCCGGCGCTGAAGAGCCCGTGATGCGTGGCGATCAGGAGGCGCGAGGGGTCCTGGCGGTCGACGGCCAGGCCGTGGATATGGGTTTGTTTCGTCAGGTCGGAAACGTCAATGGTCTCGGCTGCGTTCGTGCGGATCGCAAAGGCGGCCACCGTGATCGCCACTGCCGCCGCGCCGGCGAGGAGACGCTTCCTGCGTGGTTTCTTGTTCGTCCATGTCATCGTCGAAAATCCTGCTGGTGTGTTGTCCTGGGCGACGCTGGGCTGCCGGAGCCCGGCGTCGCCGGATTGCGTCACGTGGCGCGTGCCGGACGTGTGCCGGCACGCCGCCCTGACCTGATCTCAGCCTCGGGTGCCGGGAGCCGACGGTGTCGGCTGCTGACCGGCGCCGTCCGGTTGCTGCTGCATCGCGGACCGCATCATCTTGTTGCAGCCCTCCATCATCTGGGACATCTGCTGCATCATGCCCATCATGGGCATGGAGCCGCCCTGCATCATCCCATGCGGATCGGTTTTGGTCTGGGACGAGGATTGGGCAGGCACAGTCTCCTGTGCGGAGGCGAGCGTGACTCCGGCCAAAAGCGCGGCTCCCGCGAAGAGTGAACAAGCAACCATCGACACTTTGGACATTGTTTTCTCCTGTCTGGCCTGTGAAGGCTGGGGCGTCGCACCGCCTGGTGCGCCGTCCGGGTGAGCACCCCGCGCAGCCGACATGGCTAGGCGGGATGCGATCTTCTTCCAGCCGCTTCTGGGGTCAGGGGCAAAACTGGAAGGAAGATGGGACTTCGGCAGCATCACTTCTGCCTCTCATTCCGCCGCACGGGACCACGCCGGCGCGGGCTGATCGGCTCCGGCTGCACGGCCCTCGTCAATGTCACTGACGGTGAGGGGCAAGCGGTGCCCCTTGATCAGAGCATAAATGGCCGGGATCACCACCAGCGTCAGCACGGTCGACGAGATCATGCCGCCGATCATGGGCACGGCGATGCGCTGCATGATCTCGGACCCGGCCCCACTGCTCCACAGGATAGGAACCAGGCCCGCCATGATGGCGATCACCGTCATCATCTTGGGCCGGACCCGCTCCACCGCGCCGACCATGATTGACGCATAGAGGTCGGCCCGGGTGAACGGACGGCCTTGGCGAACTCGCTCCGCCTGCACTTCCTGTCGCGCATGGTCCAGGTAGATCAGCATGATGACGCCGGTCTCGGCGGCGACACCGGCCAATGCGATGAAGCCGACCGCCACCGCGACCGACATGTTGAAGCCGAGCCACCACATCAGCCAGATGCCGCCCACCAGCGCGAACGGCAGCGACAGCATGACGATGAGCGTTTCGGTCAGGGCTTGGAAGTTGAGGTAGAGCAGCAGAAAGATGATCAGCAACGTGACCGGCACCACGATCTTGAGGCGGGCCTCGGCGCGTTCCAGGTACTCGAACTGGCCGCTCCACTGCACGTAATAGCCCGGCGGGAACTTGACCTCGTTCGCCACCGCCTGCCGCGCCTCGGCGACGTAGCCGCCCAGATCGCGGCCCGCGATGTCGACGAAGATGTAGACCGCGAGCTGGCCGTTCTCCGTGCGGATCGAGGTCGCGCCGCGTGTGAGCTTGACGCTCGCCACCTCGCCCAAGGGGACGGCTCCCCCGCCGGACATTGGCACCTGCACCTCGGTGGCGATGGCCTGCGGGTTCGAGCGCAGCTCGCGGGGGTAGCGCACGTTGACGCTGTAGCGCTCGCGGCCCTCGACGGTGTTGGTGACCGTCTCGCCGCCCAGCGCCGTCGCGATCACATCCTGGACGTCGCCGACCGTTAGGCCATAGCGCCCGAGCGCGACCCGGTCCGGCACGATGTCGAGGAAGTAGCCCCCGATCACCCGCTCGGCATAGGCGCTCGACGTGCCGGGCACCGCCTTCACCACGGCCTCGACCTGCCGCGCGATCCGCTCCATCTCGGCCAGATCGGTACCGAACACCTTGATGCCGACAGGTGTGCGGATGCCGGTCGAGAGCATGTCGATGCGCGCCTGGATCGGCATGGTCCAGGCGTTCGACACGCCCGGGAACTGCAGCGCCTTGTCCATGTCGGCCTTGAGGCTGTCGATGGTCACGCCGGGCCGCCACTCGCTCTTCGGCTTCAGGGTGATGATCGTCTCGAACATCTCCGTTGGCGCCGGATCGGTGGCGGTCAGCGCTCGGCCTGCCTTGCCGTACACTGAGGCGACCTCCGGAAAGGACTTGATGATCCGGTCCTGGGTCTGCATGAGCTCGGCGGCCTTGGTGATGGACAGGCCCGGCAAGGTGGTCGGCATGTACATCAGCGTGCCTTCGTTCAAAGGTGGCATGAACTCGGAACCGAGCTGGCGGGCCGGCCAGACCGTGGCGCCGAGCGCCACCAGCGCGAGCGCGATGGTGAGCACTTTGGCCCGGAGCACGCCCTGGATCACGGGCCTGTAGATCCAGATCAGGAAGCGGTTCACCGGGTTCTTGTGCTCCGGGACGATCCGCCCGCGCACGAAGATCACCATGAGCGCCGGCACCAGCGTCACGGACAGGATTGCCGCGGCCGCCATCGCGAAGGTTTTGGTGAAGGCGAGCGGACCGAAGAGCCGCCCCTCCTGCGCCTCCAGCGTGAAGATCGGCAGGAACGACACGGTGATGATCAGCAGGCTGAAGAACAGCGCCGGTCCGACCTCGCTCGCCGCCTCGATCAGGATCTCGACGCGCGGCTTGTCCTTGGGCGCCCGCTCCAGGTGCTTGTGGGCATTCTCGATCATCACGATGGCGGCGTCGATCATTGCGCCGACCGCGATGGCAATGCCGCCGAGGCTCATGATGTTGGACCCAAGCCCGAGATACCTCATCGCGCCGAAGGCCATCAGGATGCCGACGGGCAGCATCAGAATGGCGACGAGGGCGCTGCGCAGGTGGAGCAGGAACACGACGCAGACGAGCGCGACGATGACGCTCTCCTCGATGAGCGTGCCCTTGAGTGTCGCGATGGCGGACTCGATCAGCTGCGAGCGGTCGTAGACCGGAACGATCTCGGTGCCCTTCGGCAGGCTTGCGGCCACCTCGGCGAGCCGGGCCTTCACGCTCTCGATCACGTTGAGCGCGTTGGCGCCGAATCGCTGCAGGACGATGCCGCTGGCGACTTCGCCCTCGCCGTTGAGCTCGGTGATGCCGCGCCGCTCGTCCGGTCCGATCTCGACCCGGGCGACATCGCCGAGGCGCAGGGGCGTGCCGGCGTCCGTCTTCAGGACGATGCTTTCGATGTCCTGAACGCTTTTCAGGTAGCCGCGGCCGCGGACCATGAATTCGAACTCGGAGAGTTCCACCGTGCGCCCGCCGACATCGGCGTTGCTGGCGCGGATCGCCTCCCGCAGCGCCTGGAGCGAGACCCCCTGGGCACGCAGCCGCCGCGGGTCGACGACCACGTTATATTGCTTGACGAACCCGCCGACACTTGCGACCTCCGCGACGCCTTCGCCTTTTGAGGCGGCGAAGCGGATCACCCAGTCCTGGAGCGACCGCAGCTCGGCCAAGGTCATGTTCTTGGCCATCACCGCGTACTGGTAGACCCACCCCACGCCGGTGGCGTCCGGGCCAAGGCTCGGGGTGACGCCGGCGGGCAGCCGCCGGGCGGCGGCGTTGAGGTATTCCAGCACCCGCGAACGGGCCCAGTACGCGTCGGTGCCGTCCTCGAAGATGATGTAGACGAACGACACGCCGAAGAACGAGAAGCCCCGCACCACCTTCGATTGCGGCACCGTCAGCATGGCGGTGGTGAGCGGATAGGTGACCTGATCCTCTACGACCTGCGGTGCCTGGCCCGGGTACTCCGTATAGACGATGACCTGTACGTCGGAGAGGTCGGGAATGGCGTCGAGCGGCAGGCTGCGCAGGGAGTACAGACCGGCCGCCACGGCGAACGCCGTGCCGATCAGGACGAGCATGAGGTTGCGCGACGACCACGCGATGAGGCGGGCGATCATTACGGCTTCTCCTCGGCCGGGGCCGCCATGCTCTGCAGCGCGGCCTTCAGGTTGCTTTCGGCATCGATGAGGAAGTTGGCCGACACGACCACCTGCTCGCCTGGTTCCACGCCCTCACGGATTTGGACGAAGCCGTTCCCGCTCACACCGACCTTGACCTGCCGCGGCTCGAAGCGGCCCTCGCCCTTGTCGACGATCACGACCTGCCGGGTGCCCGTGTCGATGAGGGCGCTGTCCGGCACGGCCACGACGGGCTTGCCGGCGCCGGTCGCGATCTCGACGTCGGCATACATGTCCGGAAGAAGAAGCCCGTCGGGGTTCGGGAGCTCGATCCGCACCCGAGCCGTCCGGGTCTCCGGGTTCACCTGCGGATAGATCAGGCCGATCTTGCCGGTGAAGGTCTCGCCCGGCAGGCTGCGCAGCCGGATCGTGACGGCCTGGCCGGGGCGCACGACGCCAAGATCGTGCTCCGGCACGTCGGCCAGCACCCAGAGCGACGAGACATCGGCGATCCGGAACAGGACATCGCCTGGCATGGCCCGCATGCCGTCCGTCGCGTTGCGCTCCAGCACAATCCCGTCTCCTGGGGCCGACCAGGTGATTGTGGTCGGCACCTTGCGGGTGCGCTCGATCTCGGTCAGGACCGCAGGCGGAACGTTGAGGTTTTCGAGCCGCTGGCGGGCTCCCTCAACCACCGCGGCCCGGCCGCCGCCTGTTCCAGCCCCTTCATTGAGGACGCTCAGGTATTGGGCGCTGGCGGCGGCGATCTCCGGCGAGTAGAGGCGCAGGAGCGGTTGGCCAGCCCGCACCCGATCCCCGGTTGTGACGCTCTCGACCTTTTCGATAAAGGCTTCGGAGCGCAGGGAAATGAGGGCGACACGCCGCTCGTCGAGCTTGAGGGTCCCGGGGACCCGCACCGGCCGGGTCACGACGCGGCGTTCCGCGGCCTCCGAGCGAACGCCGGTGCGCTGGAGCCGGCCCGGCGACACCGTGACGGTCGAGCCATCCTCCGCCTCGCCTTCGTAGACGGCGATGTAATCCATCCCCATGGAATCCTTCTTCGGAACGAGCGAGGTGTCCGGCAAGCCCATGGGATTGCGGTAGTAGAGGATCCTCTTGCCGTTCGGGCCCGCTGCCGCGCCGCTGGCCGCGCTGTCCTTGGGCTTGTCGTCGAAGCTCACGTCCTCGTTGGCCCGAACGGCGACGTAGTCCCGGCCCTCCGGGGTCTTTTTTGGCTCGGCGGAGTAGAAGGGCTTTCCGTCGGGATCATGGTAGTAGGCGACCGGGCCGGTCGCGGCGCCAGCGGAACCAGTCTCGCCCGGGCGGGCCGCAAGCCAGTCTTCCGCCCAGCTGGAGAATGCGGTGCCGCCTGGCAAGGCAAGGCCGTGCTGGCCCGCGCGAAAGCCAAGCCAAGCGCCGGTGCCGAGGGCCAGGAGCAGCAGGATGGCGACGAGGATGCGCCGGGACGCCGGCTTGCCGCCCGAGGGCCGGTGCTCGTGGGGCTCGAAGTCGTGAGGCGGGGGCATCCGGTCCATCACGGCACCGCCTTGAGCAAGAGTCGGGCTTGGACGGTGCCGGTTTCGCCCTGCACCTTCGCGGCGAGCGAGAGCTGCCAGCCTCCTTCCATCGACAGGTTGGTCTTGAACCGGTAGACGCCCGGCCCGGGCGACGGCATCTCTTCGATTGGAGCCGTCATCGTCGGCATCCCGTCGGGCGCCATGTCGATCCGACGCGCGAAGACCACCGCATCCGGAACGGGCTTTCCGGAGCGCTTGTCAACGAGGCGCACGTCCAGCAGGGCCTCGCCTTGCTTCACCTCGGCCTGGACAAGCTCGAAGTCATGGTTCTTGAGCTCTGCGGTCGAGACCGGAGGCAACGCAGTGGGGGTTGCCCAAGTCAGGTTGGCCGCAGCCTCGAACCACGAGGCGGGGATCCAGCCTGGTCGGGCCGAAGGATCCATCCTCGCGAGGCCGATCAGACCAACGAGCGCCGTGCCCGTCAGGGCCAGCCCTGCAAGCGCGGCCGCGCGGCCGCGCCTTCTGGTGGGGAGAGACATTTGTGTAACCCGTCATGCACCTGGAAAGCATCGCAGGCGCGGCGGAGGACGCCGGCCGACGCGCGATCAGCCCCGCGACCCACGGTCACGCGGCTTCAGCCACCGGCACGGGGCCGGTGCAGGACTAGGCTTTCGGAGGATGCTCAGGAGGGGGCGCGGGCAGGCCGTCGCCGAACTGCGCCCGATAGGGAATGATCTCCACCGCAAGCGCGGCCCGGACCACGATGGGGGTGGCTGTCGGGGCACTTTGGGGGCACTTGGTGACGCAGAGCACGGCGAAGGGGCAGGCCTTCATGGTTCCACAGTCGGGCGGCGGCTGGTCACAGCAGGACATGTCGTCCACCGTGGCCACGACTGGCCCAGACCCGTTCATGCCAGCACCCGACGACGCGGCGGACGCGCCGACAGCGACAAGGCTCACGACTGCAAGGATCGTCAGCAACCGGGAAAGGGCAGACCAGAATGCCATGCCTCAGGCTTTCACACTTTGGCGGATTCGGACAGCCGCCTCCGATCACATGCCCGTTAGCGACCGGCATTTCGAGGAGTGACCGGGATCAAGCACACTGAGCGTGTTGCGAGCCCGGGTTGGTCCAGCGGCCTTACCGCGGGTCCGGTTCCCCTGATGCGAGGACCAGATCTTTCTCCCAGGACCGGGCGGCCTCTCGGGGCCCGAGCAACTTCCCAGATGGAAACCAAAGATGAAACGTTATGTAGTAGAATGGCAGCCAGACTCCCTGGCGCGGCGGCGTTGGCGGCGGCCAGCACCTCCGTGCCGGCCCAACCGGCCGGCGAGGGGTTCTATGCCGCCGACATGGTCCGCGCCCTCATGAGCTAGGTTGGTACGACAAAGGCGTGTCACCTTCTGGTTCGGAAAGGATGGTCATCAAGCCGACGACGGGATGTAGACGAGCCACGTGTACTACTCCGCCCACCGCGGTTGCCGTTTTGATTGACAGCGGCCCTGAAAGGGATTTCGCCGTTTCAGGATGGAGGGGAGTGCTCTACATGGAAGAGACCGCTGTCTCGTGCACTTTAGGGCAGCCGCCTGGACGAGATCTACGTACCCCAATGCAGGCTGCCAGTTGCCACCGCAGAGTTTGCAATGGTCAAGAAGTCAACCAAGCCAACCATCAAGATGACGGGCGCTCCCTTCGAGCCGACGGGAGCCGAGCAACTCAATCGGCGCAGGCGGCGGAAGGCGGAAGGCGGTCTCCGGCGTGCCCATGCCTCAGCGGATCCCCTCGCTGCCCTGCTTCGCACCAGACGGGGGCTGCTTTGGCTCCTTGGCGGCGCCCTGCTTTTCGCTGCGACCCTGATTGGCATGCTTGTCGCAAGAACGTGAGGCACGCCGCCCCGTCCGCACAAGCCACGAATGCGGCGCCTCCACCCTTTTGCTCGCTCAGATGGCCACAGCGTGGTTTGGGCTGACCTACGCTCCTTGGGTGCCGCAACGCTGGGGGTTGCCCACCGAGAGGTCAGATAGTGTACCCCCTATGTTACCGGCTGCGGAGCAGTGGCATGGCCTAAACCACTAAGAACAAGACAAAGCTTCTGGCCTGGGTGCGCAGGATCCAGGGCAGGTCGAGGCGGTCGAGCAGGCCCTGGAGGCGGAGGTCGGCTAAGCCGACGTGCTGATGCTCGTCGCCTCGGTGCGCGAGGCAGTCAACGGCCTGACGGCGGAACTGCTGGAGGAGCACATAAGGCATCATGTGGTCGAGCTGGGCGCCGTCCGTGCCTGCGGCGCCCAGGAGCTGATCGACGTGGTCCACACATACCTGAAATGAGCTGCCGCTCCCTCGCTGGCGAACACCGATGGTGATTGGATGCACACCCTTTCCCTGCAGAGCCCGCAACACGAGCACGTCTTCCTAGGCCGCAAGATCAGGCCAAGTCGATCCTGGGTGTTTCAAAGTTGACGCCAGGGCGGGAGCTCCGGCCTATGCTCAACCTCATGCCTAGATACCGCATCATCTGCGCATCGCCTCCCCATGGGCCTTCATGGACTTCATGGCCTTCGATTGATGGCTTAGCCCGGCCATGGAGCTGCGCTGGCAGGCCCATCTCACCCCATGGCGTGCCCATGCCAGTCCCATGGAGGACCCTTCCCGACGGAAGGTCTATATTGGGAATAAATGACCATATGGGGATGGTTGGGTATGATGTCGCCAGGGCGCGGAATTGGAGTGAGAACACCATAACGGCGGAATGGCAAAGCTCATGCCATAGCTAAGGCGGACACATGGGCCTCGTTGATCGTCTTCCATCCCTTGCGACGCGGGGCTTCTTCGTGGCCTGAATATGGACGGTTACGCAAGTGGGCCCCGAAACGCTGAACCCCGCCCATCGTTCGGTCTAACCGGGTTCACCCACGCTGAGGCGCAACAGCGAGCGTCCTTTGATAGCACTTAAATTGCACCGTGGCTCGGACATAGGACAAGAGCATGTTGCTCCCGCCGTTCGCACGATTGACGCCTTGCGCCTCTCAGGCCGTTTCCCGAAATAGGGGGTCAGCGAGCCGGGCCGCCCTAATCCTCTCCATCCGCGCCTCGAACTCGGCAGCGCGCCGAGCCTCCTCGGCGGCATGAGCCGCCCGGATCCAGTTTGATCTGACCGATGCCGGCTGGGGCGTTCGCGTCAGGGTGGCCTCAGGAACTGGTCCTAAGACCCTAGAGGTATACATGGCTGCCTTGGAGGCCCTGCCGGGCCTTCCAGAGGCCAAGGCGGAAGTCTGCGATGTGGACAGCTCGAACAGGCCGGACTGGTTTGTTACGGCGACGACCTTCCCTGGTTGAATGACGGGGTTGAGCATAGCAGCGGGACCGCCGGTCAGATCCTGCCGCGGGACCCGGGACGGCGTGGAGTCCCTACGGCCCTTCGAGGCATTCTGGGAGATCTTGAGACCTGCGTGGTGATGACCAGGGCGGCTCACCGCTCTGGGCCCCTGCCCCGAGTTACCTTTGGCCTTGAGGTGGGCCAGGGGACCTGGGCCCCTGGAGATCTCATCGTCCGCCTCTAGCCGATCCTCCAGGCCGCCTCGGATAGCCTTCCGGTGGGCAAGCCTGGAGGTCGGCCTGGAGGAAACAGCAAAGCCACCTACGCTCTCCTTCAAGGAGGCCTCAACCCTTCCAGATCCCCGGCCCCCAAGGGGAGCCACGAACCCTTCCAAGGGATCCTCGACACCACGAGAGGGCTCTAGGAAGTCGAGGGGTCCAGGGCTTAAAGGTAACGGGGAAACGGAGGGGAAGAGGGAGGGAAGGGTCTGTAGGTCGGTTTCCAGCGAAGTACATGATATTCCTATGGGAATTCCGTCAAATCTTCGATCCCATTCCGACCTCATGAAGTCTTCCACGACGGGACGATGCTGCACCGGGACGACGACCGAGTCGTGGACCGGGAAAGCGGGGATGCCGCCCTTCACGCAACGTGTCAGGATGGCCATCATGATGTCGCTGTCAATCCGCATCAGGCGGACGCCACGGTCCCTGCCGAAGTCGGCCCGGATGGGGGCGTGGCGGGCCAGCAGGGCATCGTAAATGGCAAAGGTGGTGGCCTCGTCGTGGAGCCAGGGCTCCTCGTTGAGCATGGAACGCTTCATGAGGGCCTTGACGGTGCCCAGGCGCCTACCTGGGGCATTGACGGCAATGAGCAACGCGATCTTGATGTCGTCCTCGGAGACGCCAGGGATGGCGTGCTCCCCGAGGTCGTAGGCCCTGCCTTCCATCCGCAGGCCGCGCATCGCGTAAAGCATGGTCGGGTGCAGCGACTTGAAGTCGAGCTCGCAGACCGCGTGACCGTCGATGGTGAGCTTCTGGCGCAACTCTGACGGCAGCGCCTGGGGCCAGCAGTAGGCCCGCCCGCCCATCTGGAATGATCCGCGACAGAACGACCGGTAGATTTCGACACTCGGGGTCGGAGACAGGTGCTGGACGAATTGGCGGCCCTCCTCGTCGGTCCGGGTGATGGTTATGCCCGAGCGGCTGCCGACGATTGCCAGGTCGGGATGGGCGCACATGACGTCTTGAGCATGGAGACGCACGTTGTGCTTGGCCATGAAGGCGTTGTATTTGCGGACCTGGTTGGCCATGCGCTCGACGTGGCCAGTCTCGCGGACCTCTACGTTCTGGCCCTTCTTGTTCCGCATGCGGATGGCGGGGCCGCTCTCGCGGGCAAACCTGTTCACGCCGCGAAAGGCTTCAACCAGGGCCGACTTGGCCCGATAGCGCGACTGGCGCCCCTGGATCTCCTCCCCGCTCACGTCCTTCCACACGATGAGGTTGGCCTCGTCTTGAACCGCCCGGTCCTCAAACGCCAGTCCTGCGTCGTGCAGCAGGCCGAGCGCCCGCATCATGTACGTGTGCGAGGCCCACTCGGGCCACTTGGTCCGGGCGGCGCTCCACCACTCGCGAGACCGACTGATGGAGACCCATGCATCCTGGTCGAAGTCGGAAGCGCGGGCCAACGCTGTTGCAACCGCGTTCACGCAGGCGACCACCTCGTCTTTCTCATCCGACAGATCCAAGCCCGGCAGCGCGTCGAGGAAGCGCCTGCTGACGCGCCACTCCGGGGTGAATGGGATGTCACGCCCCATGTCGGGAACAAGACCATCCATCTCTGCTTCGTCGTTGTTTATCGCTGTGCCGGACGCATGTGGCAGAGCAGGAACGGTGGCGAGGGGCTCGGACACCAGCTCAGCGGCTGGCTGAAGCTGCGCCACGACCGCTGGGGTGGGCTTGGAGGTAGCAGCCGGCTTGGTAGGGGCCGTACAATGCACGGGCAGCGTGCCCATTCCAAGGAACGGCCTGTCCTCGTCATCTGTATCGTCATCGCCGCAGTCGTTGACGGACGGGTCGAACTCGGGATCTACCAGGAAGCCGAAGGCATGCGCCGGGACAGGCATCTCCTCGGCGGGAAAGTGGATGGCCTGGTAGTGGAAGGGGTCTGCCGCGATTTCCGGGTCGAGATCGACGAGCGCGAACCCAGTGCTCCCCGGCTGCTCACCCTGGAATGCCGAAGCACCCGTGAATTCGTGCGAAGTCATCGGATTTCTGTCCTTTACTCACGGGAAAGGTACCCTGCCCGCCCGCGCACACCACCGTGCTCGATTTGCAAGCAATGGTCTAGCTCGATGTGAGGCTCAACGGGGATAAAAGCAAAGCAACCGCAATGACTTATCTTAGGCAGCCTCACCCACTGAAAGTGCGGATTTGGCGTCGGAAGGGTAGTACTTTTCAGGCCCTTTGGAGGCCCAGGAACGCTCCTTCCAAGGGTCAGATTGGAGTGAGGTGTATCCGGACCTGTCTCAGGCCTTCAAACCCGTGGAATCGACCTCTAGGACCTCGGATCCTCCAGGCCAAGCGCATTTAAGGCCTCCCTGTTTTCTTAGATCAGGATCATTGACCTTGTTGGAGACCAGATCCGGAAGACTGAAGACAGCTTCAGGTTCGACACATGGGTGCACATTGGGCGTGCCGTCCCTGCACGCCCACGGCCAGATCGGCCGCCCTTATCCAGAGTTTCGCAGAGTACCAATGAAGCGAAAGTCGAGGGCTCGTAATCTACGGATTGAGCCGGCCCATTCACGTTCCCGGCTCATCTCAAAGGGGCCTACCAGGAGCGCGGGAGCTACGACCGAGCCGCCACCCCGCTTGAGACAGCTAAGACAGCGGTCGGTCGGCGCTGCGCCAAGTCGATCCGGAGCCACGACCCAGCCGTGCAGGTAGTCGATAGAAAGGTCGAGTTCACTTCCAAATCGCAGAACGTGCCGCCTCAATATCTGTCCAGCTTTTAGCCGCACTCGGAAGCGCAAGGGGCTGACCACTCGTGGAGTGGATGAGCCCGGGTCGATGCTACCGACAGCAGTTTCGACGGGACCAATCTCGACTGCAAGAGCGAGGTCACCGAGGCCTGTTCGGTGCTGCTCCCCGATCCCGGTGTGGGGTACCCGGCAAAATGCAACGGTCCCACCTTGCCGGCCACTGGACATTCCGCGCAAAACGGACCTCATTAAATGCACCCTGGTCACTTGGATACAGAACCGCACGCTCAGGCACGCCTCCTTGGATTATCAACCTAGAGTGCCTGGCCCGCTGCAGAGCCATAATCAACCTCGTCGGCTCGCGCTGGGACAGGCCCGAGTTGGCAACACTGAAGCAGCACTCCACGACCGCAAAGCAGCTCGGTTCGGATCAAGAAATACATAGCCTACATTCGGCTGCCCTATCCCAACCGCGAGAAAGACCGGAACGCCCGCCGGCTCAATCAGAGGTGTTTCTCTGCTTCGGCCCGATTGTGTTGTGCCACAGCCAAGAGCTCTTCCTGCAGCGCACGGCCTTCGGTGACTTCCTCAGCATCTCCCTGAAGGATATTGCTGCTCAGGCGTGATCGGTTTCCATCGGCCCGGGCCGCCATGATGCGATGCCAGTTGAGCCAGTCCTTATGTGTGACTGGAGCCTTACCATTGGGCATGGTGGGTGTCTTAAGCTCATTGAGAAATGCCAGAGCGGCACGAATGGCTTCGTCGAGTGTATCGAACATCTTATTAGCCCTTTCTTTGAATGCACGAGTTCACGTGCTCAAATGAGGTTGTCGAGCGCCGCGGCGTCTCCGTCCAACATAGTCTCCGGCAGTGGTACTCTCGGCCGCACGATGCCGCGATATTTCGCCCGCTGGTACTCGCGGGCGAGGAGCGTCTGCCATAACTCCTGCTTCGCCTTGTCCCAATCGTGGTGTGCCACCACCAGGATCCCATATGCTTCGTGCAACGCTTGGGGTGGAGTAAACCAAGGCGTAATGAAATCCGCGAATCTCTCATCGAGCACTGTCTCGGGATCCTCCTGAAGGATCTGGTCGATATACCGCCTGATGTCACCCGCGATCTTTGCAGCATACTTCTTCGCAAACGTGGCTGCTCGCTTGCGTTGGGTCTGCAGCTTGCGGTTCATGATTGCCTGCTCACCGTTAGGAAGACCTCGGATTTGTCGAGCTCGTCCCCGATGAATGTCCCACCGCATTTCGCGGTCGACGAGGCGCCAGGCGCGGGTGCCATGACAGGTGGTTGCCTCCTCCAAGAGATTGAGGCGAAGTCCCCAACCTATCAGGTTGCCGGCCCGGCGGTGATTGAACTCGTTCGGTTTCTCAGGAGAGCCACCTCGTCTCCGGGCGAGCATGTCGACATATCGCTCAACCAATTCATCGAAAGCTACGTGCTCACGACTCCCAAATAGCGCGATGAGATCCCGGTTGACGCCCCATTCCCAGCATCGCCCGGCGGCAAACGGGCAAGCTTGAATGGCACGGGTAAGGACCTCCTCGGGCGGGGCGCTGAAGTAGCTGTAGGTTCCAGAGGAATTACGGTACATAGCCATAGCGAAGTCTCAGTGATGTCCTGAAGTCAGCCCCCGCCGGAAGGGGGGCTTTTCCGGTTGGGAAGGAGGTTTCAGGACGAGGGCATGTTGATAGAATGCGAATACAGCGACCAGTGGCGCGCTACCGACTTAACGTCGCCACCCCGACAAGGCACGGAGTGGGACCCTGGAATGGGCCACGCCCTCGTTGTGTGGTTCCGGCATCCGCGAGCGGTCACTCGCAATTCTGGACAGCTTCGATGATGCGCATGTGTTCGTCATACTCAGCCCGCGCCACTTCGACTGTTACCCGCCTGTCATCGGAGAAGAGCCAGCACGACGACTGCTGATCAAACCAGTAGAAGACCAGCGAGTATCCATCGCAAGACGTCACCCTGAGTTCGCGCATCACCAGTTGCTCCCATGGAGATACTCCATCTGTCGCGGGATCCGGGGAGCCATAAATTCCTTCGGCGTGCAGGATCCACTCATACGGATAGATCTGTTCGATGGCCCACCGCTTGCGACGGAAATCCTTGAAAGCCAGATTGAGACGACTTACTCCGATGAGGCTCTCCATCTCGCTTTGGGAGCGGAAGTAGTTGTCGATGATCGCGTGAGGATGCTTATTATCGGTTGCGTCTGACATGTCTGGATCTCCATCTTCGATGGCTTAGGAGAACCGCGGTGCGCTGACTTTGTCTAAGGATTCGGCGGTCGACAGTTAACGGGAAATCGCACTTTCTTAAGGAGTCGTAGCTCCATGGTTAAGTATTTCCTTCTCGGAGCATATTTCGACTCGGGATGCTGATGCTTGAACCATGCTGGAAGCGGTGAACCAAGCCGCGATCCAACCATGTTGCGTAGGCGACATATCCATTGCCATGTTTTTAGCGAATAGAAGCCGTTCCCCCGTTACTCCTATTATTTGTAACTTTTTCCCGAGTGGACACGTCCACGCACCAACGATGGCCTCACCTGCGGACGCGTCTGCACAACCGATTACTACGAAGCACCGCTTAGGCGAAATATCCAATGGCGGGAGCTCTTAGCAATCAAATCTTGCCACTTCACGAGGTGACGCGGAGTGGCGTTTCCAGTGTCAGGAACCAAGTAGGTAAGTCATGAGCTGGGCTCCTTTGCCTCAATTGGAAGCGACGAGGCAACACGATAGACAACAGGCTGTAAGCTGACGATGCCATGGCGCGCTTGTATCAATCGTGCGACATGATCATCAACGTGTTGAGCCATCCTTTGAGCCTGCTAGAGATTGTTCTAGCTAATCTCCCGTGCCGAGGTGGTACTCACCGGACGGACACACCAAGGTCCCAAACACAATGCTTGACTGGTTGACGTAGAAACCAACCAGGCGATCTAGCTTGCCCCGGATACCGCTCTCGGACTTGCTTGCCCTCCCCTCCGCCTTCTGCGTCAGCCATGCGCCGGTGCTGGGATCATGCAGCGTGCATGACCCCTCGACAGTCCAGGCCTTGCCCGCCCGCTTGAAGGTCAGCGTCGCGTTGTAGGACAAGCCTTCACGGACCTCCTGAACACTCAAGCTCCAAATCGGCCAGCCTGGCCCGTCCCATGCCTGAGCGGACACAGTCGATAACAAGAGCGTGAGAACAGCGAGACGCATGCAGGTTTCCTTTGTGCCTTTCCGTGTCTGCCCGCCGTCGGACGCACGTGTGCCCGACGTCTGCTACGTCACCAGAGAACGCTTGCCGCACATAGGCTTGCGATGATGGCGAGCGAGAGGACGACGAGCGCCGGTGCGGCGTCGCGAGCGAGAGACGGTGTGTCGATTCGTTTTTCGGTGGACATGGCGGCCTGCGCGGTGGGGTCGCCATGGTTATGAGTCTGGACACGTCCACAAGCAATGCAGACGCGTCCGCAACTATGGCCGCGGCGACGTGTCGTCGTCCTCGACCGGCGGCAGGCCACCGTCGGGCCCGAGCTCCGGGAAATAATCGCGCGGGGGCACCGCTGGTGGAGGCAAGTCGCTGACCTTGATGGTCGGCCCGGGCCCGAGGACCTCCTCGGCGATCTCCTGCACGGTCCTATGCACGTAGCGGCGGCCCAGGCGGTAGAACAGCGAACGGGTGCGCATCCACGTGCCATCCTCGGCGGTCCTGAGGACCTCCCCTGTGAGCAGGTGGCCCGTACCGTGCTTCGGGTGACCATGGACCTTGCCGAAGAGCTGGGTGACACCCTTGCGGTTGACCGGATACCAGTCCTGCAACACGGGGGCGATGGCCAGGTCCATTTCGGTCGGCTCGATGCCAGCCACGACGAGGTCCCATTGCTCGCGTGTCAGTCGGTCCTTCATGGACAGCCTCCCTGGCGCGGCGCCCCAAGACGGTAGCCGCCATTGTACGAAATCGCCCAGCCCTCAGCCTCGTCGTACGCTTGAATGACGCCCGTGGTTATCTGTGCGCCATCCTTAAAGCGAGGATCGGCCCCACCGAAGAGGATGCCGCGGATGTGCCAGTCCTCGCCTTCCGTGACGATCTCGTAGTCCTCGATGATGGGCGCGGACGACATCATGCCGGCGGGAGGCCTCCAGTCGTCGTCGAGTGGGTAACGTGAGCGGCGGGTCATAGTGCAGTCTCCAGCTGCGCGTGGTCAGAAACAAGGGCCCATGCCGTGCCGTCGGCCAGGAACGACACGACGTCGGCTTGGTGGATCGGGAGGAACGCCGGCCGGGTTGTGAAATGCCCAGCGCACCACGGGCTGTATCCTATCTGAACGAAGGCTCCGTCGACCGGCGGTGGCGTCATCAACGTGCCCTGGATCCAGGCGTGCACTGACCGCTGCCCGCGCTCGATGCAGCGCCGCCTCTCGCCCTTGCGGACGACCATGCGGCAGCCCTGCAAGGCGACGAGCGGGAGGTGGTCGACGACGCGCCCAGCAACGCGTAACGACCACCTCCTCTTGACCGTGTGCCAGTAGACGTCGGCCCGGGTCACAACGCGTACCTCCTGGAGGCCTTCAACACTTGCATGACGTGCCAGGCCTGCAGCACCTCCGTCGACGTCGCCGACGGGTGTTCGATGATCACCCACAGGGCCTCGACGAGCTCGTCGAGGCGGTCGGCCGCGAATGACTGGTGGAAAGCCTGGGCGGCCTGCTGCGGGCGCGCGTCGTGCTCCAGGAAGCCGGCGCCGAGGTCCAGCGCCGCCGCGATGGCGGTCGAGAGATCGTACATGACGGCCCTCTCAGTGCGCGAGGTTCGGGCTGTTGCGCAGGGCCACGAGGCGCTCCACCGCGCGGCGCAGCGGACGGATCGAGCCGCCCTTCCACGCCCTGAGGGCGTCCAGTTCGACATGGTCCAGGTCCGGCACGAAGCGCGGGTCCAGGCCGCTCTCCTCGCGCAGCCTGGCGACGATGCCTTGCGCGATCACCTCACGGTACTGGGCCCGGGGTGCCGGGATCTCCAGCACGAGGAACCGGTCGAGCAGCGGGCCGCGCAAGGCCTCGATCCGGTTGCAGGTCGCCACGAACGACACCGGCGAGAGATCGACGTCACATTCGATGTATGCATCGAAATAGGCCCTCCGCGAGCCAGGCTCCAACATTCCAAGCAGCACATCTGACAGGGCTCCGTTCCTGCGGCTCGTGCCCGCCTTCTCCAACTCGTCGAGCACGATCATGGGGTTCGGCGCCATCGCGCGGCGGATCGCCTGCAACGGCACGCAAGCTCTGCCCGAATGCCATTGGCGCGAGGTCGAGCCGAACGTTGCGTCCGATGTCCCGCCGCACGGATACTCTGTGACCGCCATGCCCAGGGCTTGGCCCAGGGCGCGGGCGGCCTCGTTCTTCCCGCAGCCCGGCGGGCCCCAGAGCAACAGCGGCGGCAGCGCCGGGAACGGCCGGCCCACCTGCGTCTCCAGGGCACGGTCGATCACGCCGTGCATCCACGGGAACCGGGCCTTCAGTGCCGTCGACGTCTGCACCAGGTCGGGCATCGGCCGCGCGGGCAGGCGGACGTTCGAGAGCGGCAGGAACTCCGTGTAGGGGCCCTCGCCCTTGCGCTGCGGCAGGTGCGTCAGGTCGCCGACGCAGACCTGGCCAGGGCGCGGCGCCTGCTCGACCTCGGGCTCGAAGTCGTCCGGTAGCATCTGGTAGATGTCGGCCTGGACCGAGCCCGCCGGATTGTCCATGAGATCCCGCAGCGCCTTCCCGTGCTCCTCGCGCCGCCGCTTCTCCTGCTCCCCGGCCAGCCGGGCCTTTGCTGACAGCACGTCGAATGCGATCAGTCCGATTTGGGCGAGATCGGCCATCGCGCTGTCATGCCCGCGCTGGCGGTGCCATCCATCGTACGTGACGGGGGCTCGCGCGACGACGGTCTCCCAAGCGGTCGCCCAGAGCTCCGCCTTCGCCAGCGTGTCGGGGGCGCTCTTGACCATGTCGTAGACCGCGTCGGCGACGGCGGGGGCGGCCCGCTCGGAGCCCATGCGCCACGCGTAGTAGACCAGCCTCCAGCGGGCGTCGGCGACCTCGTCCAGGGCGCGAGCCGGCACGTCACCGGTGTCGAAGCCCAGGATCTCCTGCGCGTAGTCCGCCGCGGCTTGGGTCGTCTGTGCGCATGGGTCGTCCCGCAGAGCGTTCAGGAGAACCGCGAGGGCAGCGCACTGGCCGCCGTATGCCTGGAGCATTCGGGAACGCTGGGGAGCCCAAACGTAGATGTCCCGCTCAAGCGAGCCATCATGGAACGGGAAGCAGCGGTAGAGCTGTTGAGTGGTTGGCAGCTCGGTGAAGCTGCGGTTTCGCTCTGACTGGGATTGCTTGATGAGCTCGGCAAGCTCGCGCACGCGCTTGCTGCCCCGGCCGTCGGGGTTTTCGTCTGTCATGGTGATGGCCTCTGTTGACCCGTGCCGCCCGGAGTAGTCCGTGGTCGGCCTGTCGCGCACCTTACGACAGATTGGTTAACAAGCCATTAAGAATTGAACGATCGATCCTTGTCCACAGGCTCGCCCCGCAGGTCGGCGGCGAGGTCCTTGGCGACGGCGGCGACGACATGGTTGGAGAGCCCGGCGCGCATTGCCTGCGCGGTCGCGTCGGTGAAGGACTTCGTCAGCCCGGTCTCCCGCAGCAGCAGCGCCTGGCCCTGCAGCTTCTCGATGACCCAGAGGGGCACGGTCGTGTGCCCCGCGGCCCAACGCTGGGCGGTCCTCGTCGAGACGCCGACATAGTCCGCCAGGCGGTAGACCCAGCCGTATCCGAGCACGCTTTGCCCGAGCTCTCGGAAGGCCTGGACCTCGGCCTCGTCGATGTGGGCGTATCGAATCTTCGGCGGCTGCTCACTCATGTGGACAGGAATGCGACGGGCCCACGAAAAAGGAAAGCCCCGGCTTGGTGCCAGGGCTTCTCGCGGTCGGGATGAAGGAGGCCTTCAGGCCGGGGCCAGGGCCTTGAGCTCGGCGACGGCGGCGTCGACCGCCACGACCGCCTCCTCCAGGCTGCCGGCGAGGCCGTTGCGCTCGACCCGGGAGAGCTTGACGTAGCCGTCCACATACCAGGCCCACGTGAGCTCGCCTTCCTGCGGATGCAGCCACAGGTGGAGGACGTTGAACCTGTCGACGCGGACCTTGCGTTCGAAGAAGACCCGCTGGCGCAGGGTGCCGCCTAGAGCCGAGAGGCTGGCGCAGGCCTTCCACCCCTTGAGGAACTCGTCGAGATCGTGAGAGACGTCAGGGTCGATGTGCAGCGATGCGTTGAGTTCCATGATGCTCCTCCTCAGGCGCCCGGGCGCAGGTCGTCGGTTTCCTCGATGTCGCGGAGGGCCGCGGCCAGGGTCTCGCATTCTTTGGCGGCAGCCCGGAGCTGCCCCGAGCGGGCAGCCAGCAGGTCGGCCAGGACGCCGGGCACCCACGCCGCGACGGGGCGCTCGCCCGACGCCCAGCGCTGGATGAGCCTGGGGTCCAGGCTCTCCCGGATGCCGCCGGGATGGCGGGGGCCCAGCAGGCGGGCCATGGGCCGCTGCCACTCGGGGCCGAGGAGGAGTTGGCCCGCGCGGGCCAGGGTTTCGGGGTCCATGTCGATCCTTTCAATCTCGCCCGTTGCCGAGAGGCCTTGCCGGCCCCTGGGGAACGGGCGGGGCCGGAGCCCCGCTCATGTCTCAGTAGTAATCGGCCAGGAAGTTCTTGCCGCGCTCAGTGATCACGAAGTGGCCGGAGATCCACTCCTCGAACACGAGCAGGCCCTTGTCGATGGCGTAGTGGTACTCGTCGTCGATGTCCGACGTGAGGGTGCACGCCTTACCGGCAAGGCGGCGGATCTTGGCGGCGACGCGGCGGAGGAAGGCTTCGTCCATGGTGAGCTCCTGTGGTGCGATGGGTTGCGGGATGGCGGAGCTCAGGCCGCGGCGGCGGCGTAGCGGCGGTTCCACCAGGCCACGAGGGCCTTGCGGCTGCGGGCCTCGCTGAGGGGGACGTGGATGTTGGCTGTCTGCAGCGTGTACGAGCGGCCGTCGGCGTCCTCGCGGTGGAACTGGACGCCGTACTCGGCGCGGCTGCGGCCGTTCATCGTCGTGGTCATGCCGGTGGCCGTGACCTCGACCTCGCGGTTGGCGGCGTCGATGAAGAAGTGCGCGTTAATCCTGGACATATCGAGGTTTCCCTTCGGGTTGTGGGCGGTCACTGCCGTCCCATGTCCGTCGATATACGGACAAGATCGCGAAGGTCAATGCCATGTCCGCCGATTTGCGGACAAAAAGAGAGCCCCGGATCGCTCCAGGGCTTCAGGTGAGGGTAACAAGGGCGGCCTGGCTCATCACGCCGGCCGCCGAAATCAATGCTAGCGATTCGTTCCGCCGTCGCCAGGGATGTCGTCGAGATTGTACGGCTCCCCCGTCTCGACCCGGGCAGCCCGGATCCGGGCCAAGTCGTCCTCGGATAGGTCCTCGACCCGCAGGGCGTGGCGGAGGCCTCCGGCGAGCTCGGCCTCGGCGTCCGGGTATGCGTCGGCCAGCGCCTGGATGCGTGAGATGGGATCGCCAGGCCTGCTCCAGATCACGATGCAGTCCCGCGCGATGTCGTGGCTCACGCTGTTGACGTTCCCGCGCTGTGCCTCGAACACCGATTTCCTGATCGGGACGACCTGGATCGGGATCCCGAGATCGGACACCAACGGCCACAGGGTGAGCGGCGTGAACCGGCCGGGCTCCACGTCGTCGGGCAGGATGACGCAGAGATCCCAGTCGCTGGCGCCGTCGTGGTCCCCGCGGGCGCGGCTGCCGAACAGGACGACGGCCTCGGCGCCCGTTGCCTCGGCCAGGCGGGCGGCGGCGGTGCGGACGGCATGCGGGATCTCGATGCTCATGCCGGGAGCCTGCAGCTGCCAGAATTCTCCGTCAACGAAGAAAGCCCCGTTTTCAGGGAGAACGGAAGGGGCACCGACCAAACGTCGACCAAACATTGGCCGCGACGAACGCTGATCAGGCATGACGAGCGGTGACGAGCGATCACCGGAATCCGTTATAGTGCATGGGCTTCCGGTGATCGCAGAGGGAGGGCGTTTGGTAGGCAGCCCCGTTTGGGACGTGGGGGTCGCAGGTTCAAATCCTGCTACTCTGATCTGAACGCATTGAGGTGAGCGACTACCCCCGCCCCAATTCCGCCCCAGCGCATAAAGCGGCCAGCGCCTTAGCGCTACCCTTTTGCAAGTAACTGATTCTGTTGGTAAATTTGGTGGGTGATGTAGGGCTCGAACCTACGACCCGCTGATTAAGAGTCAGCTGCTCTACCAACTGAGCTAATCACCCGTCGCCGAAGCGATTTCAGTGGGGTGCGATCCCCGCTGAAGAGGCCGTGCGTGTAACAAACCGTTCGGCCTCTGTCTACCCCGTTCAGAGAGGTTTTTTTGTCCCAGGCGGCAAAATCTAAATCTGCCGCAGGAAAACTGTCGCACCGCGTGCTTCGAGCCGGCCTCGTCCGACCAAAGAGACGCGAAGTTTCTCCAGGCGCCCGTCTCCGGACCGGCGCCTGGTTGGGCAAGAGCTACTCCGCCGCATACTGCGCGTGGAGGCGCGCACCACGGCTGATGAGCTTGTTGAGAGCGCCGAGATAGGCCTGAGCCGAGGCCACCAGGGTGTCCGGATCGGCGGCACGGGAGGTCACGCTGCGATTGTCGGCGGAGAGCCGTACGGAGACCTCGGCCTGGGCATCCGTTCCTTCCGTGACCGCATGCACCTGATAGAGCTCCAGCACCGCCTCGTGAGGCACCAGCGCCTTGATGGCGTTGAAGGTGGCATCCACCGGCCCGTTGCCCTCCTGCTCCTCCGTAACGATCTTGTCGTCGATCTGGAGCTTCATGGTGGCGCGCTGCGGGCCGCGGGTGCCGGCAACGACCGAGAGGGAGACCAGCTTGATCCGGTCGTGGGCCATGGCGATGTTCTGATCGACCAGGGCCTCGATGTCCTCGTCGTAGACGTGCTTCTTGCGGTCGGCGAGATCCTTGAAGCGCTCGAAGGCATCCTGGAACTGGTTGTCGGAGAGCTTGTAGCCCAGCTCGTCGAGCTTGTTGCGGAAGGCCGCCCGGCCGGAATGCTTGCCCATGACCAGATTGGTCTTGGAGACGCCGACGCTCTCCGGCGTCATGATCTCATAGGTCTGGGCGTGCTTGAGCATCCCGTCCTGATGGATGCCGCTCTCATGCGCGAAGGCGTTCCGTCCGACGATGGCCTTGTTGTACTGGACCGGGAACGAGGTCGCGGCCGCCGCCAGCTTCGAGGCGCGGGTCAGCATGGCCGTCTCGATGCCGGTCTCGTAGGGCAGCACGTCGCCGCGGGTGCGGATCGCCATCACGACCTCTTCCAGCGCGGCATTGCCGGCCCGTTCGCCGATGCCGTTGATGGTGCACTCGATCTGGCGTGCCCCGCCCTCGAGCGCCGCCAGGGAGTTGGCGACGGCTAGGCCCAGGTCGTTGTGGCAATGGGCGGAGAAAACCGCCTTGTCGGCATTCGGCACGCGTCCGCGGATGGCCCGGAACATCTCCCGGTACTCGTCCGGGGTGGCGTAGCCCACCGTGTCCGGCAGGTTGATCGTGGTCGCTCCGGCCTTGATGGCCGCCTCGACGCAGCGGCACAGATACTCGATGGAGGTGCGGGTCGCATCCATGGCCGACCACTCAATGTCCTCGACGAGGTTGCGGGCCTGGGTCACCGTCGCCGTGATGATCTCCAGCACCTCCTCCTCGGTCTTGCGCATCTGATGCGCCAGATGGATGGGAGAGGTGGAGACGAAGGTGTGGATGCGCGGGCGCACCGCGTGGCGCACGGCCTCGCCGGCGCGATTAATGTCGGCGGAAATGGCGCGGGCAAGGCCGGCCACAGTGGCATTCCTCACCCGCTTGGCGATGAGCGACACCGCCTCGAAGTCACCGTTCGAGGCAATCGGGAAGCCGGCCTCGATAATGTCGACCCCCATGGTGTCGAGCAGGTCGGCCACTTCGAGCTTCTCTTCGAGGGTCATGGTGGCGCCGGGGCATTGCTCGCCGTCGCGCAGGGTGGTGTCGAAAATCAGAACGCGGTCCTTCGAGGAGCCGGCGGCGGAGGAGATGGTCATCAGTCTAGTCCTTCTCGGGGCGAGCGATCCACGCGCTCAAGGTTGTTCCTGTTGTCCAGAACCCCTGAGAGCCCAGGCATCAAAGCCCAGCCGACCCTCAGGGGCGACTAAGGAGAAGGAGGCCAAGGAGACGCGCGCGGGCGGCCGCTGAAGCGGGGCCGATCATCCATGCGCCGGGGGAGCCGATTGTCATCGCTTCCCATTCCTCCTCAAGGTCGCGGTTACGCCGCGAACGGTGTCATTGGTTGTAACGACGCTTCGAAACGATGGCAAGAGAATGAAATAAACGAAAAGTCCGGAGCGGCGCTCCGTGTGGAAGATGGTCTTGATCGCCGCAAGCTTGGCCTTATCTCCCCGCCGAGTTCAACAGGAGACCGTTCGAATGAAAACCCTGATTCGTCCCTTGTGGATTGCAGGTGCAGCGGCACTGTCTCTGGCGGCCTGCAACCAGACGGCGCCCCCTGCCCCGGGCAGCGCAAGCGTCACCCCCTCCAGCTTCCGCATGCCCGAGGGAACGGGCTGCGCGGGCGAGGTCGCCCGCTACAGAGCCGTCATGGACAACGACCTGGCCATGGGCCACGTCAATCACTCCGTCTATGGCCGTGTGTCGCAGGAGATCGACAAGGCCTCCTCCGCCTGCGCGGCCGGGCGCGATGCGGAGGCGATCCGGATGATCAGGGCCGCGAAGTCCCGCTACGGCTATAGCTGACCGAAGCTCCAGCGGAAGAAGGACTGCAGGAAGAGCGGCATTTTCTGCGGCTCGACGTCGTCGGGTCCGCGGATGATCCGCACATCCGACAATTCAGGAGGATCCTGCAGGGCGATGGCCCTGCGGATCCTGTCCGCCCCCTCCTCCGCCGGGCAGGGAAGCGTCACCATGCGCATCATGGCGACCGCGGGCCAGCGCTCCACGACGATCCAATCGTCCGCCACGCGATAATCGCCTTCGCTCAGGCCCGTTTCCTCGTGGAGTTCCCGGGTCAGGCTCGTCGCCAGGTCGACCGTGCCGTCGGACCGGAGATCGGACAGGTCCGGCGTCCCGGCCGGGAAATAGATGCGGCCGGCATTCGCCGTATGCTCGTGCATGACGCCGCAGAGGAAGGCGCCGTCGGAGCCGCGCAGCGCCCCCATGGCAAAGCCGTTGGCCACGCTCCTGTCCGGATTGCCGAAATCGATCCAGGCGACGAGGCTGGCATAATCGACCTCGAAATACGTGTTGATGCACCGCTCCGGCGTGAGGTCCACATCGCGCAGCATCAGGACACGCCCGTTGAACATCTTCGGCGTCTGAGCCTTGCGGCGCTGCCAGTTGGCCTCGATGTGCTCCCTGTTCTCGCTCGCCCAGGGCCACTCCATGGGCTCCAGGCGCGCCTCGACATGCGCGACCCGCGTGATGCGCAGATCCCGCTCCATCACAGGAGTTCGCCGCGGCTGACCATGACGGCCTGGCCGCCGATCTCGGCGGAGACGAGGGCGCCGTCCTTGATCACCATCTGAAGGGAGATGATGCTCGGGCGCCCCATCTCGAACCCCTGCTCGATGACGATGTTGTGCTCGCCGTCGCCGAGGGGTTCGCACTGCATCAGCGCCCCTGCGAACGACGCCGCGGCCGACCCGGTCGCCGGATCCTCCACGATGCCCATGCCGGGCCCGAACATGCGGGCGCGAAAGCGCAGATCCGCCGCGTCCGGAACGCGGGCATAGACATAGGCCGCCGGGTGGTCGCTGTCGCCGAAGGCCTTCTCGAAAGGCTCGCCCTGCGGCCTCGCCCGCGCCAGGGCATCGAGAGAGGCGACAGGCACGAGGTCGTATGCGACGCCGGCGGAGTGGCGGCTCGGAACATGCCGGTCGAAACCGATCTCCGTCGGATCGAGCCCCAGGCCCCACGCGCAATCGCTCGCCTCCTTGCCCTCGCCCCAGGTGAAGGGCAGGCGGGGCAGGCGGAAGCGCGCCGCTCCCTTCGTTCCGCTCTCCACCTCGACCACGCAGGGAACGATGCCGACCTTCTCCTTGAGACCGAACGCAACGGCGCCGGCGCCGTCCGTCCCGTCCATCAGAGCCAGGAGCACGGCAGTGCCGACGGTGGGATGGCCGGCGAAGGGCAGTTCCCGTACCGGCGTGAAGATTCGGATGTCGGCGCGCTGGCGCGGCTCCGTCGGAGGCAGGACGAAGACGGTCTCGGAGAGATTGAACTCACGGGCGATCGCCTGCATACCATCGTCGTCGAGGCCCTCCGCATCCAGCACGACCGCAAGCGGGTTTCCGGCGAAGACATCGCCGGTGAAGACGTCGAGTGTGACGAAGCGACGGGACATGGGCATCAAACCTCTTCGGCGGTGAAGCGATAGGTGGGGGAAACGAATTCGTCCTGCGCCGCAATGGTCAGGATTTCGCGGGAGCCGGCCTCTTCCGTGCGCTTCAGCAGCCCGTAGATGGAGGCGGACGCCTCCGCAAGAGCCGCCGAGGCGGACCGGGTGCGGGCATAATGGACGAAGAAGAGGGCCGCGACGGCATCCCCCGCGCCGTTCACGCTCAGGGACAGCTTGGGAGTGCGGATGCGCCAGAATCGGCCTCCCTCCCCCGCGAGCAGGTCCACCGAGTCGGATGGGGTCTCCTTCGTCTCGACCGAGGTGACCAGCACGACCTTGGGACCCAAGGCATGCACGGCGCCGATGCCCTGCTTGACATCCGCCAGAGACTCGCTCGTCAGCCCCGAAAGGTAGTCGAGCTCGAACTGGTTCGGAGTGACGATGTCGGCGGCAGGCACGGCCTGCTCGCGCATGAATTCCGGGATTCCGGGGCGCACGAAGACGCCCCGCCCCACATCGCCGATCACCGGGTCGCAGCAATAGAGCGCATCCGGGTTGAGCGAGCGGACCCTCGCGACCGCCGAGAGAATGGCGTTGCCGATATCGGCAGACCCCATATAGCCGGAGAGCACGCCGTCGCAGCGGCCGAGGACGCCGCGCTCGGCGATTCCCTCCACCAGCTCCTCGATGGCCGGTCCGTCGAACACGCGCCCCTTCCAGGAGCCGTAGCCGGTATGGTTCGAGAACTGGACCGTATGGATCGGCCATACCTCGACGCCGAGGCGCTGCATTGGAAAGACTGCGGAAGCATTGCCCACATGACCGTAGGCGACGTGCGACTGGATCGAGAGAACATTCATGGTTTCAGCCCCCTGTCCCATCCGGTTAGCGCATCCGCGGCCCAGCTACAAATTGCGTAATGTGATCGGATCCATCACAGGGCTATAGGCAGGCCCGCCCCATATTCTGATATGCAGCCCGCATCAGGGGCCACGCGAACCGGAGCGGTTAATGGATCTCGACGCCATCAGGAGCGCCGTCATCGGCTTTGTTCAAGCTCACCAGGGCTTGGCGCCCTTCGTCCTCGCCCTCATGACATTCGGCGAATCGCTCGCCTTCGTGTCTCTCTTCCTGCCGACGATGACCCTTCTCATTGCGGTGGGCTTCATCATCGCGGCTGCCGACATTCCCTTTTGGCAGGCCTGGATGGGCGCCGTGGCCGGCGCTTTCCTCGGCAACTGGCTCTCCTACGAGATCGGGCGGCACTACAAGAAGGCCGCCTATGAGGTCTGGCCCCTTTCGCGCAATCCGCGACTGACGCAGCGCGGAGAGGACTTCTTTCAGCGTTTCGGTCCCTGGGCGGTCTTCCTCGGGCGCTTCTTCGGCCCCATCCGCGCCGTCATCGCGCTGATTGCCGGGATCTTCGTCATGCCCGCCCCCTTGTTTCAGGCCGCCAACATGGCGTCGGCCTCGGTCTGGGCCTTTCTGGTGCTCGCCCCCGGCGCAGGACTCGCGCACTACCTCCTGTGGTAGGAAACCGCAGGAACCGAGCGCTCCAGCCTTCATTAACCTCCCACATCGAAGGAGGAATCCGATGGGTAAAGGTAAGATGAACGGCGACAACTCGGCCGACAGCAAGGATCCCAGCCGCTTCACGCGCGGCTCCGGCGGCACGATGAAGAACCGCAACGATCCGGGCAAGCAGGACAACAACAAGGCCCAGAACACGAAGAGCAACCGTCAGTAAGGCAGCGAGGGCTCCCACCGGAGCCCTCTCTTTTTGAACAGGTGGCAATGACTTTCCGTAATGCTACAGCTTTAATGTTGTAACGTTATGGAAACGCCGCCATGCGCTCCCCGCGCCCGGATTCGTATGATTGGTACGACGACGCCCTCGAAGCGCCGCCGGAAATCGATGCCGCCGTTGCCGGCCTGCCGGAATCCTGGTGGGACTACGACTGGTGGATGGCCGGGATCGCTTATTCCGCCCTGTGGCTGCTGGAGAGCTGGACGTCGGGCGGAGCGGCGGCAGGCGCCAGGAGCCTCGTCAACATGGCCTATGGCGCGCTGACCCTCTCGCTCGTCCTGGTCTGTTGCTATGCTCTCTTCAAGATCTGCAAGCCCCTGTCGGAGCGTCTCGGACAGGTGGTCTGCGTCGCAGCCGCCATTGCCCTGCTCCTGGCGCACAGCTTCTCGGCCAGCATCTGACCGTCCCCTGCATGAAATGGAAAAAGGGCGGGTGATCCGCCCTTTTCCGTCGTCTGCTGTTGCGCCGATCAGTTCCGGCTCTTGTCCACCAGAGCCTTTTCCTTGATCCACGGCATCATGCCGCGCAGCCGGCTGCCGACATCCTCGATCGGGTGGGCGGCGTTGCGGGCGCGGGTGGCCTTGAAGGAGGTCTGGTTCACCTTGTTCTCGAGCATCCAGTCGCGCGTGAACTTGCCGGACTGGATGTCGGTCAGGACGCGCTTCATCTCGGCCTTGGTCTCGGGGGTGATGATGCGTGGACCGGTGACGTATTCGCCGTACTCGGCCGTATTCGAGATCGAGTAGTTCATGTTGGCGATGCCGCCCTCGTAGATGAGGTCGACGATCAGCTTCACTTCGTGCAGGCACTCGAAATAGGCCATCTCGGGGGCGTAGCCCGCCTCGACGAGGGTCTCGAAACCCGCCTTGATGAGCTCCACGAGGCCGCCGCAGAGCACCACCTGCTCGCCGAAGAGGTCGGTCTCGCACTCTTCCTTGAACGTGGTTTCGATGATGCCGGCGCGCCCGCCGCCATTGGCCGAGGCATAGGAGAGGCCGAGGTCGTGGGCGTTACCCGTGGCGTCCTGATGGATCGCGATCAGGGTCGGCACGCCGCCGCCGCGCAGGTACTCCGAACGGACCGTGTGGCCGGGCCCCTTGGGAGCCACCATGAGCACGTCCAGGTCCTTGCGGGGCTCGATCAGGTTGAAGTGAACGTTGAGGCCGTGGGCGAAGAGAAGCGCTGCCCCCTGCTTCATGTTCGGGTGCAGCTCGTCGCGGTAGATGTCGGACTGCAGCTCGTCCGGGGTCAGCATCATGACCACGTCCGCCCATTTGGCGGCCTCGGCCACTTCCATGACCTTGATGCCTTCCTTCTCGGCCTTTGCGGCGGAGGGAGAGCCCTTGCGAAGCGCAACGACGATGTCCTTGACGCCCGAATCGCGCAGATTGAGCGTGTGAGCATGCCCCTGGCTGCCATAACCGACGATGGCGACCTTCTTGCTCTTGATCAGGTTGATGTCGGCATCGCGATCGTAATAAACGCGCATGGCTGCCTTTTCCTCTAACGTTCGTTTGTGTCGATTTGCCTCAGATGAGCCGAGGCTTGCGGGATGCGGCTTCTTAGCGACCTCTTGTTTCAAAGGGAAGCTATGAAACTGTTATTTTTGTTCGTATTCATGTTATTGTGTTTGCGTTTGCGTTGTGGCGTCTCCTGGGTTAATTGGCCGAAAATGTTATCACCTTAAGGGGGAAGTTATGCCTAAAATCGACGTCTCTTTCATTCTACTCTCCGTCCTGTGCCTGATCGTCGGCATCGCGATGGGAATCGTCATGGGCGCCGCCCACGATTTCACCTTCACGCCCGTGCACGCACACCTCAACCTTCTCGGCTGGACGAGCCTCGCCCTGTTCGGCTTGGTCTACAAAAGCTATCCGGCCCTGAAGAATTCGTGGCTCGCCAACACGCACCTGATCCTCTCGGGCTCGACGGCGGTCATCTTTCCGGTCGGGATCTATGTGTCGATCGCCCATCAGAACCCCGCCCTCGCGATTGCCGCCTCCTTCGTCGCCCTGGCGGGCATCCTCGTGTTCTTCGCCAACCTGGTGCGCGTCTTCTTCTTCGCGGAGAAGGCCACTCCCACGGCGGAAGAAGCACTCGCCTGATTGAATTGTCTGCGGTGTTGTGGAGAAATGAGCGGCATGGACCAGCTCGTTTCTCCCGACACAGTCATCCGGTTCTGGCGCGATGCCGGACCCGAAAAGTGGTTTGCCAAGGACGAGGCCTTCGACCAGGCCATCCGCGACCGCTTTCTTCCCACCTACAGAGCCGCCGCGAGAGGCGACCTCAACGAGTGGGAGCTTACGCCGGACGGCGCACTCGCCGTCGTCATCCTCCTGGACCAGTTCCCGCGAAACATGTTTCGCGGAACGCGCGACACCTACAAGACCGATCCCGTCGCGCTCATGGCCGCGGACCGCGCCATCGAGAGGGGGTTCGACATGAAGGTCGATCCTTCGCTCCGCCGCTTCTTCTATCTCCCCTTCATGCACTCCGAATCCCTGCGGCACCAGGAGCGCTCGGTCGCTTTGAACGAGGCCCTGGGCGAGGAGGATTCGATCAAGTGGGCCCGGCACCATCATGACATCGTCGCCCGCTTCGGCCGCTTCCCTCACCGGAACCACATCCTCGGCCGCGAGAGCACACCCGAGGAGGAAGCGTTCCTGAAGGAAAGCGAATTCAGGGGCTGAAAGCTCACATGCCTTCCGCGCCGCGCGCCATGGCGGCGACACCGGTGCGGGAGACCTCCACGAGGCCGACGGCCGTCATCAGCTTGATGAAGCGCTCCACCTCCTCGGTCGTGCCCGTGAGCTCGTAGACGAAGGAGGTGAGCGTCGCATCCATGGTGCGGGCGCCGAAGGCGGAGGCGAGCCTCATGGCCTCCACCCGGTGATCGCCCTTGCCGACCACCTTCACGAGGCAGAGCTCACGCTCCACCGCATCCCCGCTCAGCGTGAGATCCACGACCCGGTGCACGGGCACGAGGCGCTCGAGCTGGCTCTTGATCTGCTCGATGATGCTGTCGGTGCCCGTCGTGACGATGGTGATGCGGGAAATATGCGCCTCGTGCTCCGTCTCGGTGACGGTCAGGCTCTCGATATTGTAGCCGCGGCCCGAGAAGAGCCCCGCAATACGCGCCAGCACACCCGGCTCGTTGTCGACGACGATGGCGAGAGTGTGCCGGTTGACGGGTTCGATGCGGGTGGCATCAGGATAGTGAGTGCTCATCTGGGTCATGGCTCGTGCGTTCCGGGGCTTCTTCTAGTCTCAAGCGGCTTGGCGATAAACCTCGATCGGGTCCTCATCGACCTCATCGGCGTCGACGATCCACGATTCTTTCAGAGCGGCGGAGCGCCACTCGCGGAATGCCGGCAGGGAAAGGACGGCATCCAGATAAGCCTGCGTCGCCTCATCGACGGCAATCGAGTAGGTGTCGAGGCGCGTGACGAGGGGCGCGTACATGGCATCCGCCGCCGAGAACGCGCCGAAGAGGAACGGGCCTCCCGCACCGAAGCGCTCCCGCGCCTGGCTCACGATTTCGCTGAAGCGGGCGACGTCTCGGGAGACCGCCTCGCCCCTGTCTTTCGCTGCAAATCTCTTTCCGAGATTCATCGGGCAGGCGGAACGCAGGGCCTGAAACCCGGCGTGCATTTCGGCCGCGATGGAGCGCGCCATGGCCCGCGCCTCGATATCGGCGGGCCAGACCTGGACACCATAGGCGTCGCCCACATGCTCCATGATGGCGATGCTCTCCCACACGGTGATGTCCCCGTCGATGAGGATCGGCACCTTGCCGGCAGGCGAATGCTCCAGGACCCGCGCCTTCGTGTCCGGCTGGTCCAAGGGAATGAGGATCTCGTCGAACGCGATGCCGAACTGCTTCATGAGCAGCCACGGCCGAAGCGACCAGGACGAGTAGAGCTTGTTCGCGATGACGAGGGTGGGCATGTCTAGGCACTCCTCCCCTCTCCCGGGTGGGAGAGGGGCTCATTTCCGATCAGACCAGCATCTTGCCCTTCTCGTCGATCACGGAGCCGATGTCGGTGCCCGTCTCGCCGAGATAGTCGTTGAGCAGCATCTCGTTGTGAGCCTTGCCCGACGGGATCATGGGGAAGCAGTTCTCGGTCTTGTCGACGATACAGTCGAAGATCACCGGACGATCCACGTTGATCATCTCCGTGATGGCCGCATCGAGATCGCCGGGATTGTCGCAGCGCATCCCCACGCCCCCATAGGCTTCGGCGAGCTTGACGAAGTCGGGCAGCGATTCCGAATAGCTCTGGGAATAGCGGCCGCCGTGCAGAAGCTCCTGCCACTGGCGCACCATGCCCATGTACTCGTTGTTGAGGATGAAGATCTTCACCGGCAGGCGGTACTGCACGGCCGTCGACATCTCCTGCATGTTCATGAGGATCGACGCCTCGCCGGCGATGTCCACCACCAGCGCCTTCGGATTGGCGAGCTGCGCGCCGATGGCGGCGGGCAGGCCGTAGCCCATGGTGCCGAGACCGCCCGAGGTCATCCAGCGGTTCGGGTCCTCGAACTTGAAGTACTGGGCCGCCCACATCTGATGCTGCCCGACCTCGGTGGTGACGTAAGTCTCCCGCCCCTTGGTGAGCTCGTAGAGACGCTGGACCGCGTATTGCGGCTTGATGGTCTCGGTCGAGGGCCGGTAGGCGAGGCACTTGCGCGCACGCCAGCCGTCGATCTTCTCATGCCACTCCTTCAGGGCGACCTTGTCCACCTGCGGCGCGCTCTGGCGCCACAGGCGCACCATATCCTCCAGAACGTGAGCGCAGTCGCCGACGATGGGGATGTCGACCTTCACGGTCTTGTTGATGGAGGACGGATCGATGTCGACGTGGATGCGCTTCGAGTAGGGCGAGAACGCATCGAGACGTCCCGTGATGCGGTCATCGAAGCGGGCGCCGATATTGATCATCACGTCGCATTCGTGCATCGCGAGGTTGGCCTCGTAGGTGCCGTGCATCCCGAGCATTCCGAGGAATTGCGGATCGGAGGCCGGATAGGCGCCAAGCCCCATCAGGGTCGAGGTGATCGGGAATCCGGTCAGGCGCACGAGCTCCCGCAGCAGGGCCGCCGCGTGCGGACCGGAATTGATGACGCCGCCACCCGTATAGAAGACCGGCCGCTTGGCGCTCGCCATGAGATCGATCGCGGCGCGAATCTTGTCCATGTCGCCCTTCACCGTCGGCCGGTAGGTCTTGTGCTGATTGTTGACGGGGCGCGCGTAGATGCCGGTCTTGAACTGGATGTCCTTCGGCAGATCGACCACCACGGGGCCCGGGCGGCCGTTCGAGGCCACATAGAACGCCTCGTGCAGGATGCGCGGCAGGTCCTCGATCGACTTGACCAGATAATTGTGCTTGGTGCAGTGGCGCGTGATGCCGACCGTGTCGCATTCCTGGAACGCGTCCGAGCCGATGAGGTGCGTCGGCACCTGCCCGGTGATGCAGACGATGGGGATCGAATCCATCATCGCATCGGCCAGGCCGGTCACCGCATTGGTCGCCCCGGGACCCGACGTCACCAGCACCACGCCCACCTTGCCGGAGGAGCGGGCATAGCCCTCCGCAGCGTGAACGGCGCCCTGCTCATGGCGAACGAGGATGTGCTGCACCTTATCCTGATGGAAGAGCGCGTCGTAGATGGGCAGAACCGCTCCGCCGGGATAGCCGAAGATATGCTCGACCCCCTGATCCTGCAGGGCGCGGATCACCATTTCGGCTCCGTTCATCATCTCGCTCATGTCACTCGCTCCGTCGGGTCTGTCTCAAGGTGCTGGAGGAATTCTAGGCAATAAAAAAGGCCCCTGAGGGGGCCTGTGCGCCATCGCCGGACCTGCGGGTCAATCCCGCTCCGTCGATGGCGCTCGTACTACGAGAATAAGCTTGCGCATTTGTTGCGACACTCGTTTCAAAAGTTGCGTTGACGCTAAACGATGTGACTCATTCGGTCAAGCGGGGTCGATTTTTGCGATGAATGGCCCAGCTTCTACTCTAGTCTAGGTGAATTTCGATCAAGATTGTCATGAACGCGACTGTATCATCGGCCGGCATTTCCATGACCGGCTCGCGCCTGACGGCCCGGGCGCTGCTGCTCGGCGACCGGCTCGACGTGGCGGGACTGGAGCGCAGCGACCTCCTCTCCTCCACCCCCATCGCCTTCCGGGCCGGGCAGGAAGGGTTCGTGGCCCTGTTCCGCTTCGGCGCCATCGTCCTCGTCGGCCTCACCCCCCTGGAGGAGGACGACGTGATCCGCAGCCTGCGCCAGCGCATCACCGGCGAATTCGCCAGGCGCGAGGAGGAGACGGCCATCATCGAGCTCTCGCCCGACAAGGACGACCAGATCCCTCCGGGCGGGCCGATCTACCTCAGGACGCTTTCCACCGAGCGCCTCATCGTGATCGCCGATGCGCTCTCCAAGAGCGTCTCCCTGGCCCGCGACGAAAAGGAGGCCGCCGCCGTCTTCGACGTCATGGAGCCCTTCGCGCGCCATCTGGCCGAAAAGGGCCGCCGCCCCGGCGGACGGCGCGAGATCGTGAAGCATGTGGGCCATGCCCTTCTCGTCCGGCAGCGGGTATCCGGCCGCGTCGCCGTGGAGGAGAAGCCCGACGTGCTTTGGGACCGCCCCGACCTCGAGCGCCTCTATGCCCGCCTGGAAGACGAATACGAGTTGAAGGAACGCGCCACTTCGCTCCACCGGAAGCTCGAGGTGATCGGCGATACGGCCCAGGCCCTTACCGACCTCATCGATACGGAGCGCTCGCTCCGGCTCGAACTGATCATCGTTCTCCTGATCGTGTTCGAGATCTTCATCACCTTCTACCAGATGTTCACGGGCTGGCTCGGAGGGCATTGAGGCGGGACAGGACGGTCTCATATCCCCGCTCCGGCTCCACCCAGGTCCAGTCCGGCAGCTGGTGCCGGAACCAGGTGAACTGGCGCTTCGCATAGCGCCGTGTATCCCCCTGCCCCCGCCGGATCGCCTCGTCGAGACCGATCTCCCCCCTCAGGTGGGCCAGAAGCCCGGGAACACCGTGGGCGCGCATGGCGGGCAGCATGGGGTCGAGGCCGCGCTCGCCGAGGCGCTTGACCTCGTCGAGAGCCCCCTGCTCCATCATGGCAAGAAAGCGGCTGTCGATGCGCCGGCGCAGGTCCTCGCGCTCCGGCGCCAGGAAAACCTTGATCACCGGCACCCGGCTCAGCGGCCCGGGCTGGCGCGCGCCGTGGAACGACACGAGGGGCTGGCCGGTGGCGGCGAAGATTTCGAGCGCACGCTGCACCCTCAGCCGGTCCGACGGGCGAAGGGTGCGCCCCGTCTCCGGGTCCCGCTCCATCAGGAGACGGTGAAGATCCGGCGTCTCCAAGCCTTCGCTCTCCCGCCGCACCTGCTCCCGAACCTCGTCCGGGACGGCGGGAATATCGGACAGCCCCTCCGTCAGGGCCTTGAAGTACAGACCGGTTCCGCCGACGAAGATCGGCACCCGTCCCTCCACCTCCCGCAGGGTGGCGACGGCATCCGCCACGTACCGCCCGACGGAGAAGTTCACCGCGGCATCCACATGGCCATAGAGGCGGTGGGGCGCCTGCGCCTCCTCCTCGGGCGTGGGCCGGGCGGTGAGGGCGCGCAGATCTCGGTAGACCTGCATGGAATCGGCGTTGATTACCACGCCGTTCAGGGCCTGCGCCAGTTTGATGCCCAGAGCGGACTTGCCTGAAGCGGTCGGCCCTGCAATGAGAACCGCGCCGATCCGAACCTCACTCACCTTCCGGTCCCCACGATGGCATCCTCCTCCGACCTCCTCGTCGCGACCCTCGTCGCCAACCCGCTCCAGCCCGCCGTGACGGACGACATCGTCGCCCTGGCCGCACGGGCGCTCGGACAAGAGACGGAACGCTCCGTTCTGGCAAGGGGGGTTGCGGCGGATCTGGTCCTCACGGCACAGGCCGAGGCCAGGGCCGTGGACGCTGCCCTGCGCGAGGCGCTGCAGGACCAACCCATCGACATCGTGGTCCAGCCCCTGAACCACAGGCGCAAGCGCCTGTTCCTGGCGGACATGGATTCCACGATGATCGAGCAGGAGTGCATCGACGAGCTGGCCGATTACGTCGGGCTGAAGGCGGAGGTTTCGGAGATCACCGAGCGCGCCATGCGCGGCGAGATCGCCTTCGAGCCGGCCCTGCGCGAGCGTGTGGCCCTGCTGAAGGATCTTCCCGTGCGCGTGGTGGACGAGATCATCGCCAGCCGCCTCACCCTCACCCCGGGCGGACGCGCCCTGGTGCGGACCATGCGGGCGAACGGAGCCTATACCTGCCTCGTCTCCGGCGGCTTCACCCTGTTCACGGGGCCGGTCGCCGCGAAGATCGGTTTTCACGAGCACCGCTCCAACCACCTGATCGTCGCGGGTGAGAAACTGGCCGGCCAGGTCGAGGAGCCGATCCTCGGCCGCGAGGCAAAGCTTGCGACGCTGGTCGAGCTGCGCGACCGCTTCGGTTTGGCGCCGCAGGAGACCATGGCGGTCGGCGACGGCGCCAACGATCTCGCCATGCTGGGAGAAGCCGGCCTCGGGGTAGCGTTCCGGGCCAAACCCGCCGTTGCGGCAGCAGCTCATGCCCGCATCGACCACGCAGACCTCAGTGCGCTGCTCTATGTGCAGGGATATGCAGAAGGCGAGATCGTCGAAGCCTGAGGGCGCAAATCCGACGCTTCGCAACAAAAAAGGCGGCCGAGGCCGCCTTTTTCATGCCTGTCATGGCCGAGCTCGCTACTCGATCGAGAGCGCGACGAAGCGGACTTCGCCCTGGGCGTTGGCGATGAGCAGGAGCGCGGACTTGCGGCCCTGCCCCTTGAGGTCGTCGATCTTCTTGGTCACGTCCGCCGGAGACGAGACCGGCTCCTGATTGACCTCGACGATCACCTCGCCGGCCTGGATCCGCTTGTCGGAAGCGGCCGAGTTCGGGTCGACGCGGGTGATCACCACACCCTTCGTGTCGTCCTTCAGGCTGTAGCGGCGGCGCATCTCTTCCGTGATGCCGGACAGGTTCAGGCCGAGAGCCTGACGGGTCACCGTGGGGGTTTCCGTCGAGGGCTGCTGCAGGCTGGCCTGCTGCTCGCTGTCCTCCAGGCGCCCGAGAGTGACCTTCTTGGTCTCCTCGGTGCCCTTGCGGACGATCACCACATCGACTTCCTTGCCCACAGGGGTCGAGGAGACGATGCGGGGCAGGTCGCGGGAATCCTTGACCTCCTTGCCGTCGAAGCGGACGATCACATCACCCACTTCCAGACCCGCAGGCTTCGCAGGCCCCTTCTCGTCGACGCCCGCGATCAGCGCGCCGCGCGCCGTTCCGAGGTTCAGGGCTTCGGCCGTGGCATCGTCCACGTTCTGGATGCGGACGCCGAGCCAGCCGCGGCGGGTTTCGCCGAACTCGCGCAGCTGCTCGATGATCGGCACGGCCGACGAGGACGGAACCGCGAAGCCGATGCCGACGGAGCCGCCGGTCGGCGAGAGGATGGCCGTGTTGATGCCGATCACCTCGCCGTTCATGTTGAAGAGCGGCCCGCCCGAATTGCCCTTATTGATGGAGGCGTCGGTCTGGATGTAGTTGTCGTAGGGGCCGGACTCGATATTGCGCCCGCGGGCCGAAACGATGCCCGCCGTGACGGAGCCGCCGAGGCCGAAGGGATTGCCGATGGCCATGACCCAATCGCCGGGCCGGATGGTCTCGGAGTCACCGAAGCGCACCGCCTTCAGGGGCTTGTCCGACTTCACCTTCAGCACCGCGAGGTCGATCTTGGAATCCTTGCCGACGATCTCGGCCTTGAGACGCGTCCCGTCGGAGAAGATCACGCTGATGTCATTGGCGTCGCCGATCACATGGTTGTTTGTGACCACGATTCCCGAGGGATCGATGACGAAGCCGGAACCCAGCGAGTTGGAACGGCGCGGGCGCGAGGGGGTGCTGTCCCCGTTGGGACCGCCCTGCTGACCGCGCCTGTTGAAGAACTCCTCGAAGAGGTCCTCGAAGGGGGTGCCCGGCGGCAGTTGCGGCAGGGTCCGGTTACGGGCTTCGACCGTGGTCGAGGCGGAGATGTTGACGACGGCGCCGGTGACCTCCTCAGCCAGATCGGCGAAGGATTCCGGCGCGGAACGGGCCTGGGCCGGCAGCGGCATGGCCGCTGCAACGAAGGTCAGAACCGCGAAGCAGGACGCGGCCAGTCTGCGCAGCAGGTGCTGCTGGACCGCGGGCTCGGAAAGCACCGGCGCGCTCATGACTTGGGTCATTGATGATCCTCTCTCGGAGAATATGAACATAGATTGTCAGTCTGGTCCGTCATTCAAGCGTCGATTGCGGCGGAAGCGGGGCTGAGGCCTCACCCGAACTGGCGCACGATCCAGATGATCCCGATGCCGAAGATGGCGGAGATGATCCCGACAAGGCGCATCCGGTCGCTGGGGCTGTGCGCCGCCTCGAACATGGCCCGCCGCATGCCGTCTGGAAAAGCTGCAAATAGAATGCCCTCGACCGCAAGAGCGAGGCCGAGGGCTGCAATCAGGTCCAGCATCGTTACTCTTACTGGGCTGGAGCGGGCTGGAGAGGCGCCGGCGCAACCGGAGCGGTTGCGGCCGGAGCAGGCGTGATGGGCGCGGGCGAAGCCGGTGCCTGAGCCGGAGCAGCAGGGACCGGCTGCGTCGAGCCTGTCGTTCCACCCTCACCGTTCCGCCTTCCGGCGGTGGTGTTGAAGTAGCGGAAGAACTCCGAGTTCGGGCTCAGCACGAGGCGTGTATCGCCCGACCTCAGCCCCCCCTCGTAGGCCTGCATGGAGCGGTAGAAGGCGAAGAAGTCCGGATCCAGGCCGAAAGCCTCCGCCAGGATGCGGTTCTTGTCCGCGTCGCCCTGACCGCGCAGCTCCTCGGCCTGACGGTTCGCTTCCGCCCGGATGATCGTCGCCTCGCGCTCGGCACGGGCGCGGATCATCTGCGCCTGCTGCTGACCGTTGGCGCGCAGGTCGGCAGCCTCGCGCTCGCGCTCCGTGCGCATGCGCTGGTAGACGGCCTGGCTGTTCGCCGCGGGCAGATCGACGCGGGTGAGACGCACGTCGATCATTTCGATGCCGAGACTTGCGGCCTGCCGGTTCACCTCGTCCTGAATGCGGTTCATCAGGTCCGCGCGGTCGGTGCGGACGATGGCGTCGCGGGAGGCGCTCGCCAGGATGTTACGCATGGTCGAGTTGGTGAAGCTCGCGAGCCGCTGGTTGGCCAGGGCGATGTTGCCGACGGCCTGATAGAACTTGAGCGGATCGATGATCCGATAGCGCGTGAAGGCATCGACCTCCAGGTTCTGGCGGTCCGCGGAGAGCAGAGTCTGAACCGGCAGGTCGAGATCCAGCACGCGCTTGTCGAAATAGGTCACGTTGTCGATCAGCGGCACTTTGAAGTGGAGGCCCGGATCGCGGATCTCCGACTGGACGGCGCCGAAGCGCAGCACCAGGGCATACTGGGTCTGCTGCACGATGAAGACCGAGCTGTAGAGCACGATCAGGGCCAGGCCCAGGAGGATCAGGAGACCGGTGCGAAAGGTCGAGTTGTTCATCGCATCGCTCCTTGCTGGACCGGCGCATTGGCCTGCGGCTGAGGCTGTTGCGGCCGGCTCTGTAGTTCGTTGAGCGGAAGATAGGGAACGACCCCCTGTCCGCTGTTCGGGTCGATGATGATCTTGTCGACGCCGCCGAGAACCCGCTCCATCGTCTCGAGGAACATGCGCTCGCGGATCACGTCGGGTGCCTTGCGGTACTCTTCGTAGACCTGGCGGAAGCGGGCCGCCTGACCTGACGCGTCGGCCACGGACTGTTCGCGGTAGGCCTCGGCCTGCTGCACCGTACGGGCAGCCTCGCCTCGGGCCTCGGGAACCACGCGGCTGGCGAAAGTCTGGGCCTCGTTCTGGACGCGCACCGCATCCTGCTGGGCTGCGTTGACGTCGAAGAAGGCCTGACGCACCTCGGACGGAGGCTGAGCCGCCTGGAGCTGCACCACGTTGACCAGCACGCCGGCGCCGTAGGCATCCAGAGCCTCCTGCATGATCTGACGCACCTCCTGGGCCACGCTCGCCTGCTCGGTGGTGAGGATCGCCTGGATGTTGCGGCGGCCGACCACCTCGCGCATGGCGCTTTCGGCCACGGACTTGATGGTGCCCTGCGGGTTCTGGAGATTGAAGACGAAATCCTGGGCCCGGGCCGCGTTGACCTGCCAGACCACGTCGAAATCGATGTCGATGATGTTCTCGTCGCCCGTGAGCATCAGGCTCTCTTCGATCACGTCCCGCGGGCGGGCCTGTCCGCTGGTCGAGCGGTAACCCACCTCGATCCGCTGCTGCTCGGTGACGTTCGGCTTGATGACGCGGCCGATCGGATAGGGAAGATTGTAGCGCAGGCCCTCGCCGGTGGTGCCGGTATAGCGCCCGAAGATCATGTTGATGCCGACCTCGTTCGGCCGGACCGTATAGAACCCGGTCAACAGCCAGACGGCGATCACGCCGAGGACGAGGATGGCCAGCCCCTTGCTGCCCATGGAGCCCCCGCCGCCGGGCAGGAAGTCCTTCAGACGATCCTGGCTGCGGCGCAGGATGTCCTCCAAGTCCGGAGGCGCGCCATTCCCCTGCGGGCCGCCTGACCCCCAAGGGCTCTTGCCGCCGCCTCCCGATCCGCCGCGCTGGCCCCATGGGCCGCCGCCGCCGCTTTGGTTACTCCAAGGCATAGGTTGCCATTCCTCACTCTGAAAAGTCCGGCCGGTCGAGCCGAAAAGGTATAAGGCGGTTGTGGGTGTTGTTTCTCCCGCCTGTCAAGGCTGCGACTTGGTGATTGTCGGGGCTTTCGTCAACTCTTCAAGGCCTTAAGTGCGACGTTCCAGGTCGATGAAGGTAAACGAATGCTCGTCGTCGGCCCCTTTTCGATGTTCACTACGTCGCACTTCACGGAAGCGTGACCTGTCGAAATCCGGGAAGATCGTATCGCCCTCCGGAGAGGCGTGAACTTCGGTGAGGTAGATTTTCTGCACATGCGGCAGCGCGAGAGCGTAGATTTCCGCTCCGCCCGCCACGGCCACCTCCTCCGCGCCCATGGCCTGCGCGACGGAGGAGCCCAACGCGACGGCCTCATCCCAGGACCGGGCCACATGGACGCCCTCCGCGGAGAAGGCCGGATCCCGGGTCAGAACGATGGACTCCCGTCCCGGCAGCGGCTTGCCCAGCGATTGGAACGTCTTGCGTCCCATAATCATCGGCTTGCCCCAGGTGAGCTCGCGAAAACGCCGCAGGTCCGTCCTGAGCCGCCAGAGGAGCTGGTTGTCCCGCCCGATGACTCCGTTCTCGGCGACGGCAACGACGATGATGAGGGGTGCGGTCACGACGCCTCCGCGAGATTGAGGAGCTGGTCGCCGGTCACGCGCTGCACCGTCCACTCGTCCATGGGCACGGCTCCGATGGACCGGTAGAAGCGCAGGGCCGGCTCGTTCCAGTCGAGCACCCACCATTCGAGCCGCGCCAGTCCCTCCGCGAGGCACCGCTGCGCCAGGTGGCGCAGGAGGGCCTTGCCGATCCCCTTCGACCGGAAGTCGGGCCGGACGAAGAGATCCTCGAGGTAGATGCCGTGACGGCCGCGGAAGGTGGAGAAATTGTAGAACCACAGGGCGAAGCCCGCCGGCTTGCCGTCCCATTCCGCAATGTCCGCGAACACGCGCGGTTCGGGCGCGAAAAGAGCTTTCGCGATGCCCTCCTCCGTTGCATCGACCTCGTGGGCCAGCCGTTCGTACTCGGCAAGCTCGCGGATGAATGCGAACACTTGGGAGGCGTCCCGGGATTCGGCCTTGCGGATGATGAGAGACATGAAGAGTTTGTGCCCAAGCTTGGGCGTTCTGTCGAGCCCTAATCGGCCTCGTCCTCCGCCTGCACGCGGCGGGGCGATCCCCATCCTTCGAGAATCCCGTTCATGTCGTCGAGCACGAAGTAACGGGCGCTCTCCACATCGTAGCCTTCGTCCAGCAGACTGTCGTAATCCGTGAAGCGGTGACGGATATAGGCGACGAGGGAGAGCCAGGCCGCCGCCTCCGGCGACGCCGTGTGGAGCCCCCTGCTGCCGAGGGCATGATCCGTCACCGCCTCGAATTCGTGCCGCGGGATGCGCGGCGCGAGGATTCGGACGGCACTCTCGATGGCCTCGCGCCTGTTCATGGAAGCCTAGACCGCGACGGGAGCCTTGATGGCCGGATGCGGGTCGTAATCCTCGATTGCGATGTCCTCGAAGGTGAAGTCGAAGAGGGAGCGCACGGTCGGGTTGAGCCGCAGCTTCGGCAGCGGCCGCGGATCTCGGGACAGTTGCAGGCGGGCCTGCTCCAGGTGGTTCAGGTAGAGATGGGCGTCGCCGAAGGAATGGACGAAGTCGCCGGGCTGCAGCCCGGAGGCCTGGGCCATCATGTGCGTGAGCAGCGCATAGGACGCGATGTTGAACGGCACGCCGAGGAACACATCCGCCGAGCGTTGATAGAGCTGGCAGGACAGGCGTCCCTCGGCCACGTAGAATTGGAACAGGCAGTGGCAGGGTGCGAGGGCCATCTTGTCGAGATCGGCCGGGTTCCAGGCGGAGACGATCAGGCGCCGGGAATCCGGATTGCGGCGGATCTCGTCGAGCACCCACTGGATCTGGTCGACCGTGCCGCCGTCGGGCTTCGCCCAGGAGCGCCACTGCTTGCCGTAGACCGGCCCGAGGTCGCCGTTCTCGTCGGCCCATTCGTCCCAGATCGAGACGCCGTTCTCCTTCAGGTATCCGATATTCGTATCGCCCTTCAGGAACCAGAGAAGCTCGTGAACGATCGATCTCAGATGCAGCTTCTTGGTGGTGACGAGAGGAAAGCCCTCGCTCAGATCGAAACGCATCTGATGGCCGAAGACGGAGATCGTCCCGGTTCCCGTCCGGTCGTCCTTGCGGACGCCTTCGTCCAAGATGCGGCGTAACAGATCGTGATAGGCTTGCATGACAGGCTCCTCGCCCCATCATAATGTGGTGGGCACTCCCGTTCCGAGAGGCAATATCGCTGTTTCGCGAACTTGTCCCCGGTCTTTCAAATTCCGTCGGCCTTTCCTATACTGTCGCGGCCGGCCGCAAGGCTGGAAATGTCCATGCTGCTCCGGCGTCGGGACCTGCCTCGGCAGGGCTTGAAACCGGATCAAGACCCTGGCAGTTGACTGCCGGGCGGGTTCGGAGGCCTCTGGCGACAGAAGTCTCCATTTTTCTTTTTTCAAGGGCTTTCATATGGCCGTCAAAGACCTGATCCGTTACGATCTCCTGGTTCAGGACGCCCTCCGGGGCGTCGTGCGCAAGGTTTTGGTCGATACCGCGAAGGACGGCCTTCCGGGCGAGCATCACTTCTACATCTCTTTCCGCACCGACTTCCCCGGCGTGCGCCTGTCGAACCGCCTGCGCGAAAAGTATCCGCAGGAGATGACGATCGTCCTCCAGCACCAGTTCTGGGATCTCGGGGTGACCGAACATGCCTTCGAGATCGGGTTGTCGTTTTCCGGCGTTCCCGAGCGCCTGCTCGTCCCGTTCGATTCTCTCACGGGCTTCTTCGATCCCTCGGTCCAGTTCGGATTGAAATTCGACAGCCCGGACGACGAGGAGGAGGAAATCGTGGAGGCCCCGCCCGCTCCGGTGCCGGCCCGCAGCAGCGACTCGCCTCCCGTCGAACTCAAGCAGCCTCGCAAGCCTGCGGCCGAGAAGAAGCCCGCCGCCGACAAGCCTGAACCGGGCGCCCCGCAGGAGCAGCCTGCGGCACAGGGGCAGACTGGCGAGGCTCAGAAGGAAGCGACCGAGCCCGGCCAGACCGGCAGCGCCGAAGTGGTCAGCCTCGACGCCTTCCGGAAGAAGAGCTGATCCCTTCCGACCGACCGCTCCCGCCGTTCCGGCATGTCAGCCTTTGCGCCTCGTCAGGCGCATCGGCAGGCCGTCGCGCGGCCTGAGGGTGATTCGGTGCAGCGGCACCACCTCGTGGCCCTCCACGAGATCGAGCCTGACGGCTCGGACGATGCTCGCCAGCACGATCACCGCCTCCTGCAACGAAAAGCTCGCGCCGATGCAGACCCGGGGACCCGCCCCGAAGGGAAGATAGGCGAAACGGTCGATGCGTCCGCGCTCCTCCGGCAGGAAGCGCTCGGGGCGGAAGGCGTCGGGGTGGTCCCACAAGGTTCGGTGCCGGTGGAGGACGTAGGGCGCGACCGTCACGATGGATCCGGCAGGAATATGCAGATCCCCGATCTGGTCGTCCTCGACGGCCGCGCGGCTCAGGAACGGCGCGGGAGGGTAGAGGCGCATCGCCTCGTCGAGAACCGCGCGGGTATAGACCAGCCCTTCCAGATGGTGCGGTTCGAAGGGCCCCTCCCCCAGGACCTCGTCCACCTCCTGCTCGATCCGGCTGCGGGCCCGCTCGTCCTGGGACAGCAGATAGAGCGACCATGACAGGGCATTGGCGGTGGTCTCGTGCCCGGCGCCGATGAAGGTGACGATGTTGGCGCGCAGCTCGATATCGCTCAACCCCTTGCCGGTCTCCGGATCCGCCGCCTCCAGGAGAAGCGTCAGCAGGTCCCGCGGTGCCGGATCGCCCCGGGCGAGCAGCGCCCGTCTTCCTTCGATCAGCTCCCCGACCAGTTCCTCGAAGAAGCGGATGGCAGGCTTTGCCCGCCAGCGCCCGACACGGGGAATCCAGGCGGGAAGCCCGAAGATGTCCACGGGATCGACCCGCCCCAGTCCTTCGAAGTAGCGCGTGATGGCGCGTCCGAGGGCATCGGGATCGCGGGCGACGCCCTGGGTGAAGATCGTCCGCTCCAGCACGTCCAGGGTCACGCGGGTCATCTCGACGGAGGCGTCGACGATTCTGCCGTCGGGCCGCCGCAGCCAGCGCCGGATGAGCCGCTCGGCCGATCCGACCATGGCGGGGAAGAAGCTGCCCACGGTGCGCGGCGTGAACAGGGGCGAGATGGTGCGGCGCTGGAGCTTCCACTCCTCCCCTTCCGCCGTGAGGAGCCCGCGGCCGAGGCCCGGAGCCAAAACCCGCAACTGGAGATCGTCTTTTCGGTAGTTGGCTGCGTTATCCAGGAGGATGTGGCGAATGACGGCGGGGTCGTTCACCACCGTGATGCGGCCCAGGACACCCTCTCCGGACAGGACCGGCTCTTCGAAATGCCGTTCGGTCCAGGTGGTGAGCGGATTGCGGCGCAGGGCCAGCAGGAAGGACAGGAGGCCGGGCGGCTCGGAGAGCGGCGTCGGCGCCGGCGGGCGGAAAAGAGGCACTTCGAGGGTTCCGGTCATCGGATTTTGCAAGGCCTCCATGCTGGTTCGCTGTTGCGGGCGCACAACTTTGAGATAAGAACACGAAACTCCATCGAAAGAGGTCAGGATGTCGCCCGCTACCCGTATCGAAACAGATACCTTCGGCCCCATCGAAGTTCCCGCCGACAAGCTCTGGGGTGCCCAGACGCAGCGTTCGATCCAGAATTTCCGCATCGGCGCCGACCGCATGCCCCTTCCCCTGGTCCATGCTCTGGCCATCGTGAAGCAGGCCGCGGCCCTGGTGAACAAGGATCTCGGCAAGCTCGATCCCCGCCTGGCCGATGCCATCGCGGATGCTGCGGCCGATGTGGTTCAGGGCAAGCACGACGACGAGTTTCCCCTGGTGATCTACCAGACGGGCTCGGGCACCCAGTCCAACATGAACATGAACGAGGTTCTGTCGAACCTCGCCATCGAGCGCCTTGGCGGCGAGCGCGGCAGCAAGAAGCCCGTTCACCCCAACGACCACGTGAATATGGGCCAGTCCTCGAACGACAGCTTCCCGACCGCCATGCACATTGCGGTCGCGCGGGAGGTCAACGACCGGCTGCTGCCCGCCCTCCGGCACCTGCACAAGGCGTTGGAAGCGAAGGCCGATGCCTTCAAGGACATCGTCAAGATCGGGCGCACGCACCTGCAGGATGCGACGCCCGTCACGCTCGGCCAGGAATTCTCCGGCTATGCCATGCAGATCCAGCTCGGCATCGCCCGGATCGAGGCGACGCTCCCCGGCATCTATGCCCTCGCCCAGGGCGGCACCGCGGTCGGCACCGGCCTCAATGCCCATCCGGAATTCGCGGACCGCTTCGCCCAGAAGGTCGTGGAACTCACCGCCCTGCCCTTCACCTCGGCGGCGAACAAATTCGAGGCGCTCGCCTCGCACGACGCGCTCGTCTTCACCCACGGCGCCCTGGCCAGCCTCTCGGCCGGCCTGTTCAAGATCGCCAACGACATCCGCCTGATGGGCTCCGGCCCGCGCTCGGGTCTCGGCGAGATCTCCTTGCCTGAGAACGAGCCCGGCTCCTCCATCATGCCCGGCAAGGTCAACCCGACCCAGGCCGAGGCCATGACGATGCTGTGCGCGCAGGTGGCCGGCAATCAGACCACGGTCACCTTCGCGGGCAGCCAGGGCCATTTCGAGCTCAACGTGTTCAAGCCTGTGATCGCCAATGCGGTGCTGCAGTCGATCCGCCTGCTGGCGGACGGCGCCATCAGCTTCACCGATCACTGCGTGGTCGGCATCGAACCCAACCACGAGCGCATCGGCGACCTGATGCAGCGTTCCCTCATGCTCGTGACGGCTCTCGCCCCGTCCATCGGCTACGACAAGGCGGCCGCCATCGCGAAATCGGCGCACAAGAACGGCACGACCCTGAAGGAAGAGGCCCTCAAGGCCGGTGTCGCGGAGGATCACTTCCACGCCGTCGTGCGGCCCGAGACCATGCTTTCTCCGGGCGAGTAAAGCCTTAGACGAGGCGCCATGGCCGAGATCATCAACCTGCGCCAGGCGCGCAAACGGAAGGCGCGGGCCGACAAGGAGGCCCGCGCCGCCGAAAACCGCATCGCTTTCGGCCGCACCAAGGTCGAACGGGAGCTGACCAAGGCCGAGCAGGAGCTGGCGAAACGCCAGCTCGACTCACACAAGCGCGACGACGAGACGTCGTGAATGGGCCAGGGCATCGCAAAGCGCTCCGTCGCCATTGCGGGCCACCGCACGAGCGTTTCGCTTGAAGAGCCGTTCTGGGAGGCTCTGCGGGAGATCGCGGAGCGCGACTCCACCTCCGTTCAGGCCCTGATCGGCCGCATCGACGCCGAGCGCGGCGAACAGAACCTCTCATCCGCCATCCGGGTCTACGTTCTGGCGAGATTGCGGGACATGCCCGGACCTGTTTCCGACAAGGACGATCCCGCTCGAGGCTAGCCGCCGGGCGCCCCCTGGACGGCCGGCGGGGCTCCGAGTTCGACGGGCGGAGAGAGCGGCGGCATGGCGAACGGCGCCGGCTGATCCTCGTTATTCTGGTTCTGCTGCTGCGATTGGATCCGCTCCGCCTCGATGCGGGCGCGCTCCGCCTCCTCGCGCTGCCGGGCCTGTCGGGCGGCCTCCTCGGCCGCCGCCCGCGCCCGCTGGCGCTCCGCCTCCCGCTGGGCCTCGATCTGGCGCTGGCGCTCCGCGGCCGCACGCTCGAACGCCTCGATCTTCTCGAGTTCGCGCCGAAGCACGATGGCGGCCAGTCCGTTGCGGAACGGATCGGCGTCGATCTCCCTGACCGGCGCGGCCAAAGAGCCGCGCCAGCCCAGACCTATCGAGGGCGGCGCGCCCGTCCATTCGGGCGGCGCGGCCTTGGCCGTCAAGGCTCCGCGCGCATCCAGCGCCAGGGTCTTCAGGTCATAGCCGACGGCGCCCGTCCAGACGGCGGGACCGCCGTCCACGACGAAGGGCGACAGGCGCAAGGAGCCGCCGACCAGCGCGGCCGAAGTCGTTACCGAGGCGGCCGTGAGCGGCCCTCGTGCCAGCTCGGCGGCCATGAGGGCCTCCACCTTGCCCTTCACCAACGGATCTTCGTCCGCGAGGGCCTGCTGCAGCACCCGCGCAAAGGCCGAAGGATCCGCATTCGGCACCTTGAGATTGGTCAGGCGCCAATCGCCGGCGCCGCCGAGGCTGGAGACCAGGCCGGACAGGCTCTCGGCCGCCGTGCCGAACTTGAGGGAGCCCGACAGGACCGCGTTGAACGGCGTCGCTCCGACCAGCGCCGACAGGGGAACGTCGAGGATGGCGCCTTCGCCGACGATGGTGGCGAGCGCGCCTTGGCGGGTGATCGTGGTCGAGCCGGTCAGCGTTCCGGTGCCGATCATGGCGTCGAGGTTGCGGATCGAGATGCCGTCGGGCATCGCCTCCAGCGTGAAGCTCGCCCGCGTTCCCTGAAGGCCGCGGCCGAGGTCGAGCGTCCGGGCCCGGAAGAGCACCTGACCGCCGGTCACGAGGCGTCCGCTCTGGCCGAAGCGCGCCGTGGACCAGAGAGCGGTGGCGTTCGGATCGCCGGGAGGGACGTTGAGAGCCAATGTCGTCACGAGCCACGGCAGGGACAGTCGCTCCACGGAGACTTCGCCGCCGATCTCGGAGCGGGACCGCACGGTGAGCTTTGCCTGGACCGGGTTGTTCGAGACTTCCCCGGAAATGTCGAGCAGCGTCGCGTCCCGCGCCCGTCCGAGCGTGATGCGCGCCTTGACCGGCACCGGAGGGTTCACGCCCGCGCCGTCGCCGAGGAGAAGCAGGAAGGGCGTGATGTCCAGGGTCGCGATTTCCATCTCGCCGCTGTCCACCACGTCGTCGCCTGCGCTCAGGGCGAAGGGACGGGTGGTGTTGATGAGAACCCCGCCGATCTCGCCTGCGACGGTGATGTTGAAGACCCCGGAGCCCACCCGGGTCCCGCGCAGCTCCACCTTCGAGGGACGGTTCAGGGAGTTGAGATTGGCCCTTTCGACCCACCGTCCGGTATTCGGCGTCGCGAGGGTGACGTTGAGGCTTTCGGTCCGCCCGTCCACGGACGTGACCTGACCTTCGAAGGTGCCGCCGGCAGCGGTGCCCCGCGCGGTCGTCTGCAGGCGCAGCTCCGGTCCGCCGGCCGCCGGCGCGACCCGCTCCGTCACCACGTCGAGATCGAGCGCTCCCTCGCGCAGGAAATGCGGTACGAGCTTGGAGATGCCGCCGACCCAGACGCTGCCCAGGAGGTCGACCAGCGGGGCGGCCCGCTGGGCGGTGACTTTGCCGGCGATGCGGCCGGTGCCGTCCGGCGCGATGCGGCCGCTGACCCGGGCATTGGCCCCGGCAAGGTCCACGATTTCGAGGGATTCGACCAGGAGGGCCGGTCCGTCGGAGAGGATGCGGGCGGAGATCCGGCCGGATCCCGGGCGGTTGCCCGCGCTGACATTGCGCGCATCCAGGATGAAGCCGACATCGAGGTTCTCGGTCGCATCGAAGATGCTGGAGACCTGGGGCAGCTGATCCAGGTTCAGGTTTTGGATGGCGACCTGGGCCTCCAGCTTGCCGCGGGCATTCGCCTCGGGCGCGGTGTAGCGCAGATTGCCCGTCATCACGGCATCGCCGGTCTTCACCCGCAGCCGGTTGAAAGAGAGCACCGGATTGGCGAAGGCAATGTCGGAGGACGCCTCGAAGGGGCGCCCGTCGAGAACCTTCAGGAAGGGCGAGCGGATGTTCAGCCGCTCGAGATAGCGGGCGAAGCGGTCGGACTGGTTCGAGGCCAGGGCGACCTTGCCGTTGATGCCGCCCTGGGTGGTGAGCCCCAGTTCGCCCTCCATGGCGACGCGGGTCTCGCCCGGAGCCGTGAACTCGATGCGATCGAGCCGTGCGCGGCCCTTTTCCAGGGATAGGCGCAGATTGGCATTCGTCAGATCGTCCTGGCCGAGCCCGATGCTGTCGATGCTCAGATCCAGATCGATGGGAACCGCGACCGACGGGATCGACCATTGCGCCAGGCGGCTTTTGAAATCCTGGCCGTTCGAGGACAGGATGAAGCTGTCCGCATCGAGCCGGCGCCCTTCGAGCTTGAGGGAGATCCGGGGATCGTCGAGCCGGATGCGGCCCTCCCCCGTCATGCGCAGGCTCGCGCCGCCCTCGCCCGCCTCGATGTTGACCGGGCTGAGCTCGACGGCGCCCGGCGTGGTCTTGAATTCGGTTTCGACGGTGATCGGGATCGGGATGCCGGCAGCCGCCACCTGCGCCGGCGGGCCGAACAGAACCCGGGCCTTGCCCGCAACGTCCGGGACCATCGTTCCGTCGCTCAGCCCCTCCAGGCCGACCTTCGCGTCCAGATCGAACCGGGGATAGATGTCGCCGCCGCCCGAAAGCTTGACCTGTATGCTCTTGTCCGGGGCAAGCTCCCCGGTGACGAGCCGGAAGGGAACGCCCGCCGTCACGCCCTCCACACGCCAGGGGCCGATGAGCTTCTGCCCTTCGATACGGACGTTCTCCGCAAAGACCTGATCCGTGCGGCCCGTGCTCGGCATCTGGGTCGTGACGAGGAACTGGCCGATGAACAGGTTGTCGATGGCCCATTCGCGGCCCCTGCCGCTCCCGGACACGAGGTCGGGCGGCAGGCGCCAGCTCCCGCTCCCCGAAACCGGGACGCGGATGTCCGCCCGGCCGATCCGGGTTTCGGTGACCCGGACATCGCCTTGCAGGAGCGGCATCAGGGCGACCTCGGCCCAGATCCGGTCGGCCGTGAGACTCGGCGAATCCGTTGCCGCGCCGCCGAGGCGCAGGCGCTCGATCCGGACCTTCGGCGACGGAAGGAAGCGGATGCTGATCTCCCCTTCCGTCCGGGCCTGCGTCCCCGATGCGCGCGAGATCATCGCATCGATGGTGTCCCGGTGGGCTTCCCAATCGATAAAAGGCGGCGCCGCGACGGCGACCGCCAAGATGAGGATCACAATAGAGGCGATGATCGTCAGGATATCGCGCAAGTGGCCGCCTTCTGTTCGTTTCGTGGCACGGTGTTTAGCTCAAGACCAACGAGAGCGGGAGCGCAACGACATTTCCTTCCACTGTCAAAGCGCAACAATTTTACCCGGATTCATGATGTTGTGCGGGTCGATGGCCCGTTTCAAGACGCGCATGAGCCCGAGAGCGGCCGGTCCGTGCTCGATTTCGAGATATTTCATCTTCTTCTGACCCACGCCATGCTCGCCCGTGCAGGTGCCCTCCATGGCCAGGGCGCGCTTCACCAGCCGGTCGACGAAGGCCTCGCAGGCAGCGACCTCCGCCGGGTCGTCGATGTTTACGAGCGGCTGAACATGGAAATTGCCGTCGCCTACATGTCCGACAATCGGCGCGATCAGGCCATTTTCCACAATGTCGCGCTTCGTTTCGTCCACGCACTCCGCGAGCCGGGAGATCGGCACGCACACATCGGTCGCGATCGACTGGGCTCCTGGCCGGAGACCCTTGGCCGCCCAGTAGGCATCGTGACGGGCCTGCCAGAGCTTCGACCGCTCCTCGGGCTTGGTGGCCCACTCGAACGGTCCGCCGCCGAACTCGGCGGCAATCTCGCCGAAGCGCTCGGCCTGCTCCTGAACGCCGGCATCGGTGCCGTGGAACTCCAGGAGAAGAAGGGGGCTGTCCGGCAGGGCCAGCTTGGCATGAAGGTTGACCGCCCGCACCTGGACCTCGTCCAGAAGCTCGATCCGGGCCATCGGAATGCCCGACTGGATCGTCATGATCACCGCGTCGCAGGCCGCCTTGACCGACGGGAACGGGCAGATGCCCGCCGATATCGCCTCCGGAATGCCGTGAAGCTTCAGGGTGATCTCGGTGACGACCCCGAGCGTCCCCTCCGATCCGATGAGGAGGCGGGTCAGGTCATAGCCTGCCGAGCTCTTCCTGGCCCGGCTCGACGTCTTCACGATCTCGCCGTCCGGCAGCACGACCGTAAGGGCGAGGACCACGTCCTTCATCGTCCCGTAGCGAACCGCGTTGGTGCCGGAAGCCCGTGTGGCGACCATGCCGCCGATGGAGGCGTCCGCGCCGGGATCGATGGGGAAGAACAGGCCCTTGTCGCGCAGGTGCTCGTTGAGCTCCTTGCGGGTCACGCCCGCCTCGACCACGCAGTCCAGGTCCTCCTCATGGACGGCGATGATGTTCTTCATCAGGCTCATGTCGATGGAGACGCCGCCGTAGGGGGCGTTGATATGGCCTTCGAGGGACGTGCCCGTGCCGAACGGGATGACCGGAACCTCGCGCGCGGCGCACAGTTTCACGATTTCCGACACCTCCTCCGTCGTTCGCGGATACACCACGATGTCCGGCGGCTGGTTCTTCACCCAGGTGAGCGAGTGCCCGTGCTGCTCGCGCACCGCGGCGGAGACGACGAAACGGTCGCCGAAGCGGCTGAAGAGCTCTTCCGAGAGGGAGGCGATGACCGCCTCCGAGGGGGTCGAACGGAGGGATGTGCGGGGAGCGTTCATGAAGCTTTCAGGTCAAAATGATGTTCCTGATGCCATACGTAGCAAAAGGATTGCAAAGGCGACACTCCGCATGAAAAACTTGGATCACCGCCCATGCATGATCTTTTGAAGCGTGCTAACGTTTCCTTTGGGCAAGGAGCGGGTAATCTTGTGATCGTCAACAGGCTTGAGCGCTGACCATGGAGATGCGTGTCCCAGTCTTCTTCTTTGCCCCGTTCGTCTCCTCGACGATGCGGGTGATCCCGGCTTGGATCGATTATAACGGGCACATGAACATGGCCTATTACCATGTGCTCTTCGACCGGGCGGTGGAGGAAGGCTTCGGCCTGGTCGGCCTGGGCCACGAATACCTCGAGGAACGCAAGGCTTCCTTCTTCGCGGCCGAAATCCACACGACCTACAAGCGCGAGCTCAAGGTCCATGACGACGTCCGCGTCACGCTCCAGCTCGTGGATTTCGACGAGAAGCGCATCCACTACTATCTGGAGATCCGCCACGCGGCCGAAGGGTGGGTCGCGGCGACCATGGAAGGGCTCTCCCTGCACATGGACATGGAGACCCGCAAGGTTTCCCCCTTCCCGGACGACATCGCGGCGAACCTAGCCGTCATGAAGGCGGCCCATGCGCGTCTGGCGAGGCCGGCCGCCCTCGGCCGGGTGATCGGGATCCCGGCCCGATCGGCCAACCAGCAACCGATGCTGGTCTCGGGCACGCGCCACTAGCAGCCGATCGAACCCGCAGGGCATGTCCCGATCCGCGCCGGAGGCGACGGGTTGGACAGGTTGTAGCGGCGGTCCAGGCTCTGCCGCAGCTGGTTGGTGTCGATCTGGATCTGCTCCTGCCTCCTGAGCTGGCGCCCCTCCTGCAGGATGGACCGGTTGATCTCCTCCGCCTGCCGCTCCGCCGGACTGGTGCGGGGCAGGCGCGACTGGGCCGCTGCCGGCACGGCGAAGCTCAGCAGAAGGGCGGCCGTCAGGATAGCGCGCATCCAAGTTTCCTTTCGAATTCTCTTGCCATCATATGGTTTGCGACGCCGATCCGTTCAACGAAGTTCCGCCCTGCGGCAAGCTCGCCGCCATTTACGGCCTCGACGCCGTTCGCCTTTTGATCCATGGTCGCGCCGATGAATCAGCCTGACACACGACCCGAGCCCCAGGACGACCTCGCGCACGAGCCCAGATCCGGCTCCCTGAGCGCCCGCGCCCGCGCGGCGGTCGCGCCGCAATCCCCTTACCTGTCCGGCCTCAACCCGGAGCAACGTGCCGCCGTGGAGGCCACGGAAGGGCCTGTCCTCGTGCTGGCCGGCGCCGGCACGGGCAAGACCCGCGTGCTCACCACCCGCATCGCCCACCTGATTGCGACCCAAAAGGCCTATCCCTCCCAGATCCTCGCCGTGACCTTCACCAACAAGGCCGCGCGGGAGATGCGCGAGCGCGTGGCGGCCGTGATCGGCGACATGGCCGAAGGGATGCAGTGGCTCGGTACCTTCCACTCCATCGGCACCAAGATCCTGCGCCGCCATGCGGAGCTGGTGGGCCTTCGCTCCGACTTCACGATCCTGGGAACGGACGATCAGCTTCGCCTGATGAAGCAGGTGATCGAGGCCGAGGGCATCGACGAGAAGCGCTGGCCCGCCCGGCAGCTCGCCTCCGTGATCGACGGCTGGAAGAACCGGGGCCTCGGCCCCCAGCAGATCCCGGACGGAGAGGCCGGCGCCTTCGCTAATGGCCGGGGCGGCCGGCTCTATACCGCCTATCAGGACCGGCTGAAGGTTCTGAACGCCGTCGATTTCGGCGACCTCCTGCTCGAATGCCTGCGCCTGTGGCGCGAGCATCCGGACGTGCTGGAGCAGTACCAGAACCGCTTCCGCTACATGCTGGTGGACGAGTACCAGGACACCAACGTCGCCCAGTATCTCTGGCTGCGGCTCCTCGCCCAGGCGCGCAAGAACCTGTGCTGCGTCGGCGACGACGACCAGTCCATCTATGGCTGGCGCGGTGCGGAGGTCGACAACATCCTGCGCTTCGAGCACGATTTCCCCGGTGCGACCGTGATCCGCCTGGAACGCAACTACCGCTCGACCGCCCACATCCTGTCGGCCGCCTCGGTCCTCATTTCCAAGAACCAGGGCCGCCTCGGCAAGACCCTGCGCACAGAGGACGAGCCCGGCGAAAAGGTGACGATTACCGGCGCCTGGGACTCCGAGGACGAGGCCCGGCTGATCGGCGAGGAGATCGAGGCCCTCCACGCCAAGAAGCATTCCCTGTCCGAAATCGCGATCCTGGTTCGCATCTCGGCCCAGATGCGCGAAATCGAAGACCGGCTCGTCCAGCTCGGCGTTCCCTACCGGGTCATCGGCGGCCCGCGCTTCTACGAGCGGGCGGAAATCCGCGATGCCCTGGCCTATCTCCGCGTGGTCAACCAGCCCGCCGACGATCTCGCCTTCGAGCGCATCGTCAACGTGCCGAAGCGGGGCCTGGGCGACGCCACGATCCAGGTTCTGCACAACCACGCCCGTGCAGCCCGCGTGCCTTTGGTGGAAGCCGCGCGCTTCATCGTCGAGACCGACGAGCTGAAGCCGAAGCCCCGCGCCACGCTGCGGGACCTCCTCATCTCCTTCGGGCGCTGGTCGAAGCTCTCCGAGACCATGACCCAGTCGGAGGTGGCGCAGACCGTGCTGGAGGAATCCGGCTACACGGACATGTGGCAGAAGGACAAATCCGCCGATGCGGCCGGGCGTCTGGAAAACCTGAAGGAGCTGGTGCGCTCCATGGAGGATTTCCCGGACCTCCAGAGCTTCCTGGAGCACGTCTCCCTCGTGATGGAAGCCAACGAGAGCGACACCACCGAGCGCGTGAGCCTGATGACGCTCCATGCCGCCAAGGGCCTGGAATTCGACATCGTGTTCCTGCCCGGCTGGGAGGAAGGCCTGTTTCCCAACCAGCGCGCCCTCGACGAGAGCGGCCGCGCCGGCCTCGAGGAAGAGCGTCGCCTCGCCCATGTGGGCCTCACCCGCGCCAGAAAGCGGGCGAAGATCTACTTCGCGTCGAACCGGCGCATCCACGGCCTGTGGAACTCCACCGTCCCGAGCCGCTTCATCGACGATCTGCCCGAAGCGAATGTGGAGGTCGTCGAGGCTCCTGCGAACTTCTCCTATGGCGGCGGCTACGGCGGGGGCTCCCGCTTCGACCGCATGGCGCCCTTCAGCGGATCCTCCTATCAGACCCCCGGCTGGCAGCGCGCCCAGGCGCATCGCTCCGGCACCGGCGACGGCGGTTATTCCGCTCGCCGCAGCGGCGACCGACGCGGGCCGATGATGATCGAAGGCGAACTGGTGGCGAAATCGACGGGCGCCGCTTCCGGCTTCAAGGTCGGCGGGCGCGTCCTGCATTCCAAGTTCGGCCCCGGCACCATCGAGGCCGTGGACGGCAACAAGCTCACCGTCGAGTTCGACAAGGCCGGACGGAAGATGGTGCTCGACAGCTTCGTCGAGGCGATGGACTGAGCTTTCGAAACAGGCCGTCTGAGACATCATCCAGAATGGAAAATGCCCGGCACTCGGCCGGGCATGACGACATCAGGGCGAATGCGCCCTGCTCGGGGATCACTCCGCCGCGGTCGGCGGAACGGGCGCCGGAGGCGTGCCGTAGGTCCGCGGATCGACCGGATTCAGCATGCCCTCGTCCTCGGTATAGGCCGGCGGACGCTCCACATAGGTGAACGTGCCCTTGCCGTCCGGAGACGGTCCCTTGGCCCAGCGGCCCTGCTGGCTCTCGGTGCCCTCGGAATGGTTGAGGAATTGATAGGCGACTTCGGACTTCTCGAGATGCTGCGGGAAGTTCGAGGGCACCGGGGTCATTTCGAGACCGTCCTCCTCCAGTTCACGGATCGCCGCGAGCCACTGGTTCTGGTGCATGGTGTCGCGAGCGATCAGGAAGGCCAGCATGTCGCGCACGCCGGGGTCCTGAGTCATGTTGTAGAGGCGGCAGACCTGGAGCCGGCCCTGGCTTTCCGCCGTGACGTTGAACCGGAAGTCGGCGAGCAGGTTGCCGCTCGCGACCGTGAAGCCGGCCGTCCAGAAGTTGCCGACGCTGTCGGTCGGCCGGGAGCCGGATCCGGCAACGATCACATGCTGCGGGTTCATGCCCGCGACGATCGCATCCTCGACCCGGGCGCCACCCATGACGGCGCCGATCACGGAGTTCTTCGCCATGTCTTCCTGCTGCTCGACCGGGGAGGTCTCGAGCAGACGCGCGATCATCGTCGCAAGCATCTCCACATGCCCGATCTCCTCCGTCCCGATATCCATGATCATGTCTTTGTACTTCTCGGGACCGCGGCAGTTCCAACCCTGGAAGAGATAGGTCATCATGACGCTCATCTCGCCCCACTGGCCGCCGAGCACTTCCTGAAGCTGCTTGGCAAAGATCGGATCGGGCCTTTCAGGCTTGGCGTGATACTGCAATTGTCGCTGACGGAAGAACATTGTCTTCTCCTGTGATGTGTCGGAGGGTGAGACTCCCAGCCCTGCAAGAGTCCCGATTTCAACAAGAGCGACTCGCCGTTGTTCCCAAAATGGGCTGAGTTTCCTGTAGTTTAGATTTGTTCTGAGCTGCAGGTTCTGCCGCATTGCCGCCGTTCGTCAGCTTCGACCCACCCTCTCCGGAGGGGCAGCCGCACAAGCAGGCAAAATCACTCTTGCAGGGACGCAAACGGCTCTAGCCACCCGCCCGCAACTGTGGAACGATCCTGCTTCGTCGACGAGATCGGAAGAGGTACTCATGTTCCCCCTGTCCCACATGCTGAGATCCTTCGTGCGGACCGGTACGCTGAAAGTCATCGATGCCGATGGCGGGGTGCATCTCTTCGAAGGCGCTCCGGGCCCGAAGGTCACCATGCGCCTGACGGACCGTTCGCTCTATCGCAAGCTCTTCCTCAATCCTGAGCTCCATGCGGGCGAGGCCTACATGGACGGCCGCATGACCTTCGAGGACGGCTCGACGCTTCGGGACTTCCTGATGCTGTTCTCGGTCAACCGTTCGTCGCTGGCAAACTATCCGCTCCAGAACGTGCTCAAGCGGATCTCGCGCGGGGTGAAGCGCTTTCAGCAGGCGAACCCGGTCGGCAAGGCGCAGAAGAACGTGGCGCACCACTACGATCTCGGGAACGACTTCTACAAGCTCTTCCTCGACAAGGGGATGCAGTATTCCTGCGCCTACTTCCAGAGCGACGACGACACGCTCGAAGAGGCGCAGCAGAACAAGCTCCGGCTCATTGCCTCCAAGCTGCAGCTCAAGCCGGGCCTGAAGATCCTCGACATCGGCAGCGGCTGGGGCGATCTCGCGCTCTATCTCGCGGCGATGGAGGATGTCGACGTCACCGGCGTGACCCTTTCGAAGGAACAGCATGCGCTCGCCAACGAAAAGGCGCGGCGCGCCGGTCTCTCGCACCGGGTACGGTTCGAGCTGCAGGATTATCGCCATGTGGAGAGCCGCTTCGACCGCATCGTCTCGGTCGGCATGTTCGAGCATGTGGGCGTGCACCATTACGGCGAGTTCTTCGCCAAGATCAACGCGCTCCTCGACGACGACGGCCTCATGGTCCTGCACTCCATCGGCAAGATGAGCCCGCCCGGAACCGCGAGTCCGTGGCTGCGCAAGTACATCTTCCCGGGCGCCTATTCCCCTGCCCTGTCGGAGGTGTTTCCCGTCGTCGAACAGGCGCAGCTCTGGGTGACCGATCTCGAATTCCTTCGTCTGCACTATGCCAAGACGCTGAACCACTGGCATCGGCGCTTCGAGGCGAACCGCGAGAAGATCGCGCAGATGTACGACGAGCGCTTCTGCCGCATGTTCGAGTTCTACCTGATCAGCGCGGAATCCATGTTCCTCACCGGCAGTCAGCTCGTGTTCCACATGCAGCTCGCGCGCAGACGCGATGCCGCGCCCATCGTGCGCGACTACATCACGGACCTGCAGCGCGAGTACAAGGCGAAGGAGCCCGAGCGCCTGAAGGTGCTGAAGGGGGCCGCCGAGGTGACGCCGGCCTGATCGTACCGGCGTCGAGCTCCGTGTCGGGCGGCAGGGCTCAGGTAATCGTCTCGTAGTCCTTGTTCTTCAAGCCGTCATGCGAGTGACGCGTCGGGAGCGTGCCCTGCGGCTGCTTCTTGAAGTGCGAGGAGGCCTTCGCGCCCATCGGCCCCTTGGAGATGGTGATGCCGCCATCCACCTCGTACAGCGCGCCGGTGATGAAGCTCGCCTCGTCCGATGCCAGGAAGCAGAAGACATTGGCGACCTCTTCCGGCGTGCCGCGCCGGCCCATGGGCGTCGCCTGCGTGATCATGGTTGCGAGCTCCGTATCCATCGGGCCCGTGGACTTGTGGGTCCAGGCCGTATCGATGGGTCCCGGGCACACGCAGTTGGCGCGCACGCCGTGGGCCGCCTGTTCGCCGGCGATGCCCTGGATGAAGGAGTGGATGAAGGCCTTGGTGCCGCCATAGGGCGCGTTCTTCGGATGACCGATCATCCCGGCCTCGGAGCCGGTGGCGACGATGTTGCCGTAGGTCTTCTGGAGATGAGGCAGGGCGAACTTGGTCATGAGGAAGACCGAGCGCACGTTGGAGCGCAGGGTCTCGTCGAACTTGTCGATAGGGTAGTCCTGGGTCTCGGCCACCGCCAGGAACACGCCGGCATTGTTGACGAGGATGTCGATCCGCCCATAGGCGCTGAGGCAGGCCTCGACGGCCGCTTCGGCATGACGCTCCTCGGCGATGTCGCCCAGATACACTTCCGCATAGCCGCCGGCGCCGTTGATGAGGCGCGCCACGTCCTCCACCGGATCGTCGGGCAGGCCCACCAGAAGGAGGCGCGCGCCCTCCTTGGCGAATTTCAGCGCGATGGCTTCACCGATGCCGGTCCCGGCTCCGGTAACGATGGCGACTTTGTCGAAGAGACGGCCAGACATGTGGATTCCCCATGAGATGACCGCCTGCAGCAAAAAGCAGGCGGTTCAGGTCGGATGAATTCACAACGGGGCCTCCTCCGGACGGTTCCGGATCGCGATGGCTACAACGTCCGGCATTAAGCACTCGGGGAGATTCCCGCACCGGATGGTGGGGCATCTGTTGACGTTTCCAAGGCAAAGTCGGAATCCGAACGACAGGAATAAAGAGGCCGCCGGGACGGCTTCGCACAGGGGCGCATCGTCATGAAGAGAATGGAGCATCTGTCGCTGCGCCGGCAGATCACGATTCTGGTCGGCGTCCTCTGCCTCGTGCTCGTCTGCTCCGCCGCCGCCGGGGCCGCCTTCATCGCCCACATGCGAACCAAGCAGCTTGTGATGGCCGATGCCGCCGACACCGCCGCCACCATGGCGGCCATGTTGGATCGTGACATGTTCGAACGCTTCCGGGAGGCGCAGAACGTCGCGCAGATGCAGCCCCTGCAGGACATCTGGACCGGAGACCCGGCCAGGATCCGCCAGGTCCTCAACCAGCTCCAATCCTCGTTTCCCGACTACGCATGGATCGGCTACGCCACGCCCGACGGCACCGTCAGGGCCGCCACGCGGGGCATGCTGGAAGGGCAGTCCGTTCAGGCGAGACCCTGGTTCCAGGACGGCCTGAAGGCCCCCGCGGTCGGGGACGTGCACGAGGCCAAGCTCCTGGCCGGCCTGCTCGGTCCGGGTCCCAACAACGAGCCCTTCCGGTTCGTCGACGTCGCGGCTCCGGTCCGGGACCGTGACGGGACCGTGATCGGGGTGCTGGGCGCTCATCTGAGCTGGAGCTGGGCCGACGCGAGGCGCCGCGCCCTCCTGGCGCAGCCGGGCCGGACCGGCAACGACGCTCTTTGGGTGCTGGCCGAGGACGGAACGGTTCTGCTCGGGCCCGAGATCGGCGACAAGCCCTTTTCTGCGGAGCGGATCCAGGCCATGCGCCGGGAGCGCACGGGGGCCTTCGAGGACGAAACGGGCCCGGAACCGATCCTGACGGGCTTCGCGGTCGCATCCGGGCATCGGAGCTATCCGGGACTTGGCTGGATCGTGGTCTCGCGCCAGCCGGACGACGTGGCTTTCGCCGCCGCGAGAAGCATCGCATGGACGATTCTCGGGCTCGGGCTCGCGCTGGCGCTCGCGGGGCTGGTCTTCGCTCACTTCATTGCCCGCGGCGTGGCGCGCCCGCTGCAGATCATCACGTCCGCCGCGGACAGGATCGGCCGAGACCCCGATACCCTGGTGCTGCCTCGCATCGGCGGCTCGGCAGAGGTCATCCGCCTCTCGGCCGCGCTGCGTTCCCTCCTTCGCCGCGTCGGAAGCGCGGAGAAGCGGATCTCGGAGGTCTCCTCCCGCCACGAGAAGGACCTCACCGACCTTCGCCACCTTGCGGAGACGGACGCCTTGTCGGGCCTGCTCAACCGCCGCGGCTTCGACCTCCTGGCCGAAGACGCGTTCGATCAGTTCACGCGCTCGGGCCGGGGCTTTGCCGTTCTGCTGGTGGACATCGACCTCTTCAAGCTGGTCAACGACACCTACGGGCATGTGGCCGGCGACGAGGTCATCAAGGTCATCGGAGCGACGCTCACCGCCGCCCTGCGCCCCACCGACAAGGTGGCCCGGTTCGGAGGCGAGGAATTCGTCATCCTGGTCCGGGATATCGGGCGCGGCGGCATCATGACGGTCGCACAGAAAATCCGCCGGGCCGTGGAGGCCGCATCGATCCGCCACCACGAGCACGCGATCTCCGTCACGGTGAGCGTGGGCGGCGCGATCTCCCAGGACGGCGACCGGGACGTGCAGGACGTGATCGAGCGCGCCGATACCGCCCTCTATTCGGCAAAAGCCGCCGGCCGGAACCGTGCGGTCATCGCCGGCCTGCAGCTGCAGCTCGCGACTTCCGCCGCCTGACCCAAAGCGGGCGTGACCTCCGGCGCGACCGGTGCTAAGCGAAATCCATGCTTGAAGGACTGCACCCCAATCGCCCGACCCACGTTTTTCGGATCACCACCGACGAACGCTCCGCCCGCGCCATGACCGAGCTGATCGGCGAGATCTTCGATCCGGCCGAGACCGCGGTGGCGGCCTTCGAGACGGAGGAGGACGGCCCCTGGCTGCTGGAGGCCTATTTCGCCATGGAGCCGGACGAGGGCGCGATCCGCGACCTTCTACGCCCCGTCGTCGGGTCCGAGGCCGACAAAGGTGTCTTCGTTCCCCTGGAACAGCAGGATTGGGTGAAGGCGTCCCTGGAAGGGCTGAATCCGGTCCGGGCGGGCCGGATCCTCGTCCATGGCTCCCATGACCGCGAGCAGCGGCGGCCGAACGACGTCGCCATCGAGATCGAGGCGGCGCTCGCCTTCGGCACCGGCCATCACGGCACGACGAAAGGCTGTCTCCTCGCCTTCGTGGACGAGCTCAAGCTGCGCCAGCCGCGCCATGTTCTGGATGTGGGGACGGGAACGGGAATCCTGGCCTTCGCAGCCGCCAAGACGCTGAAGCGCCCGGTCGTGGCCGGCGATATCGACCCGGAGGCGGTGCGCGTGGCCCGCGAGAACGCGCGGCTGAACGGGATCGACGCCTGGATGAAGCTCTATGTGGGCCCTGGCGTCCGCAACGCGATGGCCGACAGGCCCGGGCATTTCGATCTGGTCTTCGCCAACATTCTGGCGAAGCCCCTGCGCATCCTGGCGCCGTCCATAACGCGTGTCGCGACGGACGACGGGGCCCTGATCCTGTCGGGCCTTCTGATCAAGGACGTCCCAGGCGTGCTCTCGGCCTATGCCGCCCAGGGATGGCGCCTGCAGCGCCGCTACGACCTGGAAGGGTGGGTGGCGCTGGTGCTGAAGCGGGGCGGCGCACATCCGCGGCCCCGCCGGGAATCCATGTCCTGATCAGTCCATCAGGACGCGCGGATAGCGCTTGGCGAGCATCCGGCGGAGTTCGACGGCTTCCACGTACACGTCGCGGATGGCCTTCATCAGGGTGACGATGATCATAGCAAATTCCTCAGGTTAGATACGTTAGATCTTGAAAGGCAGAAGGTCGTCGTCCTGGGCCAGGAACAAGGGCGAATGGTCCTGTCTGCGGCCGAGGTCGCGAATGAAGGCCTCGTGACGGCGCAGTTCCAACTCGGCGGCCCTGACCCGGCTTGCGACGAGGGCATTCACGATGCGCTTGGCGAGGCCGGAAAAGTTCGACGACACGTTGCCGGTGCCAACCGGAACAGTGGGGGCAAAAGCGGCTGTGGCCATGGGTTCATCTCCAAAAAATCTGGCTTGATGACCTTCAGCGTTCCTCGTTTTATCGTTACCAATAAGGTAAGTGCTTCTGACCTTTTTTAGGAGAGGCATTTAAGCATAAAAGCCATGCATCCCGTGCAGCGCATGGGGCCATCCCGCCATCTTTCAGGCAGCGACTGCATAGTGCTGAGGCACGACGTGCATAGCGGAGCAGCCGATGTGAAGCAGGACAGTTGCAGGCTTGCGCCCCCGGGCCTAGCGTGGCGCGCCTCACCTCTCTGACCTTGGTTTGCATCCGAATGGCCCGCTTCCAGAACTTCGACGATTCCACCTCCCCCGCCCAAGGCCCCGAACGCATCGCGAAGCTGCGCGCGGAGTTGGCGCGCCGCGGCTTCGAGGGCTTCGTCGTGCCCCGCGCGGACGAGCACCAGGGCGAGTACGTCCCGAAGAGCGCGGAGCGCCTCGCCTGGCTGACGGGCTTCACCGGTTCCGCCGGCACCGCGGTGATTCTCCAGAGCGAGGCGGCCCTCGTGGTGGATGGGCGCTATACGGTCCAGGCCGCGGAGCAGGTGGACACCTCGGTGATCACCCCGGTCCAGATGGCGGAGACCTCGGCGGAGGACTGGATCGCCGCCCACCTGCCTCCCGGGGGAGTCCTGGCCTACGATCCCTGGCTTCACACCAGTGACGGCCTCAAGCGTCTGGAGAAGGCGGTCGCCCGTGCGGGCGGAAGCCTGGCCCCGGTGGACATCAATCTGGTCGACGTGATCTGGGTCGACCGGCCGGCCCCGCCGCAGGCCCCGGTGCGGCCCCACCCGGGCGATTATGCGGGCGAGGACGCCTCCTCGAAGCTCGAGCGCATCCGCCGGAAGATGGCGGAGGCGAAAGTCGACGCCCTGGTGATTTCCGACCCGCACAATCTCGCCTGGTCGTTCAACCTGCGCGGCGGGGATGTGGGCCACACGCCCCTGCCCCTGGGCTATGCGATCATTCCTCTCGAGGGCCCCGCGAGCCTCTTCTTCGACCCGGCCAAGATGACCAACGAGGCCGGCGCGGCCGTCGGGGACCTCGCCGAGTTCGTGCCGATCAGCGGTTTCCAGGGCGCCCTGGAGGAACTCGGGCACGAGGGCCGGAAGGTCCGCATCGACTCCGCCACCGGAGCGGTCGCCCTGATCCGACGCATCGAGTCCGCGGGCGGCAAGGTCGATGTGGGCGCGGACCCGGTTTCGCTGATGAAGGCGGTCAAGAACCAGGCCGAGATCGCCGGCTCGCGCTCCGCCCATCTGCGGGACGGGATCGCCGTTGCTCGCTTCCTCGCCTGGCTCGACCGGGAGGCCCCCACGGGCAAGCTGACCGAGATCGACGCCGTGGAAGCCCTGGAGGCTTTCCGCATCGAGACGGGGGCCCTCAAGAACGTCTCCTTCCCGAGCATCTCGGGCGCCGGCCCCAATGCCGCCCTGCCCCATTACCGGGTGACCGGCTCCAGCAACCGCCCCATCGAGCGCAACCAGATCTTCCTCATCGATTCCGGAGCGCAGTACGAGGATGGCACGACGGACATCACCCGCACCATAGTGGTCGGCGAGCCGACGCCCGAGATGAAGGACCGCTTCACCCGGGTCCTGAAGGGCCATATCGCCATCGCCCAGGCGGTCTTTCCCAAGGGCACGACGGGCGCACAGCTCGACAGCTTCGCCCGCCAGCCCCTGTGGCAGGCCGGGCTCGACTTCGACCACGGCACCGGCCACGGCATCGGCAGCTATCTCTCGGTCCACGAGGGCCCGCAGCGGATCGCCAAGACCGGCCATACCCCGCTCGAAATCGGCATGATGCTGTCGAACGAGCCGGGCTACTACAAGCCGGGCGCCTACGGCATCCGCATCGAGAACCTGATCCTGGTCGAGCCGCGGACCATCCCCGGCGGCGACCGCGAGATGTTCGGCTTCGAGACCCTCACCTTCTCGCCCATCGACCTGCGCCTCGTGGAGCCGTCGATCATGACCGAGGGCGAGATCGCATGGCTGAACGACTATCACGCCCAGGTCCGGGAGAAGTTCGCAACCGAGCTCGATGCCGAGACGCTGGCATGGCTGGAACAGGCGACGCGGCCCGTGGCGTAAACCTTCGTCATTCCGGAGCGAGCGTTAGCGAGAGCCCGGAACCCATAAACGCTGACGGTTCAGGATAGAGCGGTACGCTGATCGCTTTCTTCTGAGACTATGGTGTTTATGGGTTCCGGGCTCCGCCTTTGGCGGCCCCGGAATGACGAGGGGGAGCCGCCCCGGAATGACGGCTGAGCCTGTCAGATCACGGTCCGCAGCACCACCACCGATGCCACGCCGACCGCGACGGTTGCGAGCAGCGGCAGGCGGAATGCCGCGAAGGCCGTGATGGCCGCCGCTGCCGCCTCGGCCCATCCGGTCGTGAGCGCCGTCGGGGCGATGACGGCCACCAGTACGGCGGGAGGAATGGCGTCGAAAGCCGCCTTGGCGCGGCCGGTCAGCACCAGCCGGTCGGCCACGAAGAGACCGGCGATGCGGGTGACATAGGTCACCGCGGCCATGGCCAGGATGGCGAGAAGGGTGGTCGTGCCCACGCTCATGCCCGTGCTCCTTCGGGAGCCGCCAGATAGGCGGCCGCGATGCCGGCCATCGCCCCGCAGGCCACATGCCAGGGCGCGCCGACGAAGTGGTGGACCAGGGCCGCCACGATCGCGCTGACGGCGACGGTGACCAGGGTTACGCGGCTGCGGCCGAAGCCCGCGATGAGGCCGATGAAGAGCGCCGTGAAGGCGAAATCCGCTCCGAGCCGCGCCGGATCGCCCAGGAAGGAGCCGAGAACGGCCCCGACGGCCGTGGACGCGACCCAGTTCACGTAGAGAGCCGCCGCCATGGCCACCCAATAGGCTCCGGTCACAGGACGGTCGAGGGCGCGCCGTTCGGACAGCGCCCAGGACTCGTCGGTCATGAAGTAGAAGGCGAAGAACTCCTGGGCCCGCGAGAGCCGTATCTTGGGCGAGAGCGAAGCGCCCATGAGCACATGCCGCACGTTGATGAGGAAGGTCGCGAAGGCCAGCGCCGCGATGGGCGCCGGATGCACCCAGGTCTCGATGGCCGCGAACTGCGCCCCGCCCGCGAAGACGAGGGCGGACATCAGCGCGATCTCCGCCGGAGACAGCCCCTTGGCGACCGCGACCGCGCCGAAGAGAAGGCCGATGGGAATGGCCGCGATGGCGGCCGGCGCGATGTCGCGCAGGCCGGCGCGGAACTCGCGCCCGAAATCGGTCCGGTAGGGATTTGCCTGGTCCATGGTCATGCTCGCTTTCCGGCGTTATGCAGGACCGGCGAGATGCCGTCTTGGATGAAAGTGCTGTTTCAGACGGCGCGGTAGATCCCCGGCGTCACGCCCATGCGGGCCTTGAAGACCCGGTTGAGGTGGCTCTGGTCGAAGAAGCCGCAGGCGGCGGCCACGTCGCCCGGAGCCTCGCCCTGCCCGAGCAGCCGGGTCGCGGCGCGGAAGCGGCGGTCGAGCAGATAGGCATGGGGCGTGAGACCCGTCTCGTTGCGGAAAGCCCGGATGAAGTGGCTGCGCGACAATCCGGCGATCCGGGCCAGCTGCGCGAGTTCCGCCTCCTCGCCGAGATGGGCGTCGAGATAGTCGCGCACCCGGGCAATTCCCTTGGAGCAGCCGCGGGCGGGCGGCAGGCCGTCGAGATCGGCCCAGCGGGCGATCAGGCGGGCCAGGTAGTCGATCAGGCGCGTATCCTGCTCCATTTCGGAGGTCCAGCCGTCGTCGACGCACAGGCAGGCATGGAGCTGGGCATGGGCCCAGGCGAGTTCGGGATCGTCCATCACCGAGCGCCGGAACCAGGGCGGGCGCGAGAGCGGGCGCCCCGCGACCTCCTCGGCGATCTCGTGCATCAGCTCGGGCGAGGGATAGAAGGTGCGGTATTCGAAGCCCCCGCCATAGGGCTCCCCGTCATGGATCTCGTCCGGACAGACGACCGCGATGGTGCCGGGACCCGCATAATGCTGCTCGCCCCGGTGGAAGAAGGTCTCGCATCCCGCCACGATGGCCGCGACCGCATAGGTGTCGTGGGTGTGGCGGGCATAGGCGTGACGGCGGAAGGTCGCGCGCAGGCAATCGAGGCCGTGGTGCCGGGGCACCCGCCAGAAATGCGTCACGTCGCCCGCGTCCCTCTGGTCGGGATCGAGCGAAACCTCAGGCTTCATCACCGTCATGGCCGGCATCATGGCACATCAGGCGCGGTCCGTCTTGCACAGGAGTCTCACCCCCGGCCGACGAGGGCGAACCAGCCGTCCTCGTCCATGACCTGGACGTCGAACTCCTTCGCCTTGTTGAGCTTCGAGCCCGCCCCCGGCCCCGCGACGACGATATCGGTCTTCTTCGACACCGAGCCCGCCACCTTGGCGCCCAGGCGCTCGGCCATGGCCTTGGCCTCCTCCCGGGTCATCTGTTCGAGGGAGCCGGTGAAGACCACGGTCTTGCCCGCCACGGGAGAATTGGCGGCGGCGACCGTCTCGACGGGCTCCGTCGTGACCTGCGCGAGAAGCGCGTCGAGCATCTCCTCGTTGTGCTTCTCCTTGAAGAACTCGATGATGGCCTCGGCCACCACCGGCCCGATGCCGCCGATGGAGGTGAGGTCCGCATGGGCCTCGGAGCCCGGATCGGCCGCGGCCTTCGCGGTTTCGCGCAGGGCCTCGAAGGTGCCGAAATGGCGCGCCAGCAGACGGGCCGAGGTTTCGCCCACATGCGGGATGCCGAGCGCGAAGATGAAGCGGTTGAGCGCGATGTTGCGGCGCGCCTCGATGGCGTCGAACAGGTTCCGGGCACTGGTCGCGCCCCAGCCCTCCCGGTTCTCCAGCCGCTTGAGGCTGCGCTCGTTGCGGGCCTGGAGGGTGAAGATGTCCTGCGGGCGCTGAACCAGCCCCTCGGCATAGAACTCCTCGATGCGCTGCTCGCCCATGCCCTCGATGTCGAAGGCGTTGCGCGACACGAAATGCTTGAGCCGCTCGCGGGCCTGCGCCGGGCAGATGAGACCGCCGGTGCAGCGGCGCACCGCATCCTCCTTGCCGGTGCGGGGATTGACCTCGCGCACCGCATGGCTGCCGCAGGCGGGGCACTGGGTCGGGAACTCGTAGGGTTTGGCGTCGGCCGGTCGCTTGTCGAGCACCACGTCGAGCACCTTGGGGATCACGTCGCCGGCCCGCAGGACCACCACCGTGTCGCCGATGCGGATGTCGATTCCGTTGCGGATCTTCTCGCCGTTGCCGCCGATGCCGCGGATGTAGTCCTCGTTGTGCAGGGTCGCGTTCGAGACCACGACGCCGCCCACCGTCACGGGCTTGAGCTTGGCGATGGGGTTGAGCGAGCCCGTGCGGCCCACATTGATCTCGATGTCCTCCAGCACCGTCACGGCCTGCTGGGCCGGGAACTTGTGCGCCAGCGCCCAGCGCGGCGAGCGGGACACGAAGCCCAGGCGCTGCTGCAGGGAGAGATCGTCCACCTTGTAGACGACGCCGTCGATGTCGTAGCCGAGATTGGCCCGGTCGGTCTCGATGGCGTGGTAATGCTCCAGCATCTCGGTGACGCTGCCGAGACGGCGCGTCAGCGGATTGGTCTGGAAGCCGAAGACCTTGAAGCACTCGATCATGCCGAACTGGGTCGTCGCCGGCATGGCGCTGACCTCGCCCCAGGCATAGGCGAAGAACCTCAACGGACGCGAGGCGGTGATGGCCGGGTCGAGCTGGCGCAGGCTGCCCGCTGCCGCGTTGCGCGGATTGGCGAAGAGCTGCTTGCCCGCCGCCGCCTGCCGCTCGTTGATGGCGGCGAAATCGGCGTGCGAAAGATAGACCTCCCCCCTCACCTCCAGGACGTCCGGAACGTCCTTGCCTTTGAGCACCTGCGGAATGTCGCCGACCGTGCGGGCATTGGCCGTCACGTCCTCGCCCACGGCGCCGTCGCCGCGGGTGGCCGCCGTGACGAGCCTGCCGTTCTCGTAGCGCAGGCTCAGGGACAGCCCGTCGATCTTGGGCTCCGCCGTGAAGAAGAGCGGCGTGTCCGGCTTGATCTGCAGGAAGCGGCGGATGCGTTCGACGAACTCCTCCACATCCTCGTCGGCGAAGCCGTTGGCGAGCGACAGCATCGGCACCCGATGCCGGACCTTGGAGAACTTTTCCGAAGCCTTGGCGCCGACCTTCTGCGTCAGGCTCTCGGCCGATCTGAACTCGGGAAAGCGCTCCTCGATGGCCTCATAGCGCCGGCGCAGGGCGTCGTATTCCGCATCCGAAACCGTCGGCGCGTCCTCCTCGTAGTAGCGCTGATCGTGCTCGGCGATTTCCCGTCCCAGCGCATCATGCTCGGCACGCGCCTCCTCGGGGGTGAGCTGGTCGACGGCGGTTTCGGGAGAAGCTTTTTGTGCGGGCATGGTCGAATCGGGTTTGAGGTTGCTTGAACCATAGCGTTCCCGACGAGACTCTCCAGTGCAGGAGGGAGACGGTCGCCGGATTTGAACGGGCACGCGTAATCGGGCTCCGGGCGTTTTGCGCGGAACCGTGCTGGGTCGAGGGGGCGCGAGGAGCGAACCGGCTCGAAGGGTGGTGGTGGAGAGGGAAGAGCCGGATGGCCCCTCGCGTACGGTTCTTTTCAGGCGTTCAGGCGGCGCTGGTCCGTGAACGGCCGCAGGCGAACGCCGCACGCCTGGTGCGGCCGGGCCTGCGACCCGCTCCGGCCCCAGGGCGGGTGCCTGGGCCTCCTGCCGCAGGAGGGTGCGTTCCCCTCCGGCGCAGGACCGTGTCCGGTCCCACAATCACGACGCCTCGCGAGCGCGCCCCTCGGTGGACCGGACACGAACGATATAGCTTAGCTTGGCGCGAGTGTCAAGAACAAAGTGGGAACGTTTCTGCCAATGCTGCGGTGTCTCCCTGGCGCATGAAGGCGCGTGCCGCCATTCACCTATCATTCCGGGACGGCCGCAGGCCGGGCCCGACCCGAAGGGCCGCGCGAAGCCGGAAACCCATAGCCGCTGACGGTGCAGAACGAGGTGGGACGCCGATCATCCCTTCGGATGCATCGGTGTTTATGGGTTCCGGGCTCCGCTGCGCGGCCCCGGAATGACGGCGTGGAGGCCCCAACGCTGCATGAAGGCGTGAATGGCCGGGTTTGTCCCAGCCATGACGGGGGTGGAGCCGACCGGCTCTCCTCCCCACAAGTTTCGGCCGGTTCGAAGGCTCACGCGGGTGGCGCCGATCCCCACGGATCTTGAGCCTCACCGGAAGCGCCGACCTGCTCTCCTCCCCCTTGTGGGGAGGAGGTGGAGGTGGGGGTGTGGGCGCCACACCTTCATAGGCTATCGCTCACACCCCCACCCTGGCCCTCCCCACAAGGGGGAGGGAATGAGGTCGCGCCAGACACCGCCTCATCCGGCAGCCTTGCCCCTCTCACCCGGACCTGCGGTCCGGCCTCTCCCCACGGGAGAGGTGAAGGGCTCCGTCCCGCCACGCCGTCGGGCCTCCCCGGCAAGGATGTCGGCCCCGGCGGTGCGGGAGGGGCATCCGCCGGCCCGCTTTGCCCGTCCCCACGCCTCATGCTAAGCCTGACCGTAGAGCCGGGCACACCCGGCTCCGGGGCGTGAGAACCCCATCAGGGCGGCGCAAGCATCCGCCGCAACGATGCCTTCCCAGCCTATGGCCGGGGAGGCGCTGTCGCATGTCCAGGGCGAAAAGCCTAAAGGGCAGCGCGGTCGTCCCTGACGGCTTCTCAACTCCCCGACCACCAGGGCTCCTGGTGGTCGTTTGTCTCAAGGGGAGTTTGACGATGGACCAGCCCTACAGCGTCGTGGCCGATTGGCTCTCGAAGTTTCACACCTGGCCGATGCTCATCCAGGCGCTTTGGCTCGTCGCCGTGCCGGTGACGCTGCTCGGCCTCGCCTGGATCGCCGCCCGAACCTGGCGCGACATCGCCGCCCTGCGCCACGGCG